>NZSE01000001.1 GCA_002703515.1 Paracoccaceae bacterium | reverse complement strand
TTTATTACATCTTTTGATTTTGGTGTAGCCTCAATTACCCAACAATCTGCACCATCAACTACATCACTATCTTTTACAATTTTGTAAGTATAGTCTTCAATTTCCACTCCATCTAAATCAGCATATGTAAAATCACTACCCATAAAAGAATTAGACCGATCTCCACCAGAAATCCTATTAGTTTTTTGAAGACTTGGAAGATACAACCAGGAATCATTATCCTTTGAGGGATCATCCCAGTTGTAAGACAAATAGGAGGTATTCTTCACATCGGAAGGACTTAAGAAGAAAGAGATGCTTTTTGTTCCGTCTGAAACTTCTTTCGTAAAACCCTTTAGCTTTCTCTCTCTTTTTCTATTTTTCTTATCAATCAAAACAAGAGTAGATGTCTGCTCTATAGTTTCTCCTGTATACCTTTGATCAACTTTTTTCATGATCTCGTAAGCGGACATAGGCACAGATACATTTGGGAAAAGAAAAATAATGAAAAACAGGAAGTATTTTGGAAATATCGTTTTGAAGTTCATTTATTTAATAGCCTCAAAGCTTAGGTTAGTTCTTCTTCTTTTTCGAATATAAAGAGTAGCGCAGGTATAAACAATAGGCACCCTAACAATGCCAACGTAAAAATCACAGTTGTGAGCCATCCGATATCAATCATAGGAACTAATCGAGCGAACAAAAAAGTACTAAACCCAACAACAAGCGCCAATGAAGTGGTTATAATCGCCCTTCCCGATTCTGTCATAGCTCTCTTTATTGAGTGTTCTACTGAACTTCCTTGAGATCTCGCCAGCTTATATCTACTTACAACATGAATGCAGTCGTCTATTGCGATACCCATTGTCATGGCTCCCACTATTAATGATCCTAAATTTAAATCTTTACCCAACATTGCAAAACACCCACCAGCAAAAACAATCGGAACCACTGCTGGAAACACTGCAATAGCTCCATGTTTAATAGACCAAAAGATAATAAAGAGAACAACACTTATAAAGGTTAATGAAAGCATGAATGATTGGCTAATACCTTTATCAGTGTACTCATTTTGAGCTTGAAACATTACCATTGGACCCGTAGGCGTAACATTTAAGTCTGGAAAATCTTTATTTATTGTTTGCATCATATCATCCAGAAACTGATTATATTCGCTAGCATCCATATTAATTGTCGGTAAAGTTATTCTTGTGAACTGTTCATCAAAATCCTTTATATCTGACAGGTCATCATCAGGACCGGAGTTTTCAAACAATAACAATAGCTGGCTAGTCATAGATTTACTATCCGGTATTTTGTAAAACTCTTGTTTATTGTCTGAAAATGCCTTCCTTATTTGCTTGAGTTGGTCAAGATAACCAACTATCTTCCCTGACTTATCTTGTTTTTCTAGAAAAGCCTCAAGAGCGTCAAGCTTTACGAGAAATCCAGGCTCTTTAATCCCCTCTTCTGATTCAGAGTCTAGCATCATATCAATATTCGATGATCCCTTGAATTCTTTATCAAAATACCTCAAGTCTTCTGATATTTTGAGGTCACTCTTAAAAAATTTAAAAATATTTGTATCAACTTTAATGTAGGTTGCACTGAAAAAGCTCACAGAAATAAACAATAGCCCCACCGCTAAAATACTAAATCTATTGTTGTAGGAAAAATTCGGAAGACTAGAGGTCACACGTGTAAGCCAGTCATTGTCGTAAGCTTTCTTTGTAGCTGAAGAAAGCCTGCTTAAAAAAGATAGAGCAGCAGGCAACGCGGTCATTGACAATATAAAAATAATCATTGGTAGTATTGTTGCTAGCAAGGAAAACTCACGCACAGGGGATAATTTTGTTACATAAAGCGCAGCAAATCCAATTGAAGTGGTGAATTGCGTAAAAAATATTGGTTTAAAAAGGTTTTTAATCAATTCTTTTGATGCGTCTAAAGCTGTGAGCTCGGAAAGAGTTCTCAAGCTATAAAACTCAGACATTACGTGAACCGTGCAAGCCATACCTAACAACATTGTGATAGGAATTAAAGCTTGATTTACTGGAGTTATGTTGTAGCCAAGATACGCTTGCAATCCAGTCATTATTGTGACTGCTGTCCCAATAACGATCCAGGGCGCCAAAATGCCGGTCAAAGATCTAAAAACAAGGCCTAAAACAATCATCATTATGGCAGCAACAGTGGGGTTTAACCAAGCGGCATCAGAGTTACTGATTACTGTAAAACGCTCATTTAACACGGGTTGTCCACCAAACTTTATATTATATCCCTCTTCCAAATAACCCATCTCGTTTATAAAATTACGTAGATCCGTCACGACCTTAAGTTTGTGATCAAGTCCGTTTACAATATACTCGGTTCTTGCAATTATTCTCGTATGTCTAAAATCTTTGCTTATAAGGGTGTCTAAGGCTAGGTTTTCATCCACCATGGCGATCCTAGCAGTGTCTAATTGATCCAAGTTATCTTCTAGACTTTCAATATCCTCAAAAATATAGTCAGTAGCAACAATCCCATCTCGGTTATATGTCCTCTGATATCTAGCTAGACTATCAACCTTTTCAACTACCTCATGTTCTTCTAACATTGCATGAATTTCTTCAATCATTTTAATAGTTTGAAGTTGAAAAAGATCTTTATCTCCTGGTCTAGCTTCTATACCTACAACTAGGGATTCAGTGCTTCCAAATAGATCTCTCATCTTATCATGAGCTAAGAGCGTTGGATCGCCTTCTAGAAACCACATTTCGTTTGAATTGTTAACCCCTATAGGATTTTTTGATATAGAAAAAATAGATGCTGCAACCAGTAAAACTGTTATTACAAGTATAGAAATTCTATTTTTTATAACTTGATTTGACCAAGCCTGTATCATAAAGTTCTCCTAATTTTAAGTGAACTAATGCATTGCGTTCAATATTACAAGGCTTACGTTGCGTAAAATAAATGCTCTTATTATCATTTGAACATTGAAGAGCTATAATGCTGCTTATTGCTTAAAAGAAAGCTATTGATTGGATTGAAGTTTTTTTAAGGGAAGATTTGTGCAAAATATATTTCTTACGGGAGGAACTGATGGAATTGGGCTATCAGCAGCAAAATCCTTATTAGCTATGAAACACCGTCTTTTTGTTACCTATCGAAATAAAAAAAAATTAGACGCCGTAAAACATGAACTTAAAACATTTTATGACAACGAAAAGATAACTTTCTTGAAATGTGATTTATCTGAGCCTTCTGAAATCGATGAAACTGTGAATGCTATTAGCAACTCTAAAATAAAAATACATTGCCTAATCAATAATGCAGGAACTATTTTGTTTAAAAAATCTTTTAATAGCATGGGAATTGAAAAAGTCTTTGCAACGAACCATCTAGGTCCCTTTTATCTTACAAATAGTTTTCTCGAAAAAAATTTGATGCATTCAGGTAGCAGAATAATAAACGTAGGGAGCAGTGCTCATCAACGTGCAGTCTTGGATTTCAATGATTTGGACAGTAGCAATTCAAGAAGTTGGTACGAGCGTTATTCAAGATCAAAATTGTGTAATTTATTATTTACACTGAGACTATCAAAAAAACTTGAAAATAAAAATATTTCTGTAAATTGTGTACACCCTGGAATTGTTAAAACGAATATTGCTCAAGATCAGAAAGGAATTTTACAGTTTATAGTTAAATTAGTTCTAAAATATAAAGGCATATCTCCTGAGGAGGGCGCAGATACTCTTATTTATTTAGCAACCAACAAGACCGTACAAGACCTCTCTGGTAGGTATTTTGCAAACAAAAGTGAAACAAAACCCTCAAAAGAAGCGCTAAACTGGGATGTTGCAGATCGATTATGGCAAGAAAGCAATGAAATTATAAATAGATTGTCATCTTGAAAAACATTTTCAAAATTATTTTGTCGCTACTATTAATATCCTTACCCTTACCTATTTTTTCGCAGAGTACAAAAGTATATGAATATTGGCTAGATAAGTTTTTGTTACCAAAGCTCAATGATAAATTTAATAATCACAAAATTATTGATGAAATTGATACTCATCTTAAAGACAAATTAGGCTCGGTAATAAAATTAAAGAAAATACTAAATGAAAATGAGCAAGCTGAGTTTTCTGAACCCGCTAAGTATTTCAACAAAAAACTAATTTTAGATAAAACTAAAGTAGGAAAAGAAAATGTGAGAAGCCTACAAAAAATATTAGAAAATATCGAAAAAATATACAAAGTAGATAGACATTTTTTACTTGCAATATGGGCCAACGAAACATTCTTTGGAAGAGTTATGCCAAGACTAGACGGGTTGCAAGTACTTTCTTTACTCAGTTTTTCATCAAAAAATAGACAATTTTACTTGAATGAACTTCTTTATCTTATTGATTTTGCAATAGTAAATAAAATTAACATTAAAGAACTAAAGGCTTCAAAAGCGGGCGCTCTCGGGCAACCTCAGTTTCTACCTTCTACTCTTGTTAAATACGCAGTAGATTACGATGATAATGGAAATATAGACATATGGAGAAGCCAATCTGACACATTGGCGTCCATTGCAAACTATTTAAATCAGTTTGGATGGAATAATAATTTAGAATGGGGCTACGAAGTTCGACTATCAAAGAGCATTAGTTGTTACTTAGAGGGACCAGATCATTCAAGAAGTTTGAGCCAGTGGAAAAAGCTTGGAGCATCAAGATTTAAAGGAAAAGAATTTCCTCAAGATGGTCTAAATGAGTCATACAGCCTAATGTTTCCGGCAGGTATATATGGCCCTATTTATTTAGTAAGTAAGAACTTTTATGTACTTAAAGAATACAATAACTCTGATTTATATGCTTTATCAGTTGGATTCATCGCAGACAAAATTAAATATAACAACCACGATTTCTTTAAAAATTGGAAAACAACCAAAAAATTTACAAAAAATGAAATAATAGGCCTACAAGAAAAGCTATCAAAAAAATATGATACAGGTGGCGTTGACGGTCTTATTGGTCACAAAACAAGGCGGGCAATAGGCCTATATCAAAGAGATAACAACCTACCCCAAACTTGTTGGCCACCACTTTGAGTTACAAAACTATTTAAGAGTTGGAACAGATATCATAGCCAATTCGAGCCATATCCTCTGCTCTTTTTATTTGCTCATAGACATTAGAGCTCTCTGAGCTAACATTTCCTAGTAGGGTTCTAGCAGCGACACCAAAAATAATCGCTGCGCTACGAAAAAGAGCGAATGATAAAAACAGAGGCCAATTTGGAATTGAGCTTCTACCTGAAAACTTCATATATAACTCAAGAAATTCATTTTCAGAAGGTATACCCAATTGTTTTAGATTTAAAGCATCAAACCCATATCTGTAAGGAATACAATAATAACCCAGGTCAGCTAAAGGGTGCCCCAATGTAGATAATTCCCAATCAAGCACTCCAATCACTGTTGAGTTATTTTTATCAATTATTGTATTACCTAATCGGTAGTCACCGTGGGCAATAGCAAATTCATCTTCTATGAGAGAGTTTTCTTTAAGCCATATACTAAGTAAATCCATTTCTTCGAAGTTAGCCTCTACGGTAATATCTTCCTTTGATCTTTGGAATTGATCAGACCATAATTTTATTTGACGCTGAATATAACCTTCTGGTCTCCCAAAAGATTCGAGACCAATAGATCTGTAATCTACTTTGTGCAGCTTTGCTAGCGTCTCAGCTAAAGATACGCAGATGGTATTTCTTTCGCTTTTTGAGAATCCATTTATTTCTGGAGTTGTAATTATTCTGCCGTCTATATAATCCATTATAAAAAACTCAGTACCTATGACGTCCTGGTTATCACAAAAACCAAGCATTTTAGGCACAGGGAAATCTATTTTTCCAAGAGCGTCCATTACTTTAAATTCTCTGTCAACGGCATGTGCCTTTGGCAACAGTTTTCCTGGAGGCTTTTTCCTTAAGACGTATTTATTGTTTTCACTCTCAAGAAAAAACGTTGGGTTAGACATTCCTCCTTGAAACTGCTGTACTTTCAATCCCTTACTCTCTATGTCATTAGACTCCATCCAAGTTTTGAGATTATCGGTATTGAACTTATGTTTTTCCAAAGGAGCTATTAATTCTTGATCATTTCTGCTCATTTTTTTCTTTTTCCTATATGTGCAACCTTAATTACCAGGAATCTATGTATCTGTTTTTTGAAATTTTTACAGCATTGTCAATAGGACTTTCTACTACCATAGATATCCAATCACGGGATTCTATCGGGTCTAGAACTGTATCAAATTCTAACAAGCTTGCGGCATTAATCGCCTTTCCTTTTTCATAGAGATCATCAACCAATTTTTTAAAAAGCTTTTCCTTCTTCTCTTCATTACTTTCTGCTTCTAGTTCTTTCCTATACCCTAACTTAACAGCGCCTTCCAAACCCATAGCTCCAATCTCAGCAGTTGGCCATCCCACAACAAATTGTGGTGCCATAAAACTACCTCCAGCCATAGCTTGTGCTCCAAGGCCATAAGCTTTTCTTAAGACAATGGTCATCATTGGCACCGTTACATTAGCTCCTGCTAAAAATAAACGGCAACAATGGCGTACAAGGCCTGTCTCTTCAATTTCTGGACCTACCATCATGCCAGGCGTATCACAAAGACTTAATATAGGAATATTATAGTTTTCACATATTTTTATAAATCTAGAGGCCTTATCTGCTCCATCACTATCTATCGCGCCAGCTAAGAATAGTGGATTATTTGCAATTAAACCCAATGGCTTTCCTTTCACTCTTATGAATCCCGTGAACATTCCCTTTGCAAAACCAGCCTTTATTTCCAATACAGAGCCTATATCAGCTATATTATCAATGACCTCACGAATGTCATAAACCTCTAGCCTGTTTTCAGGAATAACATGTCTCAAATTTTCTACTTTAGGAGCTTCCCAAGATCCTAGGGTTCCCTGAAAATATGACAAATATTTTTTTGCTATTACGACAGCATCATCCTCCTTATCAACTAAAATATCGATTACTCCATTGGGATATTGAACACTAGTTGGACCAACCTCTTCAGGTTTGTATACGCCCAATCCTCCTCCCTCGATCATTGCTGGACCTCCCATACCGAGATTAAGATCTCTTGTACCGATTATTACATCACAACAACCCAATAAAGCAGCATTACCCGCGAAAAGTCTTCCTGAACCAATTCCTACTAACGGCACTTCTCCAGATAGACGTGCAAAATCATGAAAAGAAGGAATATTTAAACCAGCAATATTTTGATCTCCCGCATCGACATCTCCTGGTCTACCTCCTCCCCCTTCGCAAAAAAATATTAAAGGAACTTTTAAACCTTTAATAACATCAATCATTCTATCTAGCTTTTTATGATTATTTACACCCTGCGTTCCTGCTAGAACCATATAGTCATAGTGCATAATTGCAGTCTTAGTTTTTTCTTTGTCAAATATATCAGAGTTAACATAGCTTAAACCTGTAATTAACCCATCAGCAGGGGTATTTTTTATCAGGTCATCAAGCGATCTTCTTGATCGTTGCGCTGCATAGACCAGATCTCCGTACTCAAAAAACTCATTGTTATCAATTAAAGACTTGATATTTTCTCTAGCAGTTCTTTTCCCAATTTTTTTTCTTTTTTTAACCGCTGTAGACCTACTTTTATCCATTGTAAGTTTTCTTCTTTCCATAAGATCAAGAAGATCACTTCTCATTTTTTTTGACTTTTTTGATTGGTCTTTCTCTAGCAGTTTTTGGCTATTCTTCTTATCAGGAATGAATTCAAAAAGAGGTGATCCTGTTGAAACGGTATCTCCAATATCTACAAAAAAGTTCGAGATATATCCATTATCAAAGGCTTTAATAGGGTGATGCATTTTCATAGATTCCTGAACTAGGACAGTGTCTCCTCGCTTAACATTTTTATTAGGCACCACTTTTATGTCTATTACTGTACCAACAAGCTCAGATTGAATTGTGTTTTCTGTTAAAGCGCTATCTATTAGAGGTTTGTTAGGAACTTCATATTTATTATCCTCTTTAACTGTTTTTTGGGAGCCTCTAGTTAGTTTTTGAAGATAAACTTCGATATTGTTATCAATTGTAGAAATGTTTACCAACCCGGTTTGAGGGAGTTCCTGGCGCAATATTTCGCTGATTAAATTTTTATTTGTCTCTACTCCCGATATACTGGACATTCTCAAAGTAAAATCTAGCTTTCTCACAGCTTCATCCAAACCATATTCACTAGTAGCAATAACTTTAGCAAGCAAAGAGTCATAGAGGCCATTATTTTCAAATCCAACTCTTCCTGCACCATCAATCCGTATTCCAGGACCGGATACAATATCATACTCTTTTATAGTTCCAGTTGTCGGAATAAGTTGGTTTTTTTTATCATAGCTTTCCATATTAAGCCTAGCTTGTATTGAGGCACGCTTTCCTAAAACAATACCCTCTTTGATATTCTGATCCCTTAGAGATTTTCCATTAAAAACGCTGATTTGGGATCGTATAAGATCAATTCCAGTAAATTCTTCTGTGATAGTATGTTCTACCTGCACTCTTGGATTAACTTCCATAAAATAAATTTTTTCATTTTTGTCGACCAAAAATTCAACTGTACCCAACCCTTTGTAAGAAACACTTTCACACAATCTAATTGCATAATTATATAGCCTATCTTTAGTTTGGCTTGAAAGATTTGGTGCAGGACAAAATTCGATAAATTTTTGAAAATTTCTTTGAAAGGAACAATCTCGTTCGAAGAGGTGAATACACGAATGTCCATCACCCAAAATTTGAACCTCAATATGTCTAGCCTCTTCAATTACTTCTTCCGCAAAAATCAAATTAGAGCCAGAAAATGACTTTGCTTCCTCCTTTACTAAAGATAGCACTTCAGAAAAATCATCTTTTTCGTGTATTATTCTAGATCCTCTTCCCCCACCACCAAAATTTGCTTTTAATATTATTTTATCTTTTTTTATTTCATTAAAAAAATTTTGAATATCAGAGTTATTCTTTATTGGCCCCAATGACGCACATATAGGAATACCTAATTTTTGAGCCAATTTTTTTGCTTTTTCTTTATCACCAAAATTTTTTAATATTTTTTCATTTGGCCCGATAAAAATAATGTCATTCTTCATACAATCGGCAGCAAATAGATGGTTTTCACTTAAAAAACCATATCCGGGATGTACAGCCTTAATTTTTTTACTTTTTGCGATTGAAATAATCTCGTTAATGTTTAGGTACGCACTAGGCCCCACACCGTTTAATTCAAATACTTCAGAACAATACGAAAGATGTGTGCTTGAACTGTCATCCTTACTATAAATTCCGTAAGCCTTTATCCCCATCTCGTTTAAGGTCTTAGAAATCCTAATTGCTATTTCGCCTCTATTAGCAATTAAAACTGAATTTATAATAGTCATAGAACACTCTTTAGAAGATACATCGTTAAATCATTTATAGATAGTAACTGTTTTTGTTGGTAATTCGTTTGCCACATCATCGGGAACAAAAAAATCTCTAATTAGTTCATTATCTGAAATACGATATTTTTCAAAATCAGTTTCGCCTGCGTTTCTCAAAACAACCTCATCAATGAAAAAATTACCTGTACAAGATTTTGGATCTTTACTTAAAATTTCATATGCTGCATCGGCCAT
>NZSE01000064.1 GCA_002703515.1 Paracoccaceae bacterium | reverse complement strand
CTTGCAGCAAACTCTATTAGCGACTCTTTTGCACCATCATTATTCAGCCGAAAGCTATCAACTTCAGCTGCCCAATCTTTATCCTTAAACTCCTCTTTTCCGCGTTTATACCAATCTTCTTCTGTTATATCGTGTTCTTCATCACTGCAGAGCTTTGCTGTTAAAAGCCATGATTTAGTGTCTATATCTTCTAATTTTTCCACTAACTGCAGACAATTATCTTTATTTCTAGCCAAATACTCACCGAACAATACTGGAGATGTTCTGGAGTCAGAATTTGTTTTACCTTGTGCAATAGGGTCAATCTCCAATGCTAGTTTCAATGCATCTAAGCCTTGATCGATCTTTCCTAATCGCAATGATACCTCCCCATAAACTGATAAAACTCGTGGGTCATTGGGAACCATTTTATATGCCTTGGTAGCATGTCTTTCCGCTACTCTAAAATTTTTACCAGATAAATTAACTTCAGCCATCAAACGATGGACCTCAAAATCATTGTCATTAAGTTCATGTGCCTTTTTGAGACATCCTTCCGCTTCACTCCATATTTCAGCCATATCACCCTCGATGAATCCCCTACTCATGCCCTGTCCAAGAGCACAGGCTTTCCAAGCATAAGCCTGGCCGTTTGTCTCGTCAGCTTTTATCGCCTCATCGAAAGTGGTTAACGCATTACGCAATGCGTCTTTTTGTATTTTGTGGTGTAAAACCTTCCCCTTTAAAAGTAATTCGTAAGAAGACAAATTTTCAGTGGGTTTTCGTTGAGCTCTTTCCAAGCTAGATAATTCAATTTCTCCCAGAAGTTTTCCTGAGATTTGTCTAACTATCTCATCTTGTACATCAAAGATATCTTCGATGATTTTATCAAACTTTTGGCTCCAAATCTGACTATCATCTTTAGCGTCAGACAATTCTACAGAGATCCTTACCCTTTTACCCGATGACCGAATACTTCCTACAACAACATAATCAACTCCAAACTTTTCGCAGAATGCTTTAAGATCCATATCGTTATCTCTAAAGTCGAAACATGATTGTCGAGAAACTAGTTCTAATTCTCTTATCATTGAAAATTCGGTTATCAAGTCTTCTACAATTCCATCCACTAGATACCCACTATCTTCATCATTACTAGCATTCGAGAACGGCATGACTGCTAGCTTTGGCTTATAATTTTTCTCAGACTCTTTTTTTGCATAGCTCTTCCCATCTGTTTTCTCTACTTTTCCACCTGTAGGAGAAATACCGTAAGTTTGATAGCTATCGGAAATATTTTTTAGTGCTTTGGTTCCCGCATCTTCAACTGAGAATTCTATTTTATTGTCAACTTGATCCTTAACTGTTGAGGAAACAAGTATTTGGCCCGGAGTACACGCCGCCTCCAATCGAGCAGCTATATTAACACCACTACCATATATGTTGTCCTTTTCAACGATAACATCGTCCATATGTACTCCCACTCGCCATGTCATGATTGAACTTTCTTCAGTGACTTTATTTCTTTCATCAATAGCTTTTTGAAAGTTTATCGCAGCATTGACACAGGATACAGGACTCGCAAATTCAGCTATTACAGAGTCCCCAGCGGTATAAAATATTTTTCCACCAAATTCTTCAATATACGGATCTATTATGGAGCGACAGGCTTTTAAATTTTCTAGTGTCTTTTCTTCATCTTTTTCCATTAGACTACNAAAACCAACACAATCGGTTGCCAAAATAGATGTTAGTCTTCTGTTTACACTAGCCATTTACAACCTTTCTTTTTTACTTTTTCAACTTATAGAAGCTATTAATCTTACCTATTCGGTATACTTTTATCAGATCTATTTCTCTGACTAACAAACTAGCCTATATATGATTTTGAATCAGATAGTATTATTTTTCAACTAATCTTCAATGGATTTTTTATCTTTTGAAAAAAATCTTTTTATATTCTGGTCTCGCTAGAAAATGGGAAAATAAGGCTGCTACAATAAAAACACCAAGAGTTGCATACTCTCGATATTCAGTTATTCCCTNCTGATAATAAATAATCAGGCCCGAACCTCCTAAGAATTTTAAATATATATCAAGGAATTGCACCGGGTAGAGTTTTTCATTCCCCAATAAAAAATGCCNTATAGCCAAATACCCGAAGGTTAGAAAGACACTAACACGCACAATCTGCCACCGGTGAAAAGGGATATTTTCTAATGTCTTAGCAAACTCAAAGGGAAAGTAGAAAGTGTAACCTAGCAATGCACAAATCCCAGCAAATATTGCCCATGCGCCAAGTNCAAAAATTATTATTTGTGCTATTAGTCTCAGNTATTTTCCTCACTAATTTAGAAATCTATTAAAACAGAAAATAAAACTAGGTAAGTACACAATATAGTCNAGTTTAGGGACTTTTNAAAATATTCATAGTCCTTTTTCAGGAGCTACAAATCTGCCACTTTTTTTGTCTAATTTACCTTTCACCCACCGATGGGTAAGATTTGACCAGTAACTAGTCCCTCCTTTTTCTATNGATTTAATTTCAGGATTGTTGTTAGNAAGGTCTTTTGGTTCNGTTCTTTCACGAGTTTTCGTATATAAGGATTGAACGGTTTCATCATTGAAATCAGGATTTTGTATATCTATTTTTTCAAAAAAACTTCTCATTGACACTAGTGCCATTCTTGCTTTATTGACCGGGACATTATTAAGGGATTGTAAAGGGCCTCCAGGCCACCACAGATCTACTTGGTAATATGAGTCAGACGTTTTNAAACTTCTCTTGACAAACTTTGGCTTCCTTTTTTTATATCTGTATTCTTTTCTATACGNTGGTACGTCTAGTTGATCCATATACCCTATCGAAAAGTCTAATTCTTCTACTGCTACATCCAAATCTTTCTTGAATTGATTTTTACTTAAAGCATTATTACCTCTTACCCCGGCAAATGGATCTATNTGTCGTTCCGGATCAAATGCTAAATCAATAGGTATTTCTAACACTTCTANCCCGTAGTTCTTAGCAGTTGTNTTAAAACAGCGGATTATGTCGGGATGTGAAAGATCTGGGGAAGTAACATTTATTTTTTTGTAAAAAGCTAGTAACCCAACCAAAGCAACTCTTACTTGTTTTTCTGGTACATTTTTTTGACTTCTGATCGTCTTNTTTGACCANCGAAGATAAATATCTACTAATGAACGATCGTACTCTTTAACTGATTTCCAATTATAAGGTGTTTCCTTCTTCATCTGAGTTTTTTGTCTAATTCTCTCTCTAATATTTCCAGCTCTTCTTGGATCAATTTTTCCATCCCAAATATCGAGTGATTTTTGTATTCNAGTCANAGCCTCTTGAAGATCAACTTCGAAAGGGGTGAGTTTTTTACCACTTTCATTATTTATTTCGCTACCTCTTATCCCTCCGAAGGGATCAGTTCTGCGCATTTGACTTTCATTCTCTTTAACCATGCTCNTAATCTATAGAAAANATANTTGAATATATATATTTGTAACTNAAACTAAACANTAAAAAAAATTATGTTTACGTNGCGTAAACAAANGTAGCATATTTNGAAAAATGTATCAATTTAATATGTTTTTTNNGCAGTATCCGCTTCTTCTTCAGATAATACCGANTCNTATTAGTTTCTTACTACAGAAGCACCTTCAATTTTAATATCCGTAGCCACTGCCTCTTTCTCATAAGTAAAGGCAAAGACACCGGACACCTTGTTTTCTTTAAAGACGAAGCTATTCCTTAAATCGCCCAGAAGCTTTTCTGAGTCATCTTCAAACTTTTTCAAAGATTTAGCATCCTCAAATTTCACATGAATATTTAGGTCACCATCTTTACTAATAAGTATATTTAANCCCAGAAAATCATACTCAGCAATTTTNCCACCAAGTGACTCTGAACAGAAACCTGCNGCTACCTTTGCTTCGCTAACACCGGGAAACTTAAATTGATAAATAACGGCAAACACTTATATATCTCCTAATTCAGAAAGCATGTTATCGAGGTTCGCTTCAGCTTGGTCTTTACTAATCGATATTCTTTTGAATATCCCCTGATCAAGATCTAATTCACTTTGGANTTCCCTAGCTCTCTTAGTCATCACTCCAGATGCATCGAGCAAGTCGTATTTTATTAAGTTTTGTTTTCCTGCTTCGTCTATAGGTCTTCCTTCAATAATTGTTAAGAAATTTATAGTGTCTTTAATGGTCATATTAGGATGTTTTTTATCTACCACTTTAAGCATATCAATTGCTCGAGATGCAGTAATTTCTCTCTGATCACCCTGCGTTTCAAGTTGATGTGCCAGTCTTGCTGCGAGCTTTTGTATTAATGTAATTTGATTGTTGTCGAGTTTTTTACCCAACTCCGTATCGACAACGCAAAGCGTTCCTAATATTAATCCACCTTGAGTGACTAAAGGGAACCCCCCATAAAATTTTACATATGGATCTCCAGTGACAACGGGGTGATTTTTAAACCTATCGTCCTTACTACAATCCTCCACTAATATCGGGTCAGTACTATTCAAAGCAAATTGGCAAAATGTTCTTTCTCTNGGGGCGCTGTCAGGACGATCTTTTGATAGCCCAACATGACACAACATATACTGTCTTTCTTCATCTATGAGGCCAGTATAGCTCACAGGCATATTCGATATTTCTTTCGCTAGCTCTGTGTAGATTAAAAACAGTTCTTCGTTAGCAACATCCATTACCCCCGTTTTTCGAACTGCTTCCAGTCTTCGGACTTCGTTGCTTGGAATGGCAGCAGGTGAAAAGTCACTATAATCGTCCAAAAACTTCCCTTTCTAAAAGTTTCGTTTATAAACTTTTTATTCCATTATAAGGTAATCGTTCCTTACAAATTTTTCAACTTATTCATTATTTTCATCGCCATGTATTTTGTCCNATGTGTCGAAAAATAGATGGCACATAGTAAGGTACTNTTTTTTGGTACTCTGAAAATCTTTTACCGTAAATTCTTTGAAANCTTTTNTCTTTCAACATGGGGCCGAAATAGCAATAAATACTGTAGGATAACGCNACGATAAATAAGTCTAAACTCATCACCGGACTTGTCCAAAGTACTAGACTGAAAGAGAGATAAATAGGTTGCCTTATTATTGAAAAAAGACCACGAGTGGGCATGTCTGGAAAAACTGGTTTCTTTCCGAGATACACAGATGTCCAACCTAAAGAACCGGTTTGAACTTTATATCCTGCTTGGATCGATGAAATAGACAATAACGCCCAGCTAAGCAGGTTAAGAATAATCATGACTATGTTCGCTGGACTTTCAATTTGCCAAATAAAAACTCCAGAAAAATTCCAAAGAGAAAATAAAAGTATAAGTTGTATTGAAGCAATTGTAGCGTAAACCGTTGTTCTGAGAGTTTTTGCATAACTTTTTGGTGCAAAGATCTCTAACGCCTTCATACCACGGTTAGATAAAAAAAATGAGTGACCTAAAGGAAACTGAATNAACAATAAAAAATTNATAGCCACTGCACTTAGACCTTCCAAGGATCCAGCTGAAAACTGAAAGCCTGTCAAGATGGTAATAAACATTACGGCNCCGGCCATCAGAAAGATACCNTGGCATACTAGGCCATANAGTATTGCCAAGAGCTTGTTTCTTATCGGANCCATAAGCATTAAATAGTCCATCTCAAGGAAATGAAAACATTAAAACTCAAATTCTTTTTGTAACACTGCGTGCTTTTTTTTTGATTTAAGATAATCATTTTCAGAAGTTCTTCTGCTACCTATCTTTTTCCAAATAGCTTCCGCTTGGTATCTTGCGGTTTTTAAGTTTTTGAGCTCATAAATTCTTGAGGAAGCGCTTACCCTTGATCGTTTCTCGTCTACTATTGGTTTGGGATAATTACCTAATAATTCTGGCGTTTCCCAGGGAGTATGAATATTTGCCACAGGTATATCTCTCAATTCAGGGACCCACTTTTTGATAAATTTTCCTTGAGGATCGTGTTCCAAGCCTTGCTTGATTGGATTATAAATCCTTATTGTATTAATACCCGTGGTACCAGACTGCATCTGTACTTGAGAATAATGAATTCCAGGCTCATAATCTGAGAATAGGTTTGCCAGATAAAGAGAAGTAGGTCTCCAATCAATCCATAGATTGTAACTAGCAAAACTAACAAGCATTGCTCGCATTCGGAAGTTAATCCATCCGGTTGATATTAATGATCGCATGCAGGCATCAACAAAAGGGAACCCCGTTTCTCCACGCATCCATCTTTCAAAATTTTTAGAATGAGAGGTTTCTCTTTTTAACTTATTATAAACTGGATGTATGTTTTTCCATTCTATGCTTTTTAAATCTTCTAATTTTTGGATAAAATGACAATGCCAGCGAAGTCTTTTTTGGAAAGAATTGTAGGAGGCTTGCCAATTTCTCTTTGTACTACCGAATAGACCTTTATTTTTTTGAGCTTGTTCTTCAGTTTTCTGGAATATTGTCCGGATGGAAATAGTTCCATACGCAATATGCGTAGAAAGTCTAGAGCAAGATTTTTCGGATAACAAAGGCCCAGACATTTCCCTCTGATAATTTTCACCACGTTCATGTAGAAAACTTTTTAAAACAATTTCTGGTTCAGTTGTCCCAAAGTCTCTGTTCGGTTTAAATCCATCGAATTCCAGATTTAGATCTTGAGGCGAAGGTAATTTATCAGAGTCCTCAGATATGCCGTGTATCTTTTTTGGTACTTCATATATCTTTTTTCGCATGTAATTATGCCAAAGGGTTGACCAACCATCGCGACATTTTAAATTTTTTACCACTCCATTCTGTTGGCATTCAATCCAATCTACAGAGTTTTCAGCAACCCACTCTCGGATAGTTTTATCACGATTTCTTGTAAACTTATTCCACGTCTCATGGTGGGAGTATATTCTTTCAATATTGTGTTTGCTTACCAGGGACCTCAAAATCGTCAGCGCATCTCCGACCTTAATAATAAGCTTGCACCTTTTTCTTTCAAACATTGCTTCTAATTGACTAAGGTAGTGTCGGAGATGGATATAGTGCCGATATGAAACATCGGGTTGGTTCCAAAGGCAAGGCTCAAGGATATATAAAGGAAGGATTTGTCCAGCCTCAGCCGCTACGGAGAGAGGCTCATGATCTAGCATTCTCAGATCTCTTTTGAACCAAACGATATTCAACTCGAACTCTATTTTCCTTTACGGAATATTCTTTTTCGCCATGCTATGTAACTTTTAGGTTTAAGGTTTTTTCGCATAACATTTTTCACCTCTATTTCCCTGAGGCCAAATTCACCCCTAATCGCATTAAAACTTACCTTATCACTAAGTGCTAACTCAATTAGTTCTGACATTCGTTCTTTAGATAAATTTTTTTCACCAGCACTCATTAAATGTGGTGATTTAGCAGCAAATAATAAAAAATGATCGATCCTACAGCACCAGCGATAGCTACTTGAAAAAATCTTGCCTTCATTCTTGAAGTCATTTCCTTCATTTGTTCAATATTTGATCCAAAAATCAATTCAACAGAATCTTGAAGGGTATCTTTGTCGCTCGGATATTGTCCCTTCGCTTTCATCGCCACGGTCGACTTTCTCCTAATACTCATCTTTTTTCTCCTTCTTATTGCCATAATGAATATGTGTGGGTTTGAAGAGATGGCAACAATGTGTGTCATTTTGCCTCACAAAAAGAAAAAAATATTTTTTACTCTTGGTTTTTCAAAAAACAGATCTATCTCACGTGTTACAGAAAATTAGGAGATTTATAATGAAGAAAATTTTAGGAACATTATTTCTTGTTTCATTTGTTGCTTCGGGTGCATATGCAAGCGGATGTAGCGAGATGGCCGCATTCAACACAAAAATTAATAAGGCTTTGAAATCAGCATCATTCAACGAGAAAACTCT
>NZSE01000063.1 GCA_002703515.1 Paracoccaceae bacterium | reverse complement strand
TCAATAGCAGAAGTTTTCGATTTCCTGCCGCCAGTTTTTTTTGTTTGTCAGCAAAACTGCCAGCAGAAAAATTAAGTTATTGATTTTATTGAAAAAAGATGGCTCCGGCGGTTGGGATCGAACCAACGACCAAAGTGTCATACTTGGTCATGGTCATAAATATAATATCATACTAATCTTGTCACGAGCATAGAAAATATTTCACCAAGTTTGGTTAGTGGTTTTAAAAAAGCTTGAGCAGTTTTAATCACTTTTCATTATCTTTTATAAAATCAAAACAAGCTGCTGCAACATTTTCAGGTCTTTCGATATGGGTCCAATGCAGTGCATTTTTAATAATAACAAATCTCGAAAATCTTGCCCCTTTCTTTGTTTTTATAGTTGAGTATTTATTAGAAGAATTAGTTTTAACAAATTTCTTCCAGTTTTTTTTCCATGTTGGATCATCTCTATCTTGAAATTTTCCCCCTGGAAGTAGGTCCTCTATTTCATTTGGCCAAAAATTCCAAATACCCCAATAGGGTTGATCTCCAGTATGATTTGATATTATTCCGAAATCGCCGGGTAAATCAGCAAAAATATATGTTGGAAACCTCAATCTAAAAAGTCTAAAAATCCCTGTTACTTTACCAAATCCAATCAATCCCATAATTTTTCTATAAAATGGCATTTTTTTAGCACCAGGAATTTTTTCTGCGAGAAGCATTTCATCGGATCCTTGAAATTGCATCATAGGAAAGTCCGTGTCTAGTATACAAAAACCTCGAGATCGATCGGAACGCCTTCTTCCTTCATCAAGAAAATCGGTCTGCCGAAATATTTGCCTTGTCAGCTTAAAAAAATAATCAGATTGATTTGGCATTCTTTGAATTGCCTCCCATCTATCAGATATTTCTGTCCCTTTTTTGGCTATTGCTGCCTCTTTAGAAAATGAGGGCGCAATAAATCCAAAAGGAGCACCACCCATAATTGCGCTTTTCAAAAGTTTAGGAAACGCTTTAGTAGCCATAATTCGATGAGGTGGACCCAGAAAAATCCCCTCTTCAGTCAGTTTTGTCCATTCTTCTTTGAAATTGGTCCAGCCCTGTGATCCTCTTGAATAAGAAATTGCCATCTCAGGGTACTGAGCAAGCATATTATCCATGACTATACATCCGCGATCATGTCCCACAAAATGAGCTCTCTTTATTTTTAATCCAACAGAGATAATCTTTTTCAGTGTGTGAGCACAATTTTCTAAGTCAAATCGAGGATCTATTTTCACCTTTCCCCTCATTTTTATAATTTTGCTAGGAGGTATAAAACCGTCATATTTGGCCGTCATTGTAGGGTGTTTTTTAATTACTGTGTACTCTTCTAGAAATGGCACAGTTACAGTTATGAAATAAAATTTACTCTCTTTATCATTAATTACCATGTTAGACACTAGCCAACGCGCGTCTGCTAGACTGTCCTCAAATACGCCCATCATTAAAATTACAGGTGTTCCTTTTTTATTTCCGGCCAATGAAACTCTGTGCTTATGGCCTTCAATCTCTATATATTTAACCGCGAAATTGATCCCGTTTGTTTGAGGAAGTGAGTATATATTTTTTGCCATTTTTTTAAGTTTGAACAATTTCGATTTTTGATTAGCCAGACCCGTTGACTTTAGCAATGTTAAAGTTCAAAATAAATACCTAAAGTTTAGGAAAATATATTGAGATTAGGAACAGTTGAACATAAAAAAGAAATTAAAGTTATCGTTTTAGTTGAAAATGATACTTTTCTTGATGTCGCTAAGGCAGCTGATCAAGCTAGCATAACCGATTTCGACTTTACAGACATGCAACGATTAATTGAACAAGGCGAGAATGCTTTGGAGAAGGTATCGTTTCTGCTTGATCAAAGTAATGAGAGTTGTTTTATCTCCGCTGACGAAGTAGTTTTTCGCCCGCCTGTAATACCATTACAATATAGAGCATTTTCAATTTTCGAAGATCATTTAAAAAATGCGTTTGCACAAGCTACTAAGCTTTCAGGTATAAAGTATGAGATACCTCCAGTGTGGTATGAACAGCCAATTTATTATAAAGGNAATAGACTNTCTTTTGTTGGTCATAAAGCAGAAATAAAATGGCCATCATTTTCCGAATTTTTAGATATAGAATTGGAAATAGCAGCTATTATTGGAAAAAAAGGGAGAGATATTAAAGAAGAAGACGCGTCANATTATATTTTTGGCTANAGTATTTTAAACGATATATCTGCNAGAGATGCACAAATGAAAGAAATGCCTGGTCAAATGGGCCCGGCAAAAAGCAAGGATTTCGATACTGGCAATGTTCTAGGCCCTTTTATTTTNACNGCNGATGAAGTTGATCACCCTGTTNNTTTAAACATGGAAGCAAGAGTNAATGGGAGNGTNTGGGGCGGTGGTAATAGNANAGATATGCATCACTCTTTTTCTGATATAATTGCTCACATTTCTAGATCAGAGACAATTTACCCCGGAGAGGTTATCGGTTCAGGGACGGTTGGTACCGGTTCAGGGATAGAGTCCGGTAAAAAACTAGCCCCAGGTGANGAATTTGAACTTGAGATTGAAAAAATTGGGACTCTTTCTAATAAAATAGTAAGGACAGGTTTATGAGCAAATGGGANACCACTGGTCTTGATGAAAACAAAAAACCGAGGTTGGACTATAAAAATCGTGATCAATTATCTGATGAGTTAAAAGATATCTTTGACTCTATAGTGTCTTCCAAAAGAGGTGTGGGAACCCTATCAAATGGCGCACTNCCAGGACCNTTTAATGCTTGGATGTATACAGATNCTGAAATGGCGGACGCTTTGGATAAAATTGGCGTTGCCATCAGAGTAAATACTAAAAATGCTCCTGCAGATATGAAAGCGATAGCTATATGTACTGTNGCNGTACATTANAAAAGTAATGTAGAATTCTGGGCACACNGTCAAACTGCNCTGGCAAATGGTGTTTCTCAAGACATTTTGAATGATTTACTTGCAGAAAGGGACCCATCGTTTGAGAAGACAGATACAGGAAAGCGCTTAAAAATAGCTTATTTATTTGCGAAAGAATATCTTGCAACCTACAGAGTTTCTGACACCACATATAAAGAAACCCTCGATATGATTGGGTCTAAAAAAGGACTTATAGAATTCATTCTAGCGATTTCACACTATATTGGTTTGGCCGCTCAATTAAATATTTTAAGAGTACCAAATCCTGGAGACAAACAATTTTTTGATTAAGAAATGAGTAACGTTATTGCAATTATAAAGTCTGAAGAATTAGTCGAATTAGGCGCTCTAATGGTCGATCTTCCCCAAAATGCTGATGGTCTTAAAGTTTTNATTACAAGATTTGAAGGTAAGGTTAGGGCGTGGATAAATTCATGTCCTCACGATGGTAGACCTCTCTGTCGTGANCCAGCATTTCTGTGGGAAAAAAGGAAAAAGTTACTTCAGTGTATGAACCATCAAGCTTTGTTTAATGCAAAAACTGGAATATGCGAAGAAGGGCCTTGTAAGGGGAAATCACTTTATGGCTTGATAACCAAAGAAAAAAATAACCAAATTATAGTTTCTAAAGGAGAACCGAAAAATGGATGAAAAAGAAAAATTAGTAGATAGAGATCTTCATCTTTTTGAGGCAATAAATGAAGGTAAGGGTGAACATCTTGAAGGGTCAGAGTCACTTCCGCCTATTGAGCCATTAACTAAGGCATGGGACGTAGCTTACGTTCGCTTTTCAGTACCTGATTTGAACCTCTATGAAGATTGGGTAAAGGACTTTGGATTGAAGATAATGTATAAAGACGAGAACGTAATATATTCTAGGGGTTTGGAAGGAGACGGGTTTTGTCATGTAGCTCACCGGGGACCAGCAAAATTTTTGGGTTTCGCTTTACAAATGAAGAGTGAAAAAGACCTAAAAATCCTNGAGGAAAATATTGATGGATGTACCNAGGTGCATGAAATACCTGGAATTGAAGGATCATTGTGTGGAGGTAAAAGAGTGTCATTTATTGATCCAGTATGCGGTTTTTTAGTTGAAGCTGTATCAGGTAGGAGTGTAGAGGTCTTAACCTCTGCAAGAGACAGANTAGAGTACAACTATGGAAATAAAAATTTNTATAAACGAGACCCAAACAAATTACAGGATACTTCTGGAAATAGAGAAGCTGACGGCAGTAATACTGTTTATCCTGGTCCACCGGATGTAATAAAAATAGGCCATGTAGTTTTAGCAGCACCAGTAGGAGANCACCATAAATTGATGAAATTTATGATTGAAACTTTTGGATTCCTTCCAACTGATAGCGTAATTTTTGAGGCACCAAAATCTGCAGAAGGCCACGCAATCAATCCTGAAATGTTTAATAAGCTCAAAGAAGCTGGTCCTTCACCTTTATACGAGGGTACATTTGCAGAGGGTTCGCCCACTTACGCTTGTTTTTTTAGATGCGATAGAGGAGAAACACCTACCGACCATCATACTTTTTTTATTCTGTCTAATATGGATCCAAGAATGGCTCCAAAAGGGAAAGGTATTCAAACGCAGTTAAGCCATGCATCCTTCGAAGTATCTAATTTAGATGATGTTTGGCGGGGACATATGCAGCTGAAAAATAAAGCTGAATTTGAAGAAAAAAGATATGAGATTGCTTGGGGGGTTGGTAGACATGTTTTAGGGTCTCATATTTATGATTACTGGCATGATCCATATGGCCATGTTCATGAACACATGTCCGACGGTGACAGAATTACGAGATCCTTTGGGCAGAGAATACACTCAATAAGTGGTTTAGGACCTAATGGACACAATCAATGGGGCCCCACNGTAAAAGANTCTGGTATNAGAAACCTTGANGGACCTGCTGCAGCNACTTTTTATGAGAAATTTGATGAGGAAACTCAGCAATCACTGGTCAATAGAGATCTTTCAAACGTTAAACATCTGGTAGAAGACATTAGAGCTACTGATTAAATATTAATGTGCAACTAAGTCAAAAAGAGATTTATAGTCGGCAAACAGTTTGTTTTCCTCACCATTATTGTATGTACCCAACATTGTATAGCCGGGAGCCATCAGAACGTAATCTGCCTTGTTGAATAGCTTTCTATGCATTTTTTTATCTTGTTTTCTTGGAGCACAAACCAAAATGTCATCTGAAGTCTTTTCGCCATTTAACCCTTCAGAAAGCACGATACATAGTGGCTTAATTGCTTTGTCTATATTTTTCAGCATCTTATCGATCTGAACAGATGAATTGTTGCAAAGCACCCTGTATTCAAAGGGCTTATATTCGCGTAGTGATCTTGGGAACCCTTCTTTAGTCATGAAGTTATACATTGGGTAACCTTTTTGATTTGTTTTTCCAGGCTTAAATCCATTTGGAACCGTGATAGTCTCTGGGACAAACGCGGGAAATAAATCAATCGGGCTACCTCTTGCACCCTTGAAAAAG
The DNA here is from genome assembly GCA_002703515.1 of Paracoccaceae bacterium. GTDB lineage: Bacteria > Pseudomonadota > Alphaproteobacteria > Rhodobacterales > Rhodobacteraceae > CACIJG01. The sequence goes on along the minus strand of NZSE01000063.1, from coordinate 2,577 downwards.
TAAATTATGCTTCTTAAAAAATTTATATGAGGCTTAACATTGAAAAGCATATTGCCCATGAAAAGCGATTGCTTAATGATAAATTGAGAGTCAGGAAAACATTCGACTTGATATTTGTCCAAAATTGANGCCTNCGAAACTCCTTTNTTCACNAAATCAATTTTTTTAATTAANTTAAAGGTATTTCTAATACCNAGATTTAGNCCCTGACCAAGAAATGGAGAAGTTTGATGAGTAGCATCNCCAATNGTGAAGGTATTATTTGCTCTCCACATCTCGGAAATCATTGAATTGAACTTGTATACNGTAGATCTTAATATTTTAAAACTATTCNTCTTTAAAAATGGTTCNACTAATTTCTCAATGGAATCTGGAGATTGCATTTGCGTAAAGTTCTCACCATCNTTCAAGGCAAACTCAAACCTAAAATTATTTTTATAAGTTCCGTGCTTTTTGCCGGTCATATTTATAAATGTGGTAGGCCTTTTTCCAGAGGGATCAATAATTTGCCAACCCCCAGCATCGAAATGCATGCCCTCCTTCAANGAGCTTGCTGGTGCTTCNATATCGGCAACCAGAAAAGATATAGCCTTCCCAAGTGTTTTTAAGTTAGCTCCCATCTGCTTTCTAACAAAGCTTCCCCCGCCATCCGCACCAATCAAGTATTTAGATGTAATTGTTTCTGTTTTTCCAGATACTGTATTTTGGATCTGCAAACAGTTTCTACTCTTCTCTTCCCATAGGACAAGCGACTCAGTGCCAAAATATGTCGTTATATTTTTATTTTTCTTAATTTGTATTCTGAGTAATTTCTCGAGCTGCGGCTGATTAAACCAATTTAAAAATCCGTACTTATCTAAATCGAGTACTTTTCCTTCAATAATTGGAGGTTCCATTTTTCCAAATGGCTTATCCATTTTTGTGATCCCCATTACGTACCCAACCTCAACTGCAGAAGTAAATTGAAATTCCTTCCAGCTATCTTTCAGAACAGTTTCTATTATACTCATGGAGTAGCCATTTAAACCTACTGCCCTAGGATGAGGGTAAGGAGATTTATTTAAATCAATGACCGCTACCTTAAATCCCCTATTTGCCAGCAACAAAGAAGCAATTCCGCCGACGGGACCACACCCATTTAATATTACATCATAGTTATGAGACATTTTGGAAATACATTTAATTTATATTTTGAACTTAAAGAGTAGATGAAATATTTAGAAAATACAAACATTCAGATCGTAAAAGCTTGAAATTTTTTATCAACTTAAACCTTACTCTATTTAAGATCACCTATTATACTTAGTCCTTTAAGAGTTGTTTCTAAAAGCTCTTTTTGATGAGAATTGAACTCCCTGAACTGTCTGAATTGTCGTTCAAATTTTTTCTTTTCGAAATTATTTTTTTTTGCTCTCTCATAGTATTGTTTTGCCCTCTTCAAGTTACCTTTCTCGTATTCAAGAAATGCATACAAAGCTAAAGCTGTAGGCCGCATATCTTCAGCATCTATATCATCACCAAGCAATTTATAAATTTCATCGATCTGATTATCTTTATAAAGAGAAAACACTAAACTGTTAGTAATAAACCAGCCAGTGTCATTAGGGATCAACAGAAGCGCATTTCTCTTTGCTTCAATGCCTTTCTTAATATCACCACAAAGCTCATAGACAGTGCCAGCAATTGTTAGTGTGTCAACTGTGCTTCCTATTTCTTCTGCTTGGGCTATGTCGCTCAGAGCCTCCTCACAATTACCATTTAACATCCTAAGCCCAATTATAGATCTGGCAGCAAATGCATCACGAGCAACTGGATCTATTTCAATAGCTCTGTCAAGACTATAGTTTAGTCTTTCCATATCCTTTTCTTTACTTTTACTTAGCCCAAGTAAAAGTTTTTGATACAATTGCCACGCCTCTTGTACGAGAATTGCTCTTGTCTCATCAGGGTAAGAACTCTTAAGTTCCTCAAACATTCTTAGTGAATTAATATAACCACTCTTAGTAAATTTGCGCCATTCCTCACGCCAATTTAAAAACAAATTAAAATCTTTCATGGAATTATAGTCTTTAGTCCAGTTGCTTCCCTGCACAGAGCCAACGCCTAAACTTATCTGCAGAGTAGTTAAAATTTCATTGCTGAGCTCATCTTGAACTTTAAATATATCATCCAATTTAAAATCTTTTTTCTTAGAGACTGATACCTTTGAAGCGTCGAGATCGGTTATTTCTAGATTCAGTCTCGCATTATTACCCATTACTTGCATTGAACCCCGAATTATGTAGTTGACCCCAAACTCATCCTTAATTGTTTTGTTAATCATCTTTGTTTTTTCAGCATGAAAGCTGGTGCTACTAGACAATACTTTTATTGCCTGATAACCGGAAAGAGTAGCTATCATGCTCTCAGTAACGCCATTTGCAAAGCCTTTTTGATTTTCAGACAAACCTGAAGACTTAATTGGCATTACTAAGATTACTGGCTTAGATGAGGCCCTTAATTTCTTACTATCGGTTTTGCTATTAAATGCAAAGTAAAATGCACCAAAAAGACTAATTATTATTGCGGCTACAATAG
>NZSE01000062.1 GCA_002703515.1 Paracoccaceae bacterium | reverse complement strand
TAATGGACCCTCAAAAGTCTTGAGATACTTTGATATAAAAGGTGATAAGGTACCATTTTGTCATGATCACTGGCCTATTTTCAATAATAAAAAAGTGGGAGAGGTTACTTCTGGAATTTTTTCAACAGAGTTCAATACAAATGTCGCTATTGGTATTGTTGAGGTAGAGTATGCTGTTGAGGGTACCAAGCTGCAGGTACTGATAGATAACAAGTTAAGAGACGCTTTTGTTAGAGAAAGACCTTTTAACCCCAAGCTGAAACCATTTATTTGAATACATTATGGATAAAAACTCCCCTAATATCGGTTTAGTAAGTCTAGGTTGTCCCAAAGCACTGGTTGATTCCGAAGTTTTAATCAACAAACTACAACAATTGGGTTACGGAATATCTCCGACCTATGGTAATGCCGATGCAGTGGTTGTCAATACGTGTGGGTTTCTTGACTCAGCAAAAGCCGAAAGTTTAAACGCTATTGGTGAAGCCTTGAATGAAAACGGAAAAGTGATAGTAACTGGGTGTCTTGGCTCAACACCAGAGTTTATACTGGAGTCTCATCCAAATGTAATGACNATAACGGGNCCTCAAAAGTTCAATGAAGTCTTGGANTCAATTACGGAGCACGTTCCCATAAAGAGCAATCCATTTGAAGCAAAGCCATCATCNTCCTATGTCAAGCTTACACCAAAACATTATAGTTATTTGAAAATCTCTGAGGGNTGTAATCANAAATGCTCATTTTGTATTATTCCATCATTGAGGGGATCTCTTAAATCNAGATCGATGANTTCTATAATATCAGAGGCAAAAAGATTAGTTGAAAGGGGTACAAAAGAATTACTTGTGATTTCACAAGATACTTCAGCTTACGGATTAGATTTAAAATATGAGGAANTATCGATAAATGGGAAAAAACTTAAAACTAACATTTACAATTTAGTTAATGAACTTAGCTCTCTTGGGGTNTGGGTANGACTGCACTACATCTATCCTTATCCTNACGTAAAGAAATTAATACCTCTAATGAATGAAAATACTGTTCTACCTTATTTAGATGTACCNTTTCAACACGCGCACCCAGATGTATTAAAAAGAATGGTGCGTCCATCGAACCATGTACATGANCTTGAACAAATCTCAGAATGGCGTTCAGTAAATCCAGACNTAAGCATCCGATCAACTTTTATTGTAGGTTTTCCTGGAGAAACTGAAAGTGAGTTTAAATTTCTTCTAGATTGGCTTGAAGAAGCAAAAATTGATAGGGTCGGTTGCTTTAAATATGAAGATGTTTCTGGTGCACGATCAAACTTAATGGAAAACCAAATTCATGATGATATCAAAGAGGATCGTTACAACCGCTTTATGCAAAAAGCACAAGAAATTTCCAAACTGAAACTTAAAGAAAAAGTAGGCAAGACATACAGTTGCGTTGTAGANAAAGAGGAACCCGACCAATTGCTTTGCAGATCTATTTTTGATGCTCCAGAAATAGATGGATTAGTNTATGTTCCCAACAACAAAACCGCTCNCAGNGTAGGCGATCGTGTNAAAGTTAANATAAAAAACTCTTCTGAATATGATTTAATTGGTGAGCTNACTTGAAACTATGACTGTGGCTGCGACTTTAAACCACCACCTTTTTTTCTACCGGTTGTCCCAGTTTTTGGTATGGAAGTTACACTGTTCTTATTCTGCTTATCATCAGGTTCATCAAAGTCATCTAANTCTCTATTAAGAGGTTTTCCTGATAATACCTGAGTTATTTCACTTCCTGTAAGAGTCTCGTACTCCAGCAACCCATTAGCTAATAAATCCAGCTTCTTTTTCTCCTTTTTTAAGATACTTTTTGCTGTAGCATACCCTTCATCAACAAGTTTTCTTACTTCAATATCAATTTTCTCTTGTGTTTCTGGTCCTAGATGACTACCTGGACTTGTTGGGCCTAAATAAGTCTGCTGTTCATTAGCATAATCGATGTTACCCAAATTATCAGACATTCCAAATTGCATCACCATCGCCCTAGCTATTTTNGTTATTTGCTGTATGTCTGAGCTAGCCCCAGATGTNACATTTTCTGGTCCAAATACCATNTCCTCTGCAACCTTACCGCCCATAGCCATTGCTATCTTTGACTTATACTTAGTTCTGGTAACTGATAATTGATCTCGCTCAGGTAGACTAAGTACCAAGCCCAAGGCTCTACCACGGGGTATGATAGTGGCCTTATGTATTGGATCGTGTTGGGGCACATTCAATCCAACAATCGCATGTCCAGCTTCATGATAAGCAGTCAGCTTCTTTTCTTCATCAGTCATTACCATAGATCGTCTTTCTGCTCCCATCATTACTTTATCTTTAGCATTTTCAAAATCTATCATCGCTACAAAACGTTTTCCTGCTCTTGCTGCCATTAATGCAGCCTCATTAACAAGATTAGCTAGATCTGCTCCAGAAAACCCTGGGGTTCCTCTAGCTATTATTCTNAAGTCTATATCTGGTCCTAAAACGGTCTTCTTTGCATGCACATTCAATATTTTTGTACGCCCTTGTATATCGGGGTTTGGCACCTGAACCTGTCGGTCAAACCGGCCAGGTCTTAAAAGAGCCGGATCTAAAACATCNGGTCTATTGGTNGCGGCAATNAAAATCACTCCNTCATTTGATTCAAAACCATCCATNTCAACAAGCAACTGGTTAAGTGTCTGTTCTCTTTCATCATTTCCACCACCATAACCTGCTCCTCTATGACGACCAACTGCATCTATTTCATCGATAAAAACGATACAAGGTGCGTTTTTTTTAGCTTGATCAAACATATCTCTCACTCTACTTGCACCAACGCCAACAAACATTTCGACAAAATCTGAACCAGATATAGTAAAAAAGGGTACGCCCGCCTCTCCGGCAATAGCTCTAGCTAAGAGCGTCTTACCCGTACCTGGGGGACCTACCAATAATGCCCCTTTAGGTATTTTTCCACCCAATCGTCCAAACTTCTGCGGATCTTTTANAAACTCTACTATCTCTTCTAATTCATCCTTTGCTTCGTCAATACCAGCGACATCGTTAAATGTAACTTTGCCGTGNTTTTCTGTTAGGAGTTTAGCTTTAGACTTACCAAAGCTCATNGCACCTCCACGACCACCGCCTTGCATACGNTTCATAAGGTATAGCCAAACACCAATTAACAAAATAAAAGGCAACCAAACACTTATAGCGCTCATCAATCCAGATTTTTCCTGCTTCACGGCACGTACTTCTACATCTGATCTGCTCAGGACCTCAACTAGGTTTGTACCAAGAGGTTGTACAACCTCATACCTTGCCCCGTCTACTTCTCTTACATGTATGGTTTCTCCGTCAAGAACTACTTCAGATACTTTTCCCGATCCCACTTGATCTAGAAACTGAGAAAATGATAATTCTCTTTTGTTGTTCATTGTATTGCCGTTGAAGACGTTAAATAACGCCACAAGCAGAAAAAATAAGATTAACCAAAATGCTATATTTCTAAAATTGTTCATATATTTGACACCGAATGTTTTGAGNGACACTTNATAAATATTCTAAAAAAACGTAATTTCAACCGTTTTCAAAAGAATTTATAAAACTCATTGTCCTGATTTAATAATTTGATATCCACATCATACTTCATATTTGAAAGAGGCACAAACTTAATAGCTTTATCTGAAGTTATCATTGGCATTGTTGCTAATGCGCTTTTATCAAGATCACTCTTAATAAATATTTTAAGCTCATCACTACCTACCAACCCNAAAGGCTTGACGTATAATTTTACTCGAATTCCTGGTTTTAAAGTAATAAGCCATCTGTTATCCCAAATAAACTTTTCATTTTCTATTAAATAGTTTTCATTNATAGAGGCTAGTTCCCGAGTGACAGTTACTATTCCATTTTTTTTTTTGAAAACTGTGCCACCTAATGTAGCACCTTTTAGATTTCTAACATCNGTTAATTTTCGATATATGTTTTCAAGCTTGGAGAAACGAGGTTTGTAGAAGCGTCCAGAAAACCATGAAATAATGCCAGAGAGTATTCTATATTGGGTATCTTCAAAGAACTCAGAAAATTTTTCAACTTCAAAAATAATTTGACCAACATCATTAAATGATAAAATAGATTTTGAACTTGAAACAGCTTTTCCCCTCAATAGCTTTGATGCTCTTAACATGTGGTCTGATGTTTTCACAAAATTAGGCGAAATGAGACTACTAGATTTCAGTTGCTCCAGAAGTTTTCTCATCTTTACCCGCTGGTATTTTTCATCATCGTTTGATGGATCGTTTATCCAACTGTAGTTGTTATTTCTCAAATAATTTCGTAGTTCTTCTTTCCTGAATTTTAACAGTGGCCTCACCCACAAAACCCCACTTCTAATAGATTTTTTTTTCATGCCGGCCAATCCATCAACCCCTGACCCTCGGAAAAATCTCATTAGAAGATTTTCTTCTTGGTCATCCAATGTATGACCAAGAAAAACACATTGAAGATTTTTTGAGATAGCCCAATTTCTCAATAATTGGTATCTTGCAGACCTTGCGTTATTTTGCAAATTCCCCTGGACATTTGATAAATGCGTAGCTGGGCTTAAGGAAGTATGCTCAACCTTTTCTTTCTCGCAGATTTTTTTTACAAATGCCACCTCTGATTTACTTTCAGGCCTCAAACCGTGGTCTACTGATGCTACAAATATTTTTGGTTTATTATCAGATTTCCAGTCGGCAAGCATGTGAAAAAGAGCCATTGAGTCACTACCTCCAGACACTGCAATTCCACAAGCATGTAATTTGAGACCATCAAGATCACTAATAATCTGCTTAATTATTTGCTTACTATCTTTGCTGTTCACAGTTTAAAAGATTTTTTGCTTTTACAATTTCAACGAGCAAAGTTCTTTCAATATTTTCAAATCTTGATCCAACTTCATCCAGTGTTAAACACGCTTGATCTTTCTCTCCAATAGCACCCAAACTAACGCCCAGACCAAACAATGTTTTTGCTGCAGACTCGCCATCCGGATTGATCGTAAAACTCTCTAAGTAATCGTTTGCTGCGCCAATCCAATTTTCGCTTTTTACTCTAGTTTCAGCCCTCCAGAACAGAGCAGAGGAAAGCTTTGTGCTAGTTGGAAAGGCTTCTATAAATTCCGAGAAACGTTGCTCCGCCAATCTTATTTGACCTTCATCAAAAAGATCAATTGCACTCATATAAAGATCTTCCTCTCTACCAAGAAGCTCAAGACTTTCAAAAGATGCAGAATTATCAACCGGGGGCTCTATTACACTTTTGCTCTGAATATTGTCGTTTGATTCCTCAATCTTTTCGAGATTACTTACATCCGAATTTAGTAGAAGCGCTTTCAGATTTTTCAGCTCCTTGTAATAATTATTTTCTAAAATTTCAAATCTATTGTGTAATTTCTTAATATCATTCTCAATTTCAGTCATTTTTAAAAACTGCCATTCAAATTTATCTTCAACAATGTTTTTCATCTTTAAGTCAAGTATTTCCTTTTCAAGAGTCAAAAGTCTTTTCTGAAGAGACTCTAACCCCGGAGGTTCACTCGCTAAAAGTTTTCCATCATGTAGAAGAATTGAAATTGAAACAACTATTAATAATCTTAAAAGCATGGTGACAAGGTGATATATTTTATCACTATTCTACAATTTTTTGACCAACTACCGTTACTGCTCTACGATTCTTCGACCAGCACTCTTCGTTNGAACAAACACGCAGAGGCCTCTCTTTTCCATAGGTGACTATACTGATACGATCCTGNTCAATTCCCTTGGCTAAAAGAAATTCTTTNACCGCAGTTGCTCTTCGTGCACCAAGAGCTAAGTTATACTCTCTTGTCCCCTGTTCATCAGCGTGTCCTTCTATAGTTATAGGTAAAAACTTCTTTTCCTTCAGCCAATTTACNTGTCCATTTAAGATGCTTATGGCATCTGGACGTAATCCACTTTGATCAACAGTAAATAAAACAGTATCTCCTACCAAGTTTTGAAAATATTCAATGTCACTCTCAGAAATTTGTGTTTCATTGAGTGAGTTTTTAAGATTCCTGTTATTTTCACAACCTACAAGCAGTAAGATAACAAAAATTGCTAGTCCTATGTTTTTCATAATTCGTGCCTCATCTACTCTTCAAATTTTTACATTTTTATATCATAAATATTAAATTATAACATTAATTTAATATTCGCGACCAATTGGGATCTGAGGCAAAAGAAGAAGTTTTTATTTTTCTCAGATTACGCCCAGATATATCAATAGAATAAATAGAGGGNGCTCCTGCCGTGCCTGGTGTCTCTCTAAAAAACATTAAAACGCGTCCGTTGGGTGCCCATGCNGGACCTTCATCTAGAAACGATGTTGTTAGCAATCGTTCCTTAGTCCCATCAACCCGCATCACTCCAATATGAAATTTACCCTCTTTAATTTTAGTAAATGCAATAAGATCACCTCTAGGTGACCACACTGGCGTAGCATATCTCCCTTTGCCAAAACTTATTCTTTTTGCTTCGCCTCCTTCGCTAGAAATAATGTAAAGTTGTTGCCCACCTCCCCGGTCACTTTCAAAAACAATACTCTTTCCATCTGGGGAGAAGCTTGGAGCAGTATCAATAGCGCTGTTAGTAGTTAATCTTCTTTTTATACCTGTATCTAAGCTATTGATAAAAATATCAGTGTTACCATTTTGTGTCATTGACAATACTATTTTTGTGCCGTCCATAGAGAACCTTGGAGCAAAACTCATACCCTTNAACTCAGCCAATGNAGTTATCTNTTCNGAGCTGAGGTCCATCAAATAAACTCTCGGTTTACCTGTTTCATAGCCAGTAAAAATTATTTTATTGCTTGTCGGTGCAAAGCGTGGCGCNATTACAATAGAAGGNGGGTGTTTTAGTAACCTNAANTTTGCTCCGTCTTGATCCATAATAGCNAGCCTCTTTGTCCTNTTATCCTTTGGTCCCGTCTCTGAAACAAAAACAACCCTACTNTCNAAGTATGCTCCTTCTCCAGTNACCCTGGTATATATAGTGTCAGAGATTTTNTGTGAGATTCTCCTCCAGCTTTCAGAATTGGTAAAGTACTTTTTACCCTTTCCAATTTCTTTTTGCTGAGCAACATCCCATAGTCTAAACTTAACNTCCAAGCGACCATCGGGTTTTAAACCAACNGCTCCTAAAACCAAAACATCAGCGTTTATTATAGACCAGTCGCTGAACTGCACTGGGGTATTAAAGCTCAAAGGTGTGCTCACATAGGCAGTTTGTGGTATAGATCTAAATAATCCAGTGCTATCAAGATTATTTGCTATTACTTTTGCTAACTCTCTACTTATAATNGAGTTCGCGCCACTTTCTTTAATAAAACCGGGAATAGCTAATGAAATTGGTTTGATAACTCCTCTNTTTACTGTCATGTCAAGCTTAGGGGCCTCATTGTNCTGTGCAATGACAACACCAAATTNAANAAATACAATAATACTTATNAAAATAGAAAGTTTTATAANTCTAGTAAAAANCTGTTTAACCATTATTAACGCCCACATTTGTTTTAGGATCAAATACTACTCTTAAAACTAAACCGCTAGGAAAACTTTCTTTTGACACAGGGAAAGGTGAAGAATCTAGAACTGCCTTGATAGCAGATCTTTTTGCTATTAGAAAGTTTCCAGAAACTTTTTCTGGGTATANTAGCTTTATTGGCCCNCTTATATCACCATTTTTGTCAATCTTTAGCTCTAATATGATTANATATTTTTCATAATTTGGCAGTCTATTTATGGAAACAACATTCCAATTATCATTCAGCGTCTGAAGTATCCTGGCCTTCGCTAAGCTTTGAATTGGAGTTTCGACATTTTTTTCTTCTTCCCGACTATTTACTACTTGTTCAATTAATTTATTGTAGACTTCGTCTTTCTCTTTTAGTGATTTATTATCGGTAGTATTATTTTTATCANTTAGCTCTTCAAAATTTGGTTTTACTTGCGGCAACTTTGCNGTTTTAAGAGCCCCTGAAATAATCTCAACATTTTCACCCTCTGAAGAAATTTGTGAGCTTGTATTTTTTTGTTTTGATTTATTGTTGTCAGATTTTTCTATTAGTTCTTTTTTTTGGACTACTTTACTTTCTAGTTTCTTAGCTTGTTGTTTAAATTCACTATCACCTCTTTGAGCGGTATCGGTAATAATTTCATCGCTCGTCTTTCNCTTTTTAATTTCAATAATATCCGGCTCGGTAATACCTTTTATTTCATTTCCAGCATTTTTCTGGGTGGGAACAAAAGGTTTTTTGGGATAATTATTAGNATCTTTAATATTTTGAGGCTGAAAATTTTGAACTTCGAGTGCTGTTGTTGTTTCTTCATTTACAAGCGCTGTAAGTTCTTGCTGCGATAATAGTCTTACACTTACATTGTTTAATACCTCAATAGGCTTATTTTCNAATAATTGGAAATTTGTTATCAGCAAAAATCCAGCAAAGAGATGAAAAAAACCAGAAGTGTAAAGACCTTGTCTCATATTTTATCTCTTTAATGTTACTCTGTGTCTGTAACTAACGATATTTGTGAATAACCGATATTGCTGACAAGAGCTAATATGCTTGCAACTTTTTGATACTCNATGTCTTTACTGGCTCTTAAATANATCTCATCAGTTTCTCTCTCTTTTTTTATCGCCAATAATTTAGGGCGCAGTTCCTCTATATTTATTTTAACTTCATTTATAAAAATATTATCATCCCTATCAAGGGTAAGCGTAAGAGGCCGCTCTTTCTCAATTGCTAGTGGCTTCGCTTTAGTATTCGGCAAATCAACTTCTATTCCTACACTTAACAGGGGCGCGGCTACCATGAATATTATTAATA
>NZSE01000061.1 GCA_002703515.1 Paracoccaceae bacterium | reverse complement strand
ACCAAGAAGTATTAATGATCCTATTACATCCAACACTAATAATATCGACGGGTTCCTAAACATGTCTATCTGGGACGGTAATACCCCAGTATTTTCTGGCAAAGAATATGCAGGATTATCAAAGAATGCCCTATACTACATAGGCGGTATCCTAAAACATGCTAAAGCTTTGAATGCGTTCACGAACCCTTCTACAAATTCATATAAAAGGTTAATACCAGGGTTTGAAGCTCCCGTTTTACTTGCTTATTCAGCAAAAAACAGATCAGCAAGCATTAGAATACCTTATGTTGAGTCACCAAAAGCAACAAGAGTGGAAGCAAGGTTTCCAGATCCAACTGCTAACCCATACCTTTCTTTTGCCGCATTATTAATGGCTGGCTTAGATGGAATAAAGAATAAGATTGATCCTGGCGAAGCTGCAACAAAGGACTTATATGATCTTCCTCCAGACGAGTTAGCATCCATTCCTACAGTATGCGGAAGCCTCAGAGAGGCTCTCAATAGCTTGGAAAACGATCATGAATTCCTACTTCAGGGAGATGTCTTTAACGTAGACCAATTGGAAGGATACATGGATCTAAAATGGGAAGAAGTATACGCTGTTGAGCATACACCTCACCCTGTAGAGTATGGGCTCTATTATTCACTATAAAGTTTCAATACGGATCGTTGGGGCGTAAATATATACTTACGCCCTTTATCGTCTTGTAACGCTTTGCTTTTTGAAGTAATTATGTGGTGACTGGGTAAAAATCCCTTCAAAATTAAAGGTCAATAAAAATAACAAAGTCGAAGCAAGCATATGACGCATCTGCGATTGAAGTTCTTGAGGGGCTAGAGCCTGTGAGGAAGCGTCCAGGAATGTATATCGGGGGCACCGACGATAAAGGACTTCACCATCTTGTATCTGAGGTATTGGATAACTCTATGGATGAAGCTGTTGCAGGCTTTGCTTCGAAAATTGATATAGTGTTTGCCTCAGACAATGAAATTTCAATATCAGATAATGGGAGAGGAATACCAATAGATTTTCACCCTAAGTTTCCAAACAAAACAGCCCTTGAAGTTATTTTTTGTACTTTACACGCGGGTGGAAAGTTTTCTAATAAAAATTATGATACCTCAGGTGGCTTACATGGAGTAGGCATTTCTGTGGTAAACGCTCTGTCAGAAAAACTAATAGTAGAAGTAGTAAAAGATAGCGTTTGTTATTCTCAAAGTTTCTCTAAAGGGATACCACTCGATAAGCTTAAGAGAGTAGGAGAAAAGAAAATAACATCTGGAACAAAAATAACATTTTCTCCAGACCATACAATATTTGGCAATGACCAATTTTTTAGTCCTGAAAAAATATATGAGTTGGCTAAGTCTAAAGCGTACCTATTTTCTGGGGTAACTATTAACTGGAAAGCTCCGAACATTAAAAGCCATCAATTAAATAAGGTACCAACNGCAGAGACNTTNCACTTTGAAAATGGTCTTATCGATCTAGTCAAATCTATCACTGAAATAGAATACAATATAACAAATGACTATTTTGTTGGAGAAGCTGATTTTAAAGAAAAATTTGGTCTAAAAGAAAAAGGATCTATTCAGTGGTGTGCTTGTTTTAATACCTATCACCCTACAATCAAATCGTTTTGCAATACAATTCCTACAAGTGAGGGAGGGACCCACCAGAATGGCTTTCTAACAGCCATTTCTAAGGGATTTAAATCTTATGTTGAGCTAATCGGTGATAAAAAATACTCCGATATTATTAAGGACGATGTGCAAGAAGTTTTATCAAGCTCTATATCAGTTTTTGTAGAACAACCCCAATTTGTTGGACAGACAAAAGATAAACTATCAAATTTAGAAGTGCAAAAAAAAGTTGAGAGCATAATCAAGGACAGGTTCGAAAACTGGTTAGCTAACGATAAAGCAAGAACTCTTTTGCTAATTGAAAATCTACGACTTAGGGCAGAAGAGAGGATAAAAAATAAGCAAAAAAAAGAATCTCTCAGAAAATCTCCATTAAAAAGACTTATGCTACCTGGGAAGCTCGCAGATTGTTCTGTCTCTGATAAGGAAGGCACTGAACTGTTTTTAGTGGAGGGAGATAGTGCTGGTGGAAGTGCAAAACAGGCAAGAAATAGAGCTACCCAAGCTATTTTGCCTTTAAAGGGCAAAATTCTAAATGTTGTTGGCTCCAGCAACAAAAAAGTTNATGAAAATCAAGAGATAGACGACCTTTGTAAAGCTTTGGGCATGAAATTAAATACGTCAAATGACATAGGTAATCTNCGATATGAAAAAATTATCATNATGACTGATGCNGATGTTGATGGTGCCCACATTGCTTCTCTTCTCATCGCTTTTTTCCATACCAAGTTTCCCAAAATAATTGAAGAGGGGCACTTATATGTCGCTGCGCCTCCCCTTTACAAGGTTTCATATAAAGATGAAGTATTCTATGCAAATAGTGAGGAAGAAAAAGAGGCTATAATGGANAAGTTTAGNTCATCAATGGGTAAAATACAAATCAGTAGATTTAAAGGTTTAGGAGAAATGAATCCCTCTCAACTTAAAGAAACAACCATGGANATTCGAACAAGGAAGTTGATACAAATAGGTTTGAATTTGAGTNTCCTNAAAGAGACAAACGAGCTAGTTGATAATTTAATGGGCAAAAATCCNGAATATAGATTTAATTTCATATCAAAAAATGCTAAGTCTCTGGAAAATAGTTATATATCATAGTTAATATATTGGATGAACAACTTAACAAGTTTGTTTTAGCAACNCAAAAACCACCTGTTATGGAGGTCAGAGAGTGGTTAAAACTTAATCGAAAGTCTGAAAAACCACTGCTTAANCTAAGTCAAGCAGCGCCCATGTCTTCACCTCCTGACTCACTAGTTAAATTTTTGTCTAAACAAGCTCTGCTAACAGAAAATCATTTGTATGGTGAAGTGCTTGGTGACATCCCCTTAAGAGAAGAGATAGTTAAATTATGGAATNAGGAGTATAACTCTTCAATTTGCNTAGATAACGTTGCTATAACCTCGGGTTGCAATCAAGCCTTTTGTGCAGCAATTTCTACCATAGCTTCTGCAGGTGACTCTATCCTTGTGCCCGTTCCTTGGTACTTTAATCACGAAATGTGGTTAACTATNCAAGGAATTAATATTGTACCCCTACCCTGCGATGCAAATATGTTTCCTGATTTTGAAAAGGCTAAAGAACTTATAGATAAAAAAACTAAGGCGATTGTTATGGTGACGCCCAATAATCCTACTGGCGTTGAATACCCAACAAATTTGATCAAAAAGTTTAGCGCTCTGGCGAAAGGCAATAAAATAAAATTAATAATTGATGAAACCTACAAGAACTTTGGTAATAAACAGAGCAATATTATTTACGAAGGAAAATGGAGTGATCATTTGATTCAACTTTATTCTTTTTCAAAAGTATATAGATTAACAGGGCATCGCGTNGGGCTCATGGTTGCATCNAAGTCTTTTATAAGACAAGTAGAAAAATTTCTTGATACAACTACTATCTGCCCGAATAGATTAGCGCAAAAAGCAGCATATTTCGGCTTACTAAATCTGCAGGATTTTATTACAAAAGAAAAGCTAAAGATCAAGAAGTTAAAAGACAGTTTTGAAGATGAGCTAAGAGATAATTCAAATTGGTCATTATTAGGAATAGGAGGCTATTTTGCTTATCTCCGTTACAATTCAAACTCGGACTCTGTATCAATTGCGAAAAAACTTCTNTATANGCAGAGTATACTTACAATTCCAGGAGATATGTTTTTTCCTAAGGAAAAAAACCTCTTTATAAAAGAGAGNCGCTCAATTAGAATTGCGTTTGCGAATTCTACAAGTGAAGAAATTAATGATCTATTTAAAAGGCTAAAGAAGTTTAGTTTTTAGAAATAAAATTTGATTGGGAGATGATTTGGGAAGCCTTAAGGGAAATATAAGCAAATTTTTTGCATGGATANTGGTGTCCATAGTTATNNTAAGTCTTGCNGGNTTNGGNATTCAAGATGTNATTTTGGGNTCTTCGGGCCGTAATATTGCGACTGTAGGTAAAGAAAAAATAACTGTAAATGACTTTTTGGTAAATGTAGAAAGTGAGATATTAAAATTCTCTCAGGAAAATAATGTAAGCCTAACTGTAGAGGAAGCAAAGACTTATGGATTAGCCAGTAAAGCATTAAACGATTTAATAGCAAAAAAGATTTTTGATAATCTAATCAGAGATGAAGGAATTTCCAGAGAAGATACAAGCGTTGCAGAATATATTAGAACCGTAGAGTCTTTCAAAAACATCAGTGGAGACTTTGATGTTGAAAAGTACAAGCGTTACGTAGCTACAATGGGAGTCACCATTAAAGATTTCGAAAATAATTTAAAAGATGACCTTGTAAGAGAACTTATTCTNAATGTTTTTCAAGCGCCAACAAAGATTGATACTACAATATTAGAGAAATCTATTGCTCATTATTTTCAGAGCAGAAGTGTCTCATTTATAGAGTTGAATGCTAATACTTTTAAGAATTTGTCGAAGAAACCTACTGATAGTGAAATTTCAAAATATTTTGAAGATAGAAAGAATGAATTCAAATCTCCAGATAAAAAAATCATTAAATTAGGCAAATTAGATTTCGAACAAATTGTTAAAGAACAGAATATCGAAAATAATCAAATTAAAGATTACTATGAANACAACATAAGCNNTTTCCTAATAGAAGAAAAACGGCTAATTGATAAGCTNGTTTTTCCAAATGAAAGTAACAATAACAAAAAACTTATAGAAGAAATNAAACTAAATCCAGAGGCATTTAACNAAGAGGTTTTCAATAGAGATTTAAAAATAGACGATATTACATTAGGCTTTGTTGATAAGTCNAAATCTAATAATAATGAGAACCTAAAAGATCTATTTAACAAGAAAAATGTCGGAATTTATGGGCCATATGAAACAGATTTAGGTTTAGCACTCTATAGAATAAGAGAAATTAGTGNAGAAAATCAGANAACTTTTACNGATGCTAAAAATGAAATTAGAANCCTACTTGCCTCTGAAANAGCTAAAAATNAGNTTTTTAAACTGCTGGATGAGCTAAACAATGANGTTGCAGCAGGACAGACTTTAGAAGATCTAGAGTCAAAATTTTCGATTTCAATAGAGACGATAGAAATTGAAAATGATGAGATGCCGAATCAATTCAAAGATGACCAAAGTGCAAGAAATTTATTTGAAAACGCCAGTGATCAAATCACAGAATTCGTAATGCTAAAAGATAACTCATTGATNGCGATNAAAGTAGATGATGAGATAAAGTCGAGAAATCTGAGCTTGGAGGAAGTTTCGAGAGATATTGCAGAAATTTTACATAATGAAAGTACTCTCATTACGACCAAATCTTACCTTGAAAATAAATTAAATAAAAAAAACGAGAGTTTTCTTAACCAGCTATTTGAAATAAATAGTGACGAAGAAATACTTGTTGAAGTCAAAAATAGGAAAATTTTTAGATTTAATATAGACAAACAGCTGACTAAGGAGCTTATGCAGCGGATATTTTTTCTAAAGGAAAAAGAATTCTTATTCTTTTTCGATAAATCTAAACTTTTTCTAGCATTTGTAGAAACTATAAATCCTAATGACATTGATAAGGAATTAAAACGAACATTGATGTCACAACGCGAACAATTTCTAAGAATAAGCTTGAGACAAAATTTTATAAATAATTTTTTAAATTTCATAAAGCAGGATACTGATATAAATGTTAATGAAAATTTAATAGAAAGCACATTGTCAAATCTGCGAAGAAATAGCTGAAATGATTAATGAGGTATTTCCCAGCTTCGAAAAATTCAAAGAGATTGGTAGACTCAATCAGCTAGTTTTTAAGAAAATTATTGCCGATAAAGAAACCCCCGTATCAATATTTGAAAAAGTTTGTGATCACCAGATTAATTGTTTTTTACTTGAGTCAGTGACTGGAGGGGAGAACAAAGCTCGTTATTCGATTATAGGTTTGAAACCTGACTTAGTATGGGAAAGCAAAGGAGGCAAATGCAAAGTTGCCGAGGATCTTCAGAAATCCAAAAATCCAAAATACAGAGAAATAAATGATAAGCCTTTGGAAGAGCTAAAAACGGTAATAGATAGTTGTAAAATCGATATTCCCACGGGACTTCCTCCCATGATTGCAGGTTTATTTGGTTATGTCAGCTATGATGTTATTAGGCAAATTGAAAATTTACCCAAAATAAATACTGATGAGTTAGGTGTTCCTGATATACGACTAATAAGACCAACCGTTCTTATTGTCTTGGACTCAATAAAAAATGAATTAATTGTTGCATCGCCAGCATGGGCAACAAACAAAAAATCTTTAAAAGAAACTTATAGCAATGCTGTAAAAATAATTGAAAAAACAGTCTTGCAAGTTGCGTTACCAAGAAAAAAAACAAAAACAAAGAGAATACCAAAGTCTTATCTTGGCAAACCAGTATCTAACTTCACTAAAGCAGCTTATTTAGATATAGTTAAAAGAGCAAAAAACTATATAAAAAACGGTGATATCTTTCAGGTTGTACCAAGCCAAAGATGGAAAATGAAATACTTGCTACCTGGTTTTTCATTATACAGGTCTCTTAGAAGGACAAATCCATCACCCTATATGTTTTATTTTAATTTTAGTGATTTTAGCATCATAGGGTCTAGCCCGGAAATCCTTGTAAAAGTTGAAAATCATAACGAGGTTACAGTCAGACCAATAGCTGGGACAAGGCCCAGAGGTCATAACCAAGGTGAAGATAAGAAGTTAGAAAACGATCTATTAAATGACAAAAAAGAGCTTGCAGAACATCTTATGCTTCTCGATCTGGGACGAAATGATATTGGCAAGGTATCTGAAATCGGATCGGTAAAAATTACAGAAAGTTTCGTTATCGAAAAATATAGTCACGTGATGCATATTGTTTCAAATGTAAAGGGTAAGCTCTCTAAAGGAGTAAGTAATGTAAGCGCATTGTTATCAGGTTTGCCGGCTGGAACGGTTTCTGGAGCTCCAAAAATAAGAGCTATGGAAATAATTGATGAATTAGAAAATGTAAAAAGAAGTATATTTGGTGGAGGAGTTGGTTATTTTAGCGCTTCCGGTCATATGGATTTTTGTATCGCTATAAGAACTGCTATACTAAAAGACAAAAGTTTATATTTGCAGGCGGGAGGCGGAGTGGTTTTTGACAGTGATGCTGAAACGGAATTTCAAGAAACGGTTAACAAATCAAAAGCCTTGATAAAAGCAGCAGAGGACTCAATACACTTTTTTGGAGATTGAAATGCTATTGATAATAGATAATTATGATAGCTTTACATACAACCTTTATCATTATTTTGGAGAATTAGGTTGTGCAGCTGATGTTTATAGAAATGATGAAATAACAGTTGCTGAAATTATCAAATTAAAACCAAAAGGAATTATTATTTCACCAGGACCGTGTGGACCTGAATCTGCAGGGATATCTATTGACCTTGTTAAAGCAGTTACAAAACATCGAAAAATTCCACTATTAGGCGTTTGTCTGGGGCATCAAGCTATAGGTGCAGCCTTTGGTTGCAAAATTATTAACGCTCCTAATATAATGCATGGAAAGGTGGATAAAATATATCATAATCAGGAACAAACTATTTTTAAAAATCTGTCAACACCCTTCAAAGCAACAAGATATCACTCTCTTTGCATAGACCCCAATACACTACCAAACTCTCTCGTAGCAATTGCAAAGTCTAAAGATAAGACTATTATGGCAATCATGCACCAAGAATTACCAATATTTGGCCTNCAATTCCATCCAGAATCAATTAAGACTACTTCTGGAAAAAAAATTTTAAATAACTTTTTGAATGTTTTGGAATGAGCTGATGCAAGTAAANTTGAAAGAATTATTTTCAAATGCAACACAAGGACCTTTATCATTTGAAGATGCTGAGCTTGTTTTTGAAAATATTATGGATGGAAAGCTTTCAGAGGTCGAAATATCTTCATTCCTTACCTCTCTAAAAGTACGTGGNGAGAGTATAGACGAACTAACAGCTGCCGCNTCTATTATGAGAGAAAAATCCCTTAAAGTTTTAAACGGGGAAGACGCCGTTGATATTGTGGGAACAGGAGGAGATGGTATGAACACATTAAATATTTCGACTGCTAGTTCCTTAACCGTTGCCTCNACCGGGATGAGAGTTGCCAAACATGGGAATAGAAAGATTTCTTCACTTGCTGGATCTTCCGATACTCTCGAAGAACTAGGGATNAATATCCAAATGAACNCTGAAGTNGCNCGAAAATCCCTTGAACAATTTAACTTTTGTTTTATGTTAGCCCCTNTTTATCACCCTGCCATGAAGAATGTCATGCCAGTAAGGCAAGAACTTGGTTTTAGAACAGTTTTTAATATACTGGGTCCTCTTACAAACCCTGCCTCTGTTAAATATCAACTTATCGGTGTCTATGAAAAGTCATTAGCCATAAAAATGATAGAGGTGCTTAGAAATTTAAATACAAAAAGGGCTTGGATCGTTCATGGATCTGATGGGACAGATGAAATCTCGATTACAGGTGACACACATGTGGTTGAACTAGATAACGGGAAGATTAACGAGTTTAAAATTAACCCTAAAGATGCCGGACTAAAAACATTTGATTTGACAGAAATTTTGGGAGGCACTTCTAAATTCAATGCACAAAAAATTGAGCAACTAATTAACGGAGAAAAGAACGGTTTTTTTAATTCTGTTCTTTTTAATAGCGCTGCGGCATTAACCATAACTGAAAGGGCAAAAAGTCTGCAGGATGGTGTAAGATTAGCTTCTGATGCATTACTTTCAGGAAAAACAAAAGAATTAATTGAAAAATTGAAAGCATCAAAATTTTCTTGATTATGAGTATTTTAGATCAAATAAAACTCACTAAAATGAGAGAAGTAAGCAAATTAAATAAAAATCAGCTAGAGTATGATAGAAAGAATTTCGTTAAATCTTCAAAAAACAAACAACGATTTGAAGATTCTCTAAAGAATTCAGGGAATAGGCGGTACACATTAATAACTGAAATCAAAAAAGCTTCGCCTTCAAAAGGAATAATCAGAGAAGATTTTAATCCATGTGAATTAGCTAGGTCTTATGAAAGAGGTGGCGCCTCATGTCTCTCAGTATTAACAGATACAACCTATTTTAAAGGTTCAAACGATTATATTGCTCAAATTAAAAAGATTGTATCTCTACCAATCCTGCGCAAAGATTTCATAATTGACCCCCTTCAAGTTATAGAATCAAAAAACCTCGGTGCTGACTGTATTCTTATAATAGTTGGCATGAACTCAATTGAGGATAATAAAAAGATAGAATATATGGCGTTAGATATTGGCTTAGAATGTATTTTAGAGGTTCATTCTCTTGAAGAACTTGAAGCAACTAAGCATTTTTCCTCAAATATAATTGGTATTAATAATAGAGACCTCAACACATTTGTTACGGATATCGAAACTACAATAAAGCTATTGCCTAGGGTGCCAAAAAATAAAACTATAATATCTGAATCCGGTTTATCAAAAAAAAGTGATCTAGTAAGGCTGGCCAATCTTGGTGTATCATCCTTTCTTGTTGGAGAAAGTTTAATGAAACAACAAGATGTAGAAAAAGCAACAAGATCACTATTGGATTAATTATGGATAATAAATTTAGTCATTTAGATAATAAAGGCAATGCAAGAATTGTTGACATTTCCAAAAAGAAAAAATCATCTAGATTTGCAAGAGCACACGCAACTGTTTGGCTTTCCAAAAAAATTCTTTCAATGATAAAAAATGACGAATTCAAGAAAGGAAATGTTATAAATGTTGCTAGGATNGCTGGAATTATGGGNGCAAAGCAAACCTCAAATTTAGTACCTTTATGCCATAACATAAGTCTAGAAAGTAGCGAGATTGATTTTAGATTTCTTGAAGAAGAGCTTGAGATAATAAGCACCGTGCAATCTGAAGAAAAAACTGGTGTAGAAATGGAAGCACTAACTGCGGTAACAATTTCTGCTCTTACTATCTACGATATGGTCAAAGGCGTAGATAAGTCTGTTTACATNAAAAANATATCTCTTCTNGAAAAAAAAGGTGGGAAAACTGGCGATTACAANAAAATAAAAGATCTTTAAAAATGAATGTTTTCAGCGCTTTAAAGGCATTATTTAAACATAAATCTCCACGCTTCACTGAAACTGTTTATTTAAAGGACGCGCTTGGCAGAACTTTGTCAAAACCAATCGTTACTAGCAAAAGTGTCCCGGAATTTGATACCTCTTCAATGGACGGTTTTGCAGTTAAAAAGTCATCTTTAGGAAAAATAAAGAAGTTTAGAATTTTGGGAGAGATGCCTGCTGGCGCTATAACAGACTTTGCTATAAAGCCATCTGATTGTGTAAGAGTTTATACGGGATCAAGAATGCCAAAAAATGCCGATTTTGTAGTAATTCAGGAAAATACCCAAGAAAAAGACGGCTTCATGCTTGTTAGGGACTTCGATAAAAATAGCCCCTATGTAAGAAAGGCAGGCTTTGACTTTAGAAAGGGTCAAACAATTTCTTACCAAACATTAATTGACTATAAGCTCGTTTCTACTTTAGCTTCACTTAATTTAGAAAAAATTTCTGTCTTAAAAAAGCCCAAGGTCTGCATTATTCCAACCGGAAATGAGATTTTAGCACTAGGAAGTAAACCAAAAAAAAATAGCATATATTCTTCCAGCCCATACGGAATAAAGTCCTTGCTAGAAAACGAGGGAGCCAATGTAACTATTGCTCCTATATGCAGAGATACTATCGATGATATATCCTGTGCCCTTAAAAACACCCAACAAGCACAAATAATTATAACACTCGGCGGTGTATCAAAGGGCAGTTATGATCTTGTAAGAAAAAATTACAAGAGACTAGGCATTAAAATTCTTGTGAATGGATTACCGATAAGACCAGGTAAACCAATAATCATNGGCAAATTAGGTAACAAAATTATTTTTTGTCTGCCAGGAAATCCTATCTCAAGTATCGTATGTAGTAGGCTATTTATTGTTGAACTTATAAGAAAAATGCTAGGAGGTAAAAACAAAAAACTACAAACCCGAAAAGCTGTTTTGTATANCGACGTTAAGTGCTCAAATACCAAAAGGGAACATTATATGCGTGCATTTACTTTTCAAGAAGGNACAACACAATTTGTTAAACCTTTTTCAAAGCAAGACAGCTCACTTTATTCTGTACTAATAAAATCAAACTGCCTTTTAGTTGTCCCTCCCTTCTCTTCTATGAAGTTAAGTGGTGAAATAATGAATATTATCGATATTTAAATTGACAAAATAAAAAAGAACATTTATAGAACATATATGAGGTNTAAATGTTAACAAGAAAACAANAAGAACTTTTATTGTTCCTCGACGAAAGAATTTCTCAATCGGGTGTAACGCCTTCATTTGAAGAAATGAAAGTTAAAGTTGGTCTAAAATCCAAGTCAGGTATACATCGGCTCATTTCTGCTCTCGAAGATAGAGGCTTTATAAAGAAACTGCCATTTAAAGCTAGAGCAATTGAGATTTTAAAATTACCTAGCTTAAAGCAAAAACCTTCAGATGAAAAAATTGAAATAATGGACAATCAGGTCGTTGAGTTACCAATAGTTGGAAGAATTGCAGCAGGACTTCCTATAGAAGCGATAGAGTCAGGTGAAAATACTTTTTATGTACCAAAGGCATTAGCTAAGGGGTCAGATAGCTTTATTCTTGAGGTAAAAGGTGACTCAATGATTGACGCAGGTATAAATGATGGAGATTTTGCTATTATCAAAAAACAAAACACAGCAAATAATGGAGATATTGCAGTCGCTTTAACAGATGAAAATGAAGCTACACTCAAAAGGTTCAGAAAGCGCGGGGATACAATAGCTTTAGAAGCTGCAAATGAGTCTTTTGAAACTAGAATTTACTCGGCTGGTCAAATTAATATTCAGGGGATTTTGATTGGCTTGATTAGGCAATATTAATAGCCTATAANTNTGCCTCATGGAAATANGAACNAGATTTGCTCCNTCTCCAACNGGNGANTTACATATTGGAGGNGNNAGNACAGCCCTTTTTAATTACCTTTTTGCAAAAAGCATGAAAGGGAAGTTCCTGCTTCGTATTGAAGATACGGATTTAAAAAGATCCGATATTACTTTGTCAGAGAACATTATAAATGACATTGGTTGGCTGAATATTAAATGGGATGATGAAATTGTTTTTCAACGACAAAATCTGAATAAACACAAACAAATAATCAATCTTTTGTTAGAAAAAGGGGTTGCATTTAGATGCTATTCGAAAAAACAAGATTTCAAGACAATCAATATTGATACCAATGAAAAATCAGCACCTGTGTTCAGGTCCCCGTGGAGAGAGCTCAATCTAGAGAAAGAACCCCCTGAACAACACGTGATTAGATTTAAGGTTCCCAATAACAAATCTAAGATTTCATTTGTCGATAAAATAAGAGGGGAATTATCATGGGATTTAAGCACTATAGAAGATTTTGTCATAGCACGAAGCGACGGTAGCTCTACATATAATCTTGCCGTCGTTGTGGATGACCATAATATGCAAATTAGTCATGTCATAAGAGGTGAGGATCATCTTACGAATACGGCTAAGCAGCTATTAGTATATCAAGCATTAGATTGGAAACCTCCAGTGTTTGCCCATATACCTCTTATTCACAATGAGAGGGGCGAAAAACTATCAAAGAGAGATGGAAAGAGTAACTTACTTGACTTTAAGCAAGAAGGTTTTTTGCCCGATGCAATGTTAAATTACCTTGCTAGACTTGGTTGGAGCTATAAAGATGAAGAGTTTTTCAATTTAGATCAAGCAATTTCATGGTTTACACTGGAAGGAGTTGGCAAAAGCCCATCAAGATTTGATATAAAAAAGCTTTTAAATATCTCTAAAAAACACATAGCATCAAAACCAGAAAATGAGTTACATAAATCACTATTAAAGTATATTAAAATTTATAAGAATTTAAAACTTTCTGAATCTTGTTCGAATGATTTAAGACGTTTTTTACCTTTGGTAGTTGGAAGGTGTAGTTCGCTTGGAGAAATATTTGAAGCTTGCTCTTTTTTATTCGAAGGGAATGACTTTGAAAACAAAGAACCGATTTTATTAGAACACGAAAATAAAAAGAAACTTTATGACTTCA
>NZSE01000060.1 GCA_002703515.1 Paracoccaceae bacterium | reverse complement strand
TTATATTAGAAAAATAATACTTAGTGAGATCAGGTGAAACATAAATACCTCCTCACTCATAACCTGAAGGTCGTAGGTTCAAATCCTACCCCCACAACCATCTCTTTCTATACGATCAATAAATCACAGCGATTCAAAAACGATGCTAAGGCAGTTTTTCAGTAACACATCTGTTACACATTTTTGATGATACCAAAATCAATTTTGCTGGAGCATGTCGATGAATTTCCTAACTTTCAACGGCAGAAACTTTTTGTCTGGGTAAATAACATAGACCCCGCGTTCAGGGGCCGTTGAGCATTCAGGCAGAATGTGAATCAGACTGCCATCCTCAATTTCTGAATCGCAACAGAACTGTGGGAGTAGGGCCGCTCCCACGCCTTCTAAGCAGGCCTCTTTCATCATGCTCGCACTATTAGCATAAAGAGATGGGCGGAGGTTTACTGAGCTGCTTTTTTCTTCATCACTTTTATATGACCAAAGAGAAGGGTGAGACGCATTCGAATAACAAATGAAAGGCCATTTTGCGAGGTCTTTTGGAGCTTTGGGTTTTCCTAATTCTTGAACAAGTTTTGGCGACGCGCACATCAAAATAGGAAAATCTGAAATGCGTTTTGCTATGAGTCCTGAATCCTCAAGAATGCCAATTCTGATTACAAGGTCATAACCTTCTTCAATTAAATGAACGCGCTTATCATCAAAATCGACATCAACAATGACATCAGGATAGGCGGCTGCAAATTTGGCCATTGGTTTCGCTAAGAATAATTCACCATAAGACATTGGAACATTAATTTTCAGTCTGCCAGTTGGGGTTGATTGTTCTTCGGCAAGTTCTTCCAAAATTCCGTTGAGATGCTCTTCGCTTTGACTGACAGCGGTGCTGATTTTTATTGCGGCATCTGTTGGCGTTATTGTTCTTGTGGTGCGGTGGAAAAGGCGTAATTTCATTTTGCTTTCTAGCAGCTGGACATGCTTGCCTACTGCCGCGCCAGACATATCCAACTTTTGGGCAGCCTTAGTGAAACTTCCCTCTTGAAGGATTGTACGAAGGATTTGGAAAGAGGAGTGAATGAACATATTATAAACTTTTATTTTATTATGAATAAACAAAATCAATATTTATAAAATAATCTATTACATTAGATTATCCATCAGTCAACACGCTAATGGAGAAATCAATGGTAAATAAAACATCAAACTCACTCGATCAATCATGGGGATTGAGCTTATTGCGCATTCATTTTGGTATCATTTTACTTGCCCATGGATGGCTCAAAATTTCTGTTTTCACAATAGCTGGAACTGTTGGGTATTTTGCGAGCTTGGGCTTACCAAGCATCGTGGCTTATCTGACAATCTTTGGTGAAATCGTGGGCGGGGTCGCCCTAATACTTGGAGTGCAGACGCGTCTCGCGGCAGCGTTATCAATGCCGATCATGCTGGGTGCAANCATTGTTCACCTCGGTAACGGCTGGCTGTTCTCTGCTGAAGGCGGCGGTTGGGAGTTTCCTGCATCGCTGACAATCATTGCATTAACGATTGCTTTGATGGGTTCTGGTAACCGCTTTCAGGTAAAATTCAACCCATTTGACGCGTATCTGCCCATCCCAGTACGTGGCTGACCCCGTGTTTGCAGGTGGGGATGGATCACAATGCTGTCCCCTCTGCTTGTTTAACCTAAGGAGAAATAAAAATGCTTCAGCATCATAAATTTGAAAATCTTGGTGGTGCAAATCACGGATGGCTTAATGCAAAACACCANTTTAGTTTTGCCGGCTACCATGACCCACAAAAGTTAAGCCATGGCGAGCTGCTGGTCATTAATGATGACTGTATTGCTCCCCAGACTGGTTTTGATACCCACCCGCATCGCGACATGGAAATTATTACTTNTGTCCGTAAAGGTGCAATTACGCATCAAGATAACAAAGGTAACAAAGGCCGCACCACAGCCGGTAATGTCCAGGTCATGAGTGCTGGCACTGGTATCTTTCACTCAGAATTTAACCTTGAAGATGAAGAAACAAATATCTACCAAATTTGGATAAAGCCTGCGCAAAAAGGCTTGGTGCCAAAATGGGATGCTGCTGAGTTCCCAACGACACCTGTGACAAGTGCTCTGCCGCTGCTTGTCTCAGGCGATGGCAACGCACCTTTGCAGATCAATCAAGATGCGCGTATTTATGCCGGTCGTCTGGGCGAGGGAAGGGCGCTGACTCACCTCATAACTGGGAAAGCATATCTGTTGGTTTCAGAGGGTGAAGTNATGGTGAATGACATTCATGCCAAAAAAGGTGACGGTATTGCAGTTAGNGATGAGANGACAGTGACTTTGAACGCAAAGACTGATGCTGAATTGCTCATCATTGAAGTGCCGGGAATAAATGATGCCAGATGACAATTGTTTTATGGAAAAGGGTTTCAAAGCATGAATAGTGACCAATTATTTAGACAGGTGTTTGAAGATGGCCGCACGCACCGCGCGTTTATCGATCAGCCAGTTCAGGATAGCCTGCTGTTTCGACTATATGATATAGCGAAAGGAGCGCCTTCAGCTTCCAATCTGTGCCCCATGCGCATCACATTTGTTAAGAGCGCCACCCAAAAGCAAAAGGTGATAGAGGCCGCAGCAGAAGGCAATAAACCAAAGATAGAATCTGCCCCTGTTGTGGCGATTATTGCGCATGATACAACATTCTATAACTACATAGAAAAACTAGCACCACATATGGATGCTGATGCTTTTCGTAGGCAAGAAAAGGCTAAATTAGAGCAGATTGCTATTGAGAATTGCTGGCTTCAGGCTGGGTTTTTTATCGCTGCAGCGCGGTCACTAGGCCTTGATTGTGGTCCGATGAGTGGCTTTGACAAAGCAAAAATAGATGAGGCTTTTTACCAAGGCACATCATGGCGTTCTGAACTTTTGATGAACCTTGGCTATGGCGATGCATCGAAACTACATCCGCGAGGCTACCGGCTGAGCTTTGATGAGGCCTGTTCAATCGTATAATGAGGATTTCCCAGAGGCTTGTTAATTAGGTTTGTCTCTGGGAAAACCCTCTTGATGAGTTGTAGGGTTTGTAGCATTGGAAATTGTCTTACAAACTTTTTATTCAATCTTGGGCATTTAACTAATCTGAGTATTTAGTTGAAGAAAATCCCTTTAAATTGGCAAAATCAAGGTGCAAATAACGGCGGTTGCGCGCCCCCGCAACGACTTCATACCCACATTGTAATTGTAGGGTCTTGAACAAATCCTGCCCCCGCAACCAACAACACATTTATGACGTTATCGTTTAAGCACTAATATGTAATTTTAAGGCACTTAGTTGCCTTGCTTTTTATATTTAAAAAAGTTTTCGAAATCCTCTGGTGTGTCAGCATCTTTAACCACCCATGGGTCATTCATCTCCAATATATTGATTGCAGCGGGATGCTCGCTAAATAGGGTGCGTCCGCCTACATCTCCCTCAAGATTTGATAGATCGTGGAAAAAGGACCTACCCCATATCACAGGGTTGCCTTTTTGGCCCTTGAAAGAAGGTATAGTTATTTTTGATTTCCTATTGTCAGTAAGAAGATGCTCTTCGATGATACTGTTTATGTGGCTCGACTTTATACCTGGTAAATCACCTAACATTATCAAAAGATCACTGTAGGTGGAATCTAGAGTATTAATAGCCGCCCTCAGAGAACTTGCTTGGCCCTCTTTCCACGACGGATTTAAGATTAGATTAACATTTAAGTCTTTTATAACATCTGCTACTTTATCGGACTGATAGCCAAGAACTATAGAGCATGAGTCAAGGTCGCTTTTAGTTATTTCGAGGGCTATATTTCTTATTAAAGGAGTGCCATCAATCTTCCTAAGAAGTTTATTATCTTTGCCCATTCTTGTCGAATTTCCAGCAGCTAGAATGACGCCCATAATCTTTTTTTCTTGCTTGTTAACGTTTTTAGCTAAGGCTCTAGGTAACGGTCGGGACGCAATTTCCATTAAAAGCCCACCGGCCCCCATCTCTGCTAGTTCCTCCTTGACAACCGGGATGTCTGCCATCAACATCTGCAAAACCCAGTCAAAGCCATTTAATTTTGGGGATCTCGCACATCCCGGCATTCCTATTATGGTTGTTTTAGCTATTTTTCCAACCAAAAGAAGGTTTCCTGGATCTACTGCGAGACCATACTGAATTATTTCACCTCCTTCCGACAAGATCGCTTTAGGAATATAGTCAGAGCGGTCAGTAATTGCAGAAGCACCACTTATTAGAAGGATATCTATACCGCTCTTTATGGAAGACCTTATCTCGGAACAAAGCACNTTGTAATCGTGACGAATCAATTTTTCTTCATTCAGTGAGCAGTCTAAAGCTTCTAACCGATTTCTTGTTACAGTCGATGTGGCTTTGAACATAGATTTTTTTTGCCACTCAAAGGTTGTTTGGATTAAGCTTACTTCCTTTTTATTCAAACTATGTGTTTTAAAAAGTTCATTCTTAGCCAGTATTGAAATAACTTGGTCCACGTATTTTTTTTTCGTGAAAAAAGGAATGATTTTTAAAGTAGCAATTAAGTCATTTTTTGCCAGAAGCTGATTATGTTCAACTATTGAGAAAGCAATACTCTCATCCACCAGGTTAACTTTTTTTATTAAATCTCTTTTATATCTTACAAGACAGAGTGATAGGCTTTTAAAGTTTACTCTACCTGTTGAAGCGCTCTCTATATAAACGTGACGTCTATCAATTGCATTACTGATAATGTTGGCAGCTTCATCTTCATGTATGTCACCATCGTCTGGCACCGCACAAAGAATATTCTGTACCTCGCCCTCTTTGAAATAATCTACAATCTCGCTGGTCACGAAGGTACCTTTTGAAATTGTTTTTCCTGGCAAGTTATAGGTTTGTGCTATGACTGAGCCAAGACTCTCTTGTGGGTCTAAACCTAAAATCTTCATTTAGGTTTCACTACGCCAGTCTTTTATTAATTCAGCCATTATTGAAACGGCTATCTCGGCTGGGTTTTTCGCATTTATATCAAGTCCTGCAGGCCCATTTATTTTACTAAGCTGTTCCTCACTAATTCCATGTTTATGCAATCGAGCCTTTCTACTGGCATGGGTCTTCTTACTTCCCAAACAAGATATCGAAAACAAGGGACTATTTAATGCAATAAGTAATGCGGGGTCATCAATTTTTGGATCATGGGTTAAAGTGACCAAGCAATCATTCTCATTTAAATGAAATTTCTTGAGAGCGTCATCTGGCCAGTCATTTATAATCTTAATATTTGGAAAACGTTCACTTGTCGCGAAGTGACTTCGTGGATCAATCAAAACAGCTTCAAACCCAGCTTCCTNAGCCATTGGTATTAAATATTGGGTAATNTGAACNGCGCCAACTATAAATAATCTTGGTTTGGGTATCAACTTTAATGGAAGGCAATCNTCATTTGAGTTTNANCTCTTACTTTCAAAGATTTNTCCANNGCGAAAATCACATTCTATTTGGAAANTNTCTCTATTCACATTNGCCGAATTAAGTNTTTCAAACAAACTAGCTTGTATTTTTTTTCGTGGACAAACAAAGACNGAGATCTTGCCTCCACANGACAGTCCAACCGACCAAGCGTCNTGATCTGCAACACCAAAATCTAATATCTCGGCNGAGCTNTCAGCAAGAATTTTTTTAGCGCTGAAAATCACCGAACCNTCTACACAGCCNCCNGATACAGATCCAACNATATGNCCATCGTCTCTAATAAGCATCATACTNCCAACTTGCCTNGGTGATGAACCCCATGTTTTTACTACAACAGCGAGNGAGAAATCTCTNTTCTCTNTATCCCAAATGTGTGCTGTATTAATTACGTCGATATCTATATCTGAAACCCTCAACTTGTAAGCTCCCTCTCTCTATCCAAAATTCTTGCTCTCCAATTTAAAATATCTGTCTCTCCTCTAGTTTTTTTTGTAAGATATAAAGTCAAGTTTTCCATGCTTTCCAGAGAATGTATGGGAAGTAATGCATCTACATTTTTTAAAATTCTTTTNATTGAAACGCTTTTTGGTAAAAATTTTTTGTATCTAAGAAGAGGGTTTAGCCATACAAGATGTTTACAGTTTTTCTTAAGTCTTTCCATCTGTGACATTAGGTCACTTTCATGATTTTTATCTAAACCATCACTAATAAAAAGTACAAGAGCACCCGAAATAGGAGTGCGTCTTACCCAAGTTTTGTTAAATTCAAAGATACTGTCTCGTATTCGAGTTCCTCCCGCCCAGTCATCAGTAACTTTCGAGATTTTTTGAAGAGAATCATCAATATCTTTGTTTTTCAATAAATTAGTTATATTCGTTAGTTTTGTTCCAAATAGAAATACAAAGCAGTTTCTATGATTTTGCATAAGATTATGCACAAAATGTATGAGCATTTTTGAATAATTTTCCATAGATCCCGAAATATCAATCAAGAAAATAATTGGGCGACCCTTTTCCTTTTTTCTCATAAACTTGGGCAGTACTATTCCCAAACTTTTAGCGCCCTCCTTCAGGCCAAGCCGAACTGACAATTGTTGGCCCATTTTCCTTGGCTGAAACCGACGATATGGTTTTTGAGGCAAGTGTATTGACAAATTTCTAATGACATCAGTTGCTTGTCGAATCTCATTTTTCGACATTGTGCCAAAATCTCTAGACTTGTTTAGCTGCATATTTGAGGCGGAACCAGATGTATCGAAAATTATATTGTCTTCAAGTTGGTCTAATTTTTTAATTTTCTCTGTCTTTGGTAAGTTCTCTCTGATTCTCTGAGCAAGCTCTTCTTTTTGCTCATCTTGCTCACTTACCCTAGTTCTAGGCAGCAGCATGTTCCTTGTCTTTTCCTGAAACTTTGGATTTTGCCAAAATAAATCNAAAGCCTGCCTAAAAATAATTTCATCTTCTTTTTTTTTTGTAAGACATGCTAATAATGAAAAGTAAAATGCTCTTTTAGATTTGAGCCCAAGTGTCTTAATCGCGCCAACGGCATCAGTCACCCCATCTGAACCAATATTAATACCAGAGGCTCTTAACAAGCGTGTAAATAGTAAAATATTCTCCGGCAACTTTCCTTCCATAGTATCCAATCTCTATTTTTACTTTTGCGTGACCACGGCGATTTTTACATCATTAAGTATTCTTGATGCCTCAGATCCCTGTATTTTTGCTATGTCGTCTTGGTATTTTAACAGAACACCAATCGTGGAGTCGATAGTTTGGGGGTCAAGCGCAACACAGTTAAGTTCAACCAACGCTTCAGCCCAATCAATAGTTTCAGCAATTCCTGGAGATTTATATAATTCCTCCTCCCTGAGGCGTTGGACAAAATTTACCAGCTCTGTTTGAAGAGTAGGCCCAGTTTGTGGAACCCGATGTTTTAAAATCTCCAACTCTGTATCTTTATCGGGATAATCTACCCAGCTGTAATAGCATCGTCTTTTAAGTGCATCATGTACCTCCCTTGTTCTATTAGAAGTTATGACCACAATGGGGGGCTCTTCTGTCTTTATAGACCCTATCTCTGGTATTGTAATTTGCCAATCGGAAAGAAATTCCAGTAAGTAAGCCTCAAAAGCCTCATCTGCTCTATCTAATTCGTCGATCAAAAGAACAGCTCTCTCACCAGGCTTTTGTCTTAGGGCCTTTAATAAAGGCCTTTCTATTAAAAAATCCTCAGAAAAAAGATCTAAGTTTTTATTATCGGTGGACTGTATAGAAATTAACTGCTTTCCGTAATTCCATTCATAGGAAGACTGACTTATATCGAGGCCTTCATAACATTGAAGTCTGATCAAGGGAGTTTTTAAAATTGACGCTAGAGTTTTTGCAATTTCAGTTTTCCCCACTCCTGCTTCACCTTCTAGGAATAAGGGCTTTCCTTTGGCTAAGGCTAGATAGAGAGCGATTGATAATCTCTCACCAATAACGTAGCCTTCATTTTTTAATTTATTGACTAATGTCTCGGGGTTCTTAAAAAAATNTTCCAAACTAATGTCCCTGCGTCAAGTTTTCACTTTACAATCATATGAGCCAATATAAAATTAAAGCTCTGCTTATCAACGACATTTTTTGACTGGGGAAGCAAAAAACTACAAAAAACAACAAACGTATGTGTTGATATGACCTTATGGGAGGAAAAATAATGGGAGAGATTAGTCTCAAGCTTAATGGAAAATTAGAAACAAGAGATGTTGCTGATAACACCTTGTTGGTAGACTTTATAAGAGAACATGTTGGTTTAACTGGTACTCACGTAGGCTGTGATACAAGTCAATGTGGGGCTTGTGTTATTCACTTAGATGGCGTGTCGGTAAAGGCTTGTACAATATTAGCAAAGCAAGCTGAAGGAGCTGACATCACAACAATTGAGGGGTTGGCTAACGGAGACGAATTGCATCCAATGCAGGAAGCTTTTCATGAGAATCACGGTCTTCAGTGTGGATTCTGTACGCCAGGCATGGTTATGAGTGCGGTTGAGATGGTCACTAAAAATAAAGATATAAGTGAAGATGAGATCAGAGAAGGGCTTGAAGGAAATATTTGTAGATGCACTGGCTACCATAATATTGTTCAATCAGTTAAAGCCGGTGCGGCTAAAATGGGAGGGAAAAATTAATGAATGAAGTTACGAAAATTGATGGAATAGGATCATCCGTAAGAAGAACTGAAGATAAGAAATTCTTAACAGGTAAAGGAAAATATACGGATGACATTAATAGGCCTGGCCAAGTCCAAGCCTATTTTTTGAGATCGGATGTGGCTCACGCAAAAATAAAGAAAATTGATATAAAAAATGCCCAATCTGCGCCAGGCGTTGTAGGAGTTTTTACAGGAGACGATATTGCTGCAGATAAAGTCGGCGGCCCAATCTGTGGATGGGTAGTTCCCTGTAGGGATGGATCTGCTACTAAAGAGCCTCCACATCCGTTATTAGCACAAGGTAAAGTAAGGTTTGTTGGAGACGCTATAGCTGTTGTATTAGCAGAAACTGCGGAACAGGCTAAATCGGGAGCTGAACTCATTGATGTCGATTATGAGGAACTTTCACCTGTAGTAGATTTTGAAAATGCAGGCGATGGAGCTCAAATACATGATGAAGTTCCAAATAACTGCTATTTT
>NZSE01000059.1 GCA_002703515.1 Paracoccaceae bacterium | reverse complement strand
CGAATGGAATTTTTCCGTATACATAGTTTGGATGCTTTTTGAGAAGGAAGTGTGGATCTTTTTTTAAACCTTGTTTTATAAAATTAAAATATTTTTGTGTATTTACACAATATATGTACCCTTTATTTACTTTTACTTTTTTTAAATATCCTTTTCTTAAAATATTTTTTTTTATTTTTTCATTATCATAAGTAGTTTTTAAAGGAGCATCAGACAACTCTCTAACTGCTAGAGAAATAGTTGCATTTATTTTTTGGTTAAAGTGATATCGAATTGCACATTGATAAGCAGAAAAAAAGATCCATGATAGATTATTTGAGATAGAAGCTACTGTAGCTAGCGTTGTAATGTAATCAATTTTTGAAAGACCTTTTTGATCCCAAAAATTGAGGAAGCGCTTTTCTTTTTGTAGTCTAGAAGCAAGGGTTTTTTGTTCGACCAGTTTATTAATTGAAGGTATTTTTAAATGATAATTAATTTATTTTGTCCCAACTAAAATTATTATATTCAACTTTAATAGATAAAACGGTCTTTACATATTTCTATAAAGTCCATATTAAGTGGTACTAATTTTTTTTAAACCATTAAAAGAGGCGGTCAGTGATAAAAACAGCAATATCAACGTTAGCTGAAAATTTTCAAAATAATTCTCTTAACAGTCAGTTGTCTATTTCACTTTTGAGAGTCGAAATTCTTGCAGGATTAACNGTAGCCATAGCGTTAGTTCCNGAGGCAGTTGCTTTTGCNTTTGTNGCTGGAGTNGAGCCTCTTGTCGGTTTGTANGCAGCTTTNATNGTTGGTTTGNTTACTGCNCTTTTTGGAGGAAGACCAGGAATGATNTCGGGTGCGACTGGTGCCTTAGCCGTAGTAATGATTTCTCTTGTATCNGAGCACGGTGTTCAATACCTTTTTGCAACAGTGGTTCTTATGGGTATACTTCAAATACTTGCTGGCATTTTCAAGCTAGGTAAATTCATTAGNATGGTTCCTCAACCAGTAATGTTGGGCTTTGTTAATGGNCTNGCAATAGTCATTGGTTTAGCCCAAATTAGACAATTTCAGTATGAGACTGCAGANGGCAAACTAGAGTGGATGAGCGGTATGTTGTTGAGCACCTCTGTTTTAATCGTTTGCATAACGATGGTTTTAATATGGCTAACTCCAAAGGTTACACGGCTTCTGCCTGGGCCCTTGGCAGCAATACTAATTGTCAGTTTAGTTATTATATACTTCGATATACCTGTTCCCTCNGTCGGAGATCTAGCTCCAGTAGCAGGTGGGTTGCCTNTTTTTTCTATTCCGACAGTTCCTTTGAACTTTGAAACTTTATACATCATTTTTCCATATGCGNTAGTCCTATCTGCTATTGGATTAATAGAAAGTCTTCTAACACTCAACCTAGTTGGAGAAATCACTAATAAAAGAGGTGGGACCAGACAAGAGTGTATGGCTCAAGGCGCAGCAAATACTATAACGGGTTTTTTTGGTGGAATGGGTGGATGTGCTATGATCGGTCAATCGATGATAAACGTCAAATCAGGAGGTAGAACAAGAATTGCCGCCACCTCGGCATCACTCTTCTTACTTTTTTTTATACTTTATGGAAGTGCACTTATTGAAGCTATACCGATAGCGGCATTGGTCGGCGTAATGTTCATGGTGGTGATTGGTACTTTCGCATGGAGTTCTATCAGTTTGATAACAAAAATCCCAAAATCAGATGCTCTTGTTATTATTTTAGTAACCGTGGTTACAGTACTTGAAGACTTGGCTGTAGCTGTTCTAGTGGGTGTAATCGTTTCAGCTTTAGTGTTTGCTTGGAATTCAGCTATAAAGATCAGGGCAGTCGAACGTCCCTCTATAAGAACAAAAGGAGCTAAGGTTTATGATATTGAAGGGCCACTTTTTTTTGGATCAGTAGAAAGTTTTGTTGAAATTTTNAAGCCAGATGATGATCCCAAAACAGTTATTCTAGATTTTGCTAAGTCAAAAGTAGTGGATCAATCTGCGCTGAAAGCTATAGAAGACATTGCTGAAAAATATCAAAGTTCTGGACGGGAAATAAAATTGAGGCATTTAAGCCGNGATTGTCATGATCTCTTAACAAAAACAGGCCAGCTGATGGTTGACAGCGATGACGACCCAACTTACCAGATCGCGGTTGACTATAATGTAAAGACGGGGGTCTTGGCTAAATAAATAGACTCATATAAATCAGTCAGTTGGTAATTGCTTTTCTACCAATCTTGCTAGAACAGATGCACCAACTGGAATTATTTCTGGNTCTAATATAAACTTTGGACTATGTANTGGTTGAGTTCCCCTATGACCTATTCTGCAATATGCCCCTTTCACATGCTTCANCATATCTGCAAAATCTTCTGATCCAGTAGCAGGTTCTGCATCTCGAATTATGTTTTCTCTTCCAACAATTTCTTCGGCGGCATCCATATAAAAATCACTAAGCTGATCGTCATTATTGAGAACATCAAAAGTATTTCGCAGATCAGGAATAACTTCAACATTATAAGCCGTTTCCAGTCCCTTACATATTGCTTTTACCCGTTCCTCAACTAACGCATAAACTTCTTCCGAAAAATACCGTATTGTGCCACAAAGTTTTGCCTCTTCAGGGATTACATTGTAAGCCGAACCAGAATGAATTTGTGTTATTGACAACACGACACTTTCTAGAGGTGGTGTATTCCTTGAAACNATAGCTTGCATTTGGTCAATCAAATTTGAGCAAATAATTATTGGATCTATTGATTGATGAGGCATCGCCGCATGACTACCCTTAGCATTTATTTTAATATCAAAAAATGAAGCGCCTGCCATGGCTTTGCCTTTACAAATAGAAATCTCGCTATGTTTACCATTTGGAGAATTATGAATCCCAAAAATCTCAGAGCAAGGAAACTTTTGAAACAGTCCTTCTTCGAGCATTAGTCGTGCTCCACCCATACCCTCTTCAGCTGGTTGAAAAATTAAAACAGCTTTGCCTTTAAAGTTTCTAGTTTCACATAGATGCTTAGCTGCACCTAGCAACATCGTTGTATGTCCATCATGNCCGCAAGCATGCATTTTCCCTGGATTTTTTGATGCGTAATTGAGGTTAGTAGTTTCTTCTATTGGAAGGGCATCCATATCAGCTCTAAGCCCAATTTGATTGCCGCCTTGTTGTTTGCCATTTATAACAGCTACTACGCCTGTTTTTCCAATCTCTGTGTGTATCTCATCCACCCCATAATCTTGAAGCTTCTCTTTTACTATCTTAGATGTTCTAACCTCCTCGAACCCTAATTCTGGATGCATGTGGAGATCTTTAAAGATATTTGTTAGTTCATTGGATATTTTGTCTATTTCTGGTAAGATATTCATATATAAATTCCCGTCTTAAAAAAATATGATAGGTGGCGTGCAAAGAATATTAGCTTAAATTATTTTAAACTTTTAACAAGTTAATTGGAGAAAAAATTGTCAAAGGCAATAGTTATAAATTCGTATGGTTCCTCTGAAGTNTTATGCTATCAGGATATGGACTTACATGAACCATTGGCTAATCAGATTCAAATCAAAAATACCGCTATAGGTGTTAATTATCATGACGTTTATGTTCGATCAGGGTTGTATAAAACTTTAGCTCTACCAGGAATACCGGGTTGTGAAGCTAGCGGAATAGTTGAAAAAATTGGCAATAATGTTAAAGACTTTCAAGTAGGTGAAAGAGTAACCTTCTGCACCAGAGAATATGGGGCTTACGCGACACATATAAATATTTCTCAGGAAAAAGTAATTAAGATACCTGATCTTTTAAGTGATGAATTAGTAGCAACAAATTTTCTAAGAGCAATGACAGTAGAAATGCTTATGAACCGAATAACACCAGTTGATTCATCAAAAACAATTTTGGTAACGGCAGCGTCTGGTGGTGTTGGCCGATTACTTTGCCAATGGGCTTCTTCAATCGGTGTAAAAGTAATTGGGAGTGTTGGATCTCAAGAGAAGATCGAGCAAGCAAAAAAGAATGGATGTTTTGAGACTTTTATTTCAAGTGATGAAGAATTTAGCAAGAAAATTTTGGAAGCAACGGATGGAAAAGGTGTTGATATAGTGTTCGACTCTGTTGGGAATGATACTTTTGTGTCTTCTTTAGCATCATTAGCGCCGTGTGGATATTTAATTAACTTTGGTCAATCGTCAGGTCCTGTTAAACCAGTTTTAATGACTACTCTGGCTGAGAAATCACTTTCTATTTCTCGCCCCATACTTTTTCATTATTTTGGAAATAGGAAAAACTATGAAAAAATGGCATCTTCCGTATTTAAAGCTTTTGAAGATGGCGTCATTAAAGTATCTGACTTTTTGCCATTTGATTTAAAAGATGCATCCAGTGCACATGACACATTAGAAACTAGAAAGGGTGGGGGAAGCATATATCTTATTCCTTAATATAACAAAATGGTAAAAACAGAAATAGAATGGAANTATCCGGAAGCAATAGTAACATGTGAATGGCTCAAGGAAAATTTGGNAGATAAGAAGGTACGCATTTATGACTGTACAACCTTTTTGCACTATACGGATGAACACCCCTCTAAACCTTACGACGTTGAGAGTGGCTATAAAGATTATTTAGAAAAGCATATTCCTGGTGCATCATTTCTAGATCTTCAAAACCAAATTTCGAACACTGAAAGTCAATTCAAATTTACTTTGCCTGACGTTGAAATATTAAGTAGTAGTTTTGGTAAGCTAGGAATTGGTGATCCATACCATATTATTTTGTATTCAACAAATGGTCTCCAATGGGCTACCAGAGTATGGTGGATGATTTATATGCTAGGCTATAAAAATGTTAGTGTATTAAACGGTGGCTTGAGAGAGTGGAAACGAAATGATTATGATCTTGAGTCTGGTGAAAATATTTATTCTGAAACAGTATTCTCTAAGTCTAAACATCAAAGCTTTTTTGTAGGCAAAGAANAAACATTAGATGCTATGAATGACAATAGTTGTTTTTTAATTAATGCGCTAACGAGTGATATTCACAATGGAGAAAGCACCCGTTATGGAAGACCAGGTAGGATACCAAGTAGTATAAATATTCCATTTAGTGATCTTATGGACATAAATACACATATGCTAAAATCACCAAAAGAGGCTTTGTCTGTGTTTGCAAAATATAATATCACAAAAGAAAGTGAGATACTTAATTACTGCGGTGGGGGTATTGCTGCCACCTTGAATGCTTTTGTTTTATACCAACTTGGTTTTCAGAAATTGAAAGTCTACGATAATTCTCTTAGCGAATGGGCTATGGATAACAGTCTTCCTATGGAGTTGGATTAGGTGTTGATTGGTTATCAGAATATTAAAGGGGGTTTTTTTGAGTAAAGAAGTTCCGATACTTTATAGTTTCCGTAGATGTCCATATGCTATAAGAGCCAGATGGGCACTTATTTCATCTAATATAGATGTGGAATTAAGAGAAATCGTATTAAAAGATAAACCGAATGAATTTTTGAGTGTTTCGACTTCTGGCACTGTTCCATGTCTCCAGTTAAAGGAAAAAATAATTGATGAAAGTATCGATATCATGATTTGGGCATTAAGAAAAAATGACCCTGATCGATGGTTAGATATGCCCGCTGAAGGGTATAGTTTGATTGATGACGTAGAGAATAAATTTAAGCCCAACTTAGATAAAACTAAATATGCTGCTCGTTATCCACAAAATGACTATAAAGTCAGTAGGGGTTTAGCGATAGATTATTTGATTGATCTTGATAAAAAAATAGAGGGTGACTTTCTCTTTGGGAAACAACCTAGGTTAGTTGATGTGGCTATATTTCCATTTGTCAGGCAATTTGCACACATTGATATAAACTGGTTTAACGAGTTTGGGTGGAAAAAACTTAAGGGTTGGCTAGAAGCTTTTGTTGAATCAAAAATGTTCAATAAATCTCAAAAGAAATTTGTTCAATGGAGACCGAACGCTAATCCAGTATTTTTCCCATGAACAGCAAAAACCTTTCGAATTATTTAATTAACTGCTTGGAAGATGCATCTCAAGCTCAATTACCAAGTAGTACTATTCCAAATTTCTCTCTGTCGGATGCCTACAAAATTGCTTTAGAGATAAAAGAAATTCGTGAGGGTAAAAAAGAAAAAGCTATAGGAATAAAAGTGGGATTTACTAACAAAACAATTTGGGAAAAATACTCTGTAAACGCACCAATATTTGGCTTTATGTACTCGACTACGGTTTTAAGCAAAGAACAATTATTTTCACCAGACAAATTCCTTGAACCGAAGTTTGAGCCTGAGATCTTTTTTAAATTAAGAAAGAAACCACATAGTGAAATGAGTGATATAGACTTAATCTCTTGTTGTGAGAGCTTTGGAATTGGGGTTGAGTTAGTACAGAGTATCTACGAAGGATGGATATTTAAATTACCCGACACAGTCGCTGGATTTGGTTTGCATGGCCAATATAAAATTTTAGAGGAAATGGAAATCCCATCTGATGACAACAATAGGGTTGCAATAATAAATGAATTAAAGAAGTTTAATCTCACTTTAAGAAAAAATAATAATATTCTAGAGCAGGGAAAGTCTTCTAATATATTAGAAAAAAGTCCATTAGCTGCCTTAAGATCTTACATAGAATTTTGCGAAAAAAACTCAGATTGGTTAGTTCTAAATGGCCCGATAACAACTGGTACTATCACAGACGCGTACGATATTAATAAAGATGATGTTTTTTCCTTTGAACTTGATTGTGTATTTAAAAAGAAGTTTGTTGTTAAATTTTAAAGTCACCAGACTTTGCCTCTACCAATAACTTTAACTTTTTTTAATTCTTTCGNTTCAGTGATCAGATTTACCTCNTCTAGCATGTTAGTTACCACGCAAGCATGATTGGGCATTATTTGGATCTTTTGTCCNATTTTTAAATTTATGTTTTTGTTGCTTATAATTGTGCCATGCTCTTCTGTTAGTTGTGTAATTCTGAGTTCAGGAAAGTTTATNACAGAGCCATGATCGCTCATTCCAAAAAGNTCAGANGTCAATACTTTNGACCCGGCATCTATTATTGCTCTNTTTTTTGTTGGAATTGACACNACAGTGGCTAAAACAGTCAAAGCGACTTTATCTTCTGAACAAANNTTNTTTTCAACAAGNGATCNATCATTNAANATGTANGTTCCAATTCTATACTCTGTTGCAATGGGAATATCTTGGACTTTCCACATGTCTGGTGAGCCACCGATCGAAACTGTATTTACGGCGATATTTTTTGCTTCAATTAGTTTTTTTGCGTCTGATAAAAAGCTGTTTATTTTTTGAGCTTGAGAAGTAGGAGGGTAGGTCATTAAGCCGTTGAAAATTAGTCCTGGGCTTCTGTTGATCAAATCAGCCAAGTCACATGCTTCCTGAGGACTTATGACTCCACAACGGTTGGCTCCGGTATCACACTCCACTAATACAGGTAAAGGATCCTCAGCTCCTTCAAATGCCTTGGACAAGCCGGTGACACAAAAAGAGCTGTCAGCTACGACGGAAACCTTCACTTTCTTTGATAAATTTCGAAGAGCCTTTAATTTTTCATCTCCAATTATATTGTATGTAATGAGGACATCATCAATTCCACCCTCGGAGATGATGGCTTCGGCTTCGCTAATTTTTTGAGCTGTTACCCCTATAGCCCCCGCTCTTATCTGTAATTTGGCTAGGCCTGGAATTTTATGCGTCTTTATATGAGGTCGTAATTTAATACCAATATCGTCACAATATTTTTGATAAGTATTTATGTTTTCTTTAACGATGTTCAGATCTACAACAATCGCTGGGGTATCAATGTCTTGTATCAGGTTCATTTCTCTAGTCAGTTTAATGGCCACCATTTCTATTAAAGTCCTGAGAGAAAATCTAAAATGAACTTATTTACTTCTTTAGGTTTTTCCTGCTGAACCCAGTGCCCTGCGTCATCTAGAAGACATACTGATAGAAGGTTTTCATAATTTTTACCAATTCTGTTTTTGAGGTCTTCACTATTTTCATAATTAGATCCTGTAAAGAAATTTACGGGATCATATTTCCCTGTTAAAAACGCAGATGGCTGTTTTATTTTGGCATCTGTGAGTTCAAGTAAGTCCTCAAAATCAATTTGTTGCGCTCTATATCTATTAAGTGG
>NZSE01000058.1 GCA_002703515.1 Paracoccaceae bacterium | reverse complement strand
GTATCGTTTTTATTTATGCTGTTTTAGGTGGAATGAAAGGAATTACCTACACTCAGGTTGCTCAATATTGCGTCATGATTTTTGCCTATCTTGTGCCGGCAATATTTTTATCCATCATGTTGACTGGCAATCCAATTCCGCAGTTAGGGTTTGGGGATAAGCTTTTAAATAGTGATATCTATCTAATCGATAAGCTTGATAAAACCATAATTGATTTAGGCTTCTCTCCTTACACTGAGTATTCAAAAAGCTTGGTTGATATTTTTTGCATAACTGCAGCTTTGATGTTCGGAACGGCTGGATTACCTCACGTGATTGTAAGGTTTTTCACAGTGCCCAATATGCAGGCAGCAAGGCGATCTGCTGGATATGCACTTGTATTCATAGCAATTCTTTATACCACTGCCCCTGCAGTAGCTTCATTTGCAAGACTGAATTTTATAGATTCGGTCCAAAACACGTCTTATGAGGATGCCCCCGATTGGTTTAAGAATTGGGAAAACATAGGATTGATTTCTTGGATGGACAAAAATCAAGATGGAAAAATGCAGTACTCATCAGGTTCTCCTTTTGTTGAAAGCAGACCAGTTTTCGCCGATGATCGAGGAAGTCTAGGTCAAAGATTGTTGGAAAATGAAGCTAATACATCCAGTTCCAATGAGGTCTATTTAGATAGAGATATTATTGTTCTTGCCAATCCTGAGATAGCAAACTTGCCTATATGGGTCATCGCACTAGTTGCCGCAGGAGGTTTAGCAGCTGCGTTATCTACTGCAGCAGGATTGCTTCTTGTGATTTCATCATCCATTTCTCATGATTTGATGAAGCAAACCTTTATGCCGCAGATTACAGAAAAAAAAGAGCTTTTATACGCGAGGTTAGCAGCTGGGATAACTATTCTTCTCGCAGGCCTTCTGGGTATCTTCCCTCCTGCATTTGTGGCTCAAGTGGTTGCTTTTGCATTTGGATTGGCGGCATCAACACTTTTTCCAGTTTTATTCATGGGAATTTTTTCAAAAAAGACAACCAAAGAAGCTGCAATAGGAGGAATGCTTACAGGTTTAGTTTTCACATTTAGCTACATTGTCTTTTTTAAGTTTATTTCTCCAGAATTAAATAATTCTGATCATTGGCTTCTAGGAATTTCACCTGAAGGAATTGGAGTCATCGGCATGATTTTTAATTTTCTAGTTATGTTATTAATAACTAAGTCTACAAAGAGTCCTCCAGAATCAGTTATTAACTTAGTTGAAACTATTAGGCGTCCTTAGAAAGAACTTTAGGTTTAAAAAGGTTTGTCAAGGCAATTCCAAAAAGAATAAAGCCTGCACCGATTAAAACATTGGTAGTAATTACTTCATCTAAAAAGATCGCGCCCCAGAATATCCCTGTAACAGGAACTAGGAATATAATTGAAGAAGCTTGGACCGGTGATGATCTTTGAAGCAATACTACGTAAGCAATAAACGATATTCCAGTTGAAACTAACCCAAGAAAAAAAATTGCAAAAATTATTTTTAAAGATAAGTCCATCGAAAAATATGTGGGTTCCAAAAAGATTAATGGCAACGAGAAGAAAAATCCCGAAATCATGGTAACCGATGCCAGAGCTGCGGACTTGATGTGGTTGAGTCTAAAAAGAATATTATTTGAATACGCGTAGCAAAATGCACCTATCAAGCATAGTAACACTGGATAAAAAATAAAAGATATTTGATCTGTGCCAATGAATACCATTAATCCTAAAAATCCTAAACCTAAACCTAAAA
Source organism: Paracoccaceae bacterium (assembly GCA_002703515.1). Taxonomy (GTDB): domain Bacteria; phylum Pseudomonadota; class Alphaproteobacteria; order Rhodobacterales; family Rhodobacteraceae; genus CACIJG01. The sequence continues at coordinate 10,359 of NZSE01000058.1, read as the reverse complement.
TTTGCATCAAAGTGGTGTTTTGCCTAAACCAAGTTATAGCAATAATTAATGCAAATAATGGAGAGGTGCCATTTAATATTGATAACATTCCTGCACNTAAATCTTGCGCAGCGTAAGCGAAAAGAAAGAATGGCAAAGCAGCATTTATAATACCGAGAATTAATATGGAGGGTATTTCTTTACTCATCAGAATTAAGTCTTTTTTTCTGATAAANATAGGACCTAGCAAAATACTTGCTAAAAAAAGCCTTGNGACAACTAAGTAGGTAGGAGCTATTTCATCTACTGCTAGCCTTGTAAACATAAANGAAGCTCCCCAGCTAAAGCTNACAAAAAGTACAAGCATCCAATTAANCAATGTAGTGTTCATAATCTGAATTCAGGGAGCTAATTCTACATGCGTTTTGTGTTAAAAATTATTGTGTTAGTATTTTTTTGGGAGAAACATATGAAAAGTTATCAAGTAGTCGAAAATGGAAAACCTCTTATTGAGAAAGAGTTAGAAAAACCAAAAGCATCTGGAAAATCTATTCTTTTAAAAACGGTATCTTGCGGTATTTGTCACTCCGATGTTCATATCCATGATGGATTTTTTGAGTTAGGTGGCGATGATAAATTACCTATATCTTTGAGAGAACCTTTAACCATGGGGCATGAGGTATATGGAGAAGTTGTAGAAATTGGTGAAGACGTCAAAAACATCAAGTTGGGAGAAAAATATGTTGCTTATCCATGGATTGGTTGTGGTGACTGTGAAGTATGNAAAGCTGATGACGAACATCTATGCAGTCCATTAACAACAAAAAATATAGGCATAAATATNCCTGGCGGATATGGAGAGTATGTTTTNGTTGAAAATGAAAAATACCTTTTTTCAGCTGGTGATACACCAGATAATTTAGCTGGATCNTACGCCTGTAGAGGTTTGACTGCATACAGTGCACTTAAGAGAGCAAATCCCTCCAAAGGAGACAATAGTCTAGTCATTGTAAGTGCTGGAGGTCTAGGATTATTGGCTCTTCAAATTGCCAAAGCTGCTTATGATATTAATCCTATAATTGTAGATATTGATGATGAAAAACTTGCTGCTGCAAAAGAGGCTGGTGCATCAGAAGTTATCAACTCTACTCACGAAGACGCTGCACAAAAGCTAATGGAGCTTACCGGGGGAGGAGCAAGATATATTGTGGACTATGTNGGTGCTGCTGCTTCAGTAAATTTTGGATATAACCTACTCCGAAGAGGTGGAATTTATGTTGTCACTGGCTTATTTGGAGGATCTATCAATATTCAACTTCCTTTATTAACCGTTGGAGCAAGACAGTTGGTTGGAACTTATGTGGGTAGTCTTGCTGAGATGAGAGAACTTATGGAGCTTGTCAGGAATGGAAAAATTCAACCAGCAAAAGTAGAGAGTAGACCGATCGATCAAATTAATGAAACTTTACAAGATATGAAAAAGGGTTCTTTACCTGGGCTCGTGTCCGTTCATCACGATTGATGGATTTTCTTGAAGGAAAAGTTGAAATACTAGACGATGTTCTTGTCGGAAAAGCAGGATCTAGAGATTTGCTAGCTGATTTATTTCTACCTCCCTCTAAAGAAAAAGGTAAGCCAGCTATCGTGGTTATTCACGGTGGCGGCTGGATGGAAGGAGATAAAAATCAACTCAGAGGTCATGGTTTATTCCTAGCAAGGATGGGTTTTGTATGTTTGTGTGCATCTTACCGACTCTCTCAAGAAGCAAAATGGCCATCTCAATTAGAAGATGTTAAATGTGCCATACGATATCTAAAAGCGAATTGTGAAAAATATGACATTGATCCTGAAAGAATTGGAGTTACTGGAAATTCTGCTGGTGGGCATCTATCTCTAATGGCAACAGTTGATAGTGAAAATTTTGAGGGCAAGGGGGGTCACAATGAATTTGACAGCAAAGTAAAGGCAGTTTGCGCGATATATCCCCCAACACTGGTAAGAGAGGAAGTCCCTGAAGGAAAATTCAATGCTTTTGCATTTATGATGGGAGATAAAGCTACCTCATCGGATTATGAAAAAGCTAGTCCCATAAAATATGATTTATCTAACTTTCCCCCCTGCCTATTAATACATGGATCTGGAGATCAAACAGTTCCTTTAAGTGAGACAACAGATTTCTATGAAATTCTTAAAGAAAACAATAGGACTGCTGAGCTTCATATTTATGCTGATGAAGGACATGCTTTTGATGGGGAAAGAANTATAGGTAGAAATGTTGTTGATGTATTAGGTATTTTCTTTAAAAAATACCTTTNACTAAACAGATACAGCGATTTTGTTCATTGCAATCATGGAATCAATAAGAAGATTTGGAATAGCAGGACCAGGTTGAGATGATAGTTTCACAATTACTGTTTCATATTTAGGATTAACATAAATNCATTGCCCAAATATCCCCAAGCAGTAAAGAGAACCATTTTTATCAACAAGTGTCTGGTTTCTGTAATGACCTCCCGGCAAAATCTGACCTAGAAGATCTTTACTAAAATTATCCTTATATGTTTTATCGGCGTTTACNGTATCTTTAATCCATTCGGGTGGNATTACTTCCTCGCCTTCAAAATANCCTTCTTNTGAGAGCATTAACCCAAATCTAGCTAGATCNCTNGTACAGGCGTTCATNCCAGCACCAGTNTATGAANCNCCTTTATTATCNACNACAATNAGNGCATTCTGCTCAGGATAGAGTTTTTTCCATATAANCTCTTCAAATAAAATTGAGATTTTTTTNCCTGTTGCNGCCTCTANGATCATTCCTANNACNTTTGTTAATACNGTTCTGTAATGATAGGAACTGCCATCTTTTTGCTCTTTATCTTTAAGCGATAATGCATAATTNAATAGGTCNGAAGAGTTTTTATTNANNAGANTAGGNCTCCAGCCAACAGCTGAAGTTTCTTGCCAAAAATCAGTTGTCGGATTGTTATAATCCTCGTCATATNTNACAGCGGCAGTCATATCAAGNACTTGTCTCACAGTGGTTTCATTNAAAGCTGAGTCTTTTAACTTGGGTAAATAATTGATAACTTTTTCATCAACGTTAATCAAGCCAAGCTTCACAATCACACCNGTCAACATGCCAGTAAAATTTTTAGAAATAGAATTTAAAAGATGGAGAGACTCTTGCGACATTCCATTGAAATACTCTTCAAAAATTATCTCGCCTTTTTTTAATACTAAAAAAGAATCTGCGTAGCCATTTATGAGCATCTCTCTTACGGTTTGTTTTTTTTCTTCGAGATTTACAAATTCAATGGCATCTATTTTAGAAAGATTAGAAGAGAAAACAGATTGTTTTTTATGATTTTTTTTAATTACTTCTGTTGCAAACAGCTTTTCTATATTTTGAAAACTCCACTGGTTGTTTGGATGAATTCTCCAATTAGCAGCAGTAATTACTTCTTTAATAGCCACTTTTAGGCAACTTTTGAGCTCTCTTCCAAAATAGCGACGATCTCATCAATTTCTTTTTTCGTGGAACACAAAGGAGGAGCTATAACAGTATTAGGTCCAACAGGCCTTACTATCAGGCCTCTTTTTAAACACTCGTTAACAAAATCAAGTGAATATTGATCAGCATATCTTTTGTTGGCTAAGAGTTTTTTTCTTCCCATGAAATTTTCTGGTGCTTCTCTATTATTTTTCCAGTTTATTCCAGCCATCAGGCCTAATCCTCTAATTTCTTTTACCTTAGGATTATTTTTAAACTTTGCTTTTAATTGATCGAGGAGGTATTTGCCCTGGATTTTACTGTTATCAACGAGTTTCTCTTTTTCTATGATATCTATATTAGCCAATGCAGCAGAACAGGAAGTGGCATGATTAGAGGATGTTAGAGCGCCGCCAAAAAATAAACCTGGAGGAGTTTTGTTTTCTATTTCTTTCCAAACCTTCTTTGATATGCCTGTAGCGCTTAGAGGCAAATAACCGCTGGTTATGCCTTTTGATAAAGAAATGAATTCAGGGTAAACACCATAATGTTCCATACAAAACCATTTTCCAGTTCTTCCAAAGGCTGTAATAATCTCATCAAAAATCATTAGAATTCCATACTTGTCGCATATTTCTCTAACTTTTTTGAAATAGTTTTTTGGTGAGATATGCACCCCACCATTAGCCATGACAGGCTCTAATATAATTACAGAAAAAGTGTCTGGCCCCTCTTTGAGTATAAGATCCTCTAATTCATCTGCATCGTATAGGGGCACTTCGAAGTAAAGGTTCGGATCGGGTTTCTCCCAGAGATGATACAGTGGGAGGGTTGTTGCACTAACAGCTGATTTTGTAAATCCATGGTAGGAATATTTTCTAGAAATTATTTTTTTTCTTTTATTCTCGCCTCTTATGGTATGAAACATTCGAGCTAACCTGAATGCAGTTTCATTTGCATCTGAGCCTGTTAAACCAAAAATAAATTTTTCTATTTTTGACTTTCTTGGAAGTAAAGAAGTTAGTTTTTCAGCAAGCTTTATAGGAGGCTCTGTTGTGTATTCAAATGCTGAAGGATAATAAGGCAATTTTTCCATTTGCTTATTGGCAGCTTTTGCTATTTCTTTCCTGCCATGGCCTACGTTTACATTCCATAGACCTGACAAACCATCTATGAGTTCTTCTCCATTGGATAACTTAATTCTTATGCCTTTGGCGTCTACGACCTCTTTAGCACCATAAAATTTAGATTTTCTTGGCTCAATATATGCATGACTCAGATGTTTCTTATCAAGATCTAAGTTACTCATTTGTTTGCACTTCTTATTTGAGGATTTATAAGATACTTGCTGCCCGTGCCTGTTCTTGCATATTCCCTAATGTATTTAAGACTCAAAACATCCTCAAGCCCAATGGTCTTCTTGAAGGATGACTTAAAAGTAGTATCAATATTTTTCTTAACTCTATTTTGCAAAGCCTCAAATCTATCCTCATTNAAGGCTGTCAAAAAAGGAAACAAGAGCCAGCCTCCAGCATTCCAGTTCATTCCGTAAGCCTTATTCAAAGTTAATGGAGAAGGATCTAGTCCTCCGTAAATATACACCTGTTTATAGGCAGAAGACCCGTATGGACTGTAGCCCTGAATTGATATTGGAGAATTTTCTTCCATGGCTGACGTTGCAAATTCCATTGCAGTTAGAATTTGATCGGTTAAATAACCGCCTCCAGTTGCATCGAAGGCTATGGTGGCACCAGTTTCAACAATCGCTTTGATTAAGTTTTTTAAAAAATCTGGATCGGTAGAATTAAGAACAATTTTTGCACCTATGGATTTTAAGAGTTTAACTTGNTCATCTCTTCGGACTATATTAATCAAGTTAATCTTGTCTTCATTACATACTCTAACGAGCATTTGACCTAAAGAAGACGCTGCTGCNGTATGAATAATCGCACTATGGCCTTCTATNTTCATGGTTTCAACCATTCCTAGAACTGTGAGAGGATTTATGAAACCAGCAGCTGCTTTCTTTGAATTAATGCCTTTTTTCATCTCCAAGCAATTCATGGGATCAACGCATTTGTATTGTGAATAACAACTTCCACCTGAAACTGAAACAATTTTGCCTAAAAGATGCTTTGAATCTTTTCCAGTTTCAATAACTTTTCCTGCTCCTTCATTGCCAATATTCAAACTTTTATTCAATCTTTTAGAGAAAAAAGGCAAGTGAGACTTATCTATGTCCATTGAAACTTTAGGAAAGTTTGCTTTCTCCTTCTTTAATGTTTTGGGATTTGCTGATGCTAACAAAACTCCAAGATCGGACGGATTAATTGGACTGGCTTGCATTTTAACAAGAACCTCATTACCAACAGGTTTTTTTACTTCTACTTCTTCAATAGACAGTTCAAGCTTAGCTTTATCTGTAATTTTGCTTCTTATTTCTTTTGATTTCACTTCTTAAAATTTCTTTAGTACAAATGTACTATATATTTATCTTTTCTTTTTTGTAAATAAATTAAAAATTGAGATAAATTACCAATAAAAAATTTAATTAAGTTATCGTATGGCGGTTAAAGATAAATCAAAAAAAAGATTATCTAGAGAAAATATTCTAGATTCGGCCCTAAAAATAATTGGAACACATGGTATTTATTCTTTAACTCATAGAAGTGTAGCCAAAGAAGCTAAAGTTGCTCACTCTACAGTTTCATATTATTTTCGAACCATTGATGATCTGACTGTAGGCGCTTTCAAAAAACTAATCGCAGATGATGAAGCAGTATCAGATGCACAATTATTGAACTTAGTAGAAAAAAAGGGAACTTTTTCCATCGAGGAATTCGTGGGCGTCATAGCTAGCGGATTAAAATCTAAACATAAATCAGGCTATCTTCTTCAGGCTGAATATGAATTGTTTGTTTACTCGTCAAGAAATAAAGAACTTGCCGAGGCAATGAGAAATGCGAGAAAAAGAGATGTTGATGGAGTTCAAAAGCTTCTAGATAGAAAAGGATACAAAAATGTAGATGCAGAAATAATACTGAGTATATTTGGAGAATTTGCTAGAGACTTGGTTCACAACAACCTTAAAGGAGCAGAATTAAAAGTTAAAAAAGTTTTAAATTTGATAGAAAAATTAAAAAAATAGAATCAGATATATCTTTTCAATAGTTTGCCTGTCTCAGATCTTGGCAGAGAACTAACAAAATCAACTGACTTTGGACATTTGTAATGAGCTATTTTTGATCGGCAATACTCAATTATCTCTTTTTTTAAGTCTTCGCTTTCTTTTATATTATCTGCAAGAACAACCATTGCTTTAACTTCCTCTCCCATCTCATCATGAGGCACGCCTATAACGGCGCAATCATAAACGTCATCTCTCACTACGATGATGCTTTCACTCTCTTGAGGATATATGTTCACTCCTCCAGAGATGATCATAAATTTTTCTCTATCTGTCAGAAAAAGATAGCCCTCATCATTTATGTATCCTATATCTCCCATNGACTTCCANGTCTTATTGTTTTCATGCAGCGCTTCTTCNCTTTTCTTTTTATCNTTGTGATAAGTAAATTCATGATCACTNTCAAAATAAATTTTACCAATCTTACCAATAGGAAGTTCTTTNCCATCTTCATCACAAACATGGATGATCCCCATTAATGCTTTTCCTACTGTGCCTGGATATTTCATAGCATCTTCGGGCGTTGCATGAGTCATTCCCGCGCCTTCACTTCCAGAGTAGTACTCGTAAATAACTGGACCCATCCAATCAAGCAAATTATTTTTTAGTTCAACAGGACATGGTGCAGCTGCGTGAAGAACATACTCCAAAGAGCTCAAATCATATTTTGATTTTATTTCATCTTTTAATTTATAAATTCTTAATAATTGAGTTGGCACCCATTGACCATGAGTAACTCTATATTTCTGGATGATTTCTAAAGCTTTTTCAGGATCAAATTTTGGCATCATTACGACCGTTCCACCAAAAGCATGACCTGTAAGAGCCATGTATGCCGGTGCAGCATGATGGAGAGGAGAAGTACATATAGATACAGATTTATCTTGAAACCCCCAAAGCTCTTGATGAAATAAAAAATGCTCAGAATCATCAAATATCTCTCCGGGCGGTAGAGGCCATTTCACCCCTTTTGGTTTCCCAGTAGTTCCAGAACTGTAAAACATGAAAGATCCTCTCGGTTGCTTTTCTCTTGGTGAACTCGGTAAATCTTCTATGACGCTTTCATAATTTTCAAAACCATAGATATCGCCATTAAAAGATATTTTTTTTATTTTTTTGTCTACTGACTTCAACGCCTCTAGGCAATTTATCTCCAAATCTTTAGAACAAATTATTGCTTCTGCTCCACTGTTATTGATCACATAAGATAGTTCATCTGCTTTTAAATAGTGATTTGCGGGTGAAAGATAGATTCCTGATCTTAAAGCAGCCCATGCTATCTCAAAGAACTTTATATCGTTATCTGAAAAAATAACTACGTGACTTCCTTTTTTAATATTATTTTGTTCAAAATAATGAGAAAGTTGATTAGACCTTGCTTCTAACTGTTTGAAGGTTAATGTTTCTTCTGTTTCGCTGTTGATTATCGCTGGCTTATCTGGANAAAGTTCAGCCCACTTTCCTGGATACATTGATTTAGCNGTATGAGTCGATTAGATCAGGGCCAGAATCAAGAACTCCATCTATAGACTTGTTGTAACTTTCGTAAAATTTATACATTTTTTCTTTTCTTTCCGGTTGCTTTCTNTAATCTGTNACGGAATAAAAGTGGCCTTGTTGCATAAGAATAGGAAANCTTGGACCATTTCTNTTTAGCATCTCATCAGGAACAATTTCGCATAAATTCTCCTCAGTTCGCATATAAGTTCTTGCCATTAAAACAGGCATGGTAACTCTNAGTCCTTTTGCTGTTCTGTTATACGCNCCATGCCAACAAGCNCCATGGAAAATTATNAGNGAGCCTGCCTTTGCATCNACATGAATNGCATTGCTATCCTTNGATAANGTAGTTTCTGATTTATTNGGGGCNCTNTTTTTTTTATGGCTGCCGGGTACAAANGCGATAGAACCNTTTTCTTTNTTGTAATCCGTTAANGCATAAGTNCAGTTACANACTAAAGCATGATCAGGNAANGGATTTGGCAATAAAGTATCNCAATGCAAGTCTAAATTAACTTTNTTNGGNCCTTTTACAAATGCAGTCATNCTAGACANTACACATTGNTATCCCANNAAATANGTTGACATAGCCANTANNACTGGATTCATNAGAGCGTCTTCGAAAACCTGTCCTTCAAAAATCAAAGATGGAAGGAATTCNCCTATAGGNGANTCATTGGAAATACCATCNGTAGATTCAACTCTCAAGACCNAGNTCNTTATTTTTTTCAGCNAATTCAGTTGCTCCAAAATTTTNATGAGTGGAGCCATTTTTCAAATCGGGTTTTATACCGCTTCTCTCTTCAGATACTCTGAGTATTNCTTCNAGNAATCTTTTATCNAGCCCGTTAGGACATGCTATNTCTGGAGGAATAACGGTAAANCCTNTTTCATCNAGTTCAGCAACGTAATCNGATAATCCAAGNTCNTGAATNTCCTTTATGATTCTNAGTTCTGCTGNGCTTTTTGNTTCCGNNNTATCCATANGTAAGATAAAACTTTAATATATTTTATAAANAAACTCTAAATTACTCTAAGCTGCATCAACTGTNTTTAAATTAACTTTTTTGCCTTTTGCAGATCCNTTTCTTAAGAATAATCCAGGAGTCTCATTGGANCATTCNCCGTCCTTAAANGTAACTTCACCGTTTACAATNATGTAATTATANCCNTTAGCTTTTTGGACAAGCCTCCAATCGTTNGCNGGAAANTCATGAAGTCTTTCCATTGGAAAGATCTCTAATTCATCTAGATCATAAATNACAATATCGGCACCATAACCTTCNGTTANGTGACCTCTATCTCTTATACCNGCNACTTGNGCGGGGTAAGCTGATAACTTCCAATGTGCTTTTTCTAAACTCATNACATTNTTGTCTCTACACAAGGTNGCAAGAAAATAAGTTGGATAGCATCCTGCAGTCAAGAATTTAGCGTGAGCACCTCCNTCAGATAATCCAGGCACTGAGAAAGGATGATTTGCTAATCTNCTCATNCCTTNCATNTCAATTTTTTGNGGTGGTGTAACCCATCTCGAAGAAAGATTTTCTGAAATGGANATNTCAAGAAAAACATCAATGGGATGTTTATTTTCTGTTTTTGCTATTTCATCAATTGTTCTTCCTTCNTACTTATTNTGAACTTCTATATTGTCTCCTTCTCCGTATCTAAGCTCNTGGATGTTTACTGCCATNGNTCCAATGAANGTATGNNTNGGATTNNATTTNTCTTTGAGAGGCTTTCTTANTTCNGGATNNGCCATNTTTTTCATTTTTTCTTCTANGCTNCCGGTNGTAACNNCTCTCCAATCGGGATCGCTATCNAATAAATTAAAGTCAATTAATTGGAATTGATAGTCAGTTGGACATGTTACAGCATGACCTACNANTCTTTTTCCTTCNGCATTGCATTTTTCAATCCANTCAGTAATTTCCCAAAGNCTNCCAAANGTAAGTCCNTGTTGATCAGCAATAGTCACTAATGCATTCCAAATCATTGGTCTGCCNGAAGCNTCCATAAGTCTTTCNTTAANGTCAAAATCACCGCCAAGAACTTGNATGAATCCTCTGCCAAGCTTTTTTAGGACCTTTGCAAATTCAACAAAATCATCTTCATCCATTAGGTCAGTAATCATTGGAGTGCCATCAGAGTCTCGTTGTACCGAACTTTCGCCAAGTCTTTGGGCAGAAATCCCTAAAGAACC
>NZSE01000057.1 GCA_002703515.1 Paracoccaceae bacterium | reverse complement strand
ATGAGCGAGATGAACATCCAATCATTAGGAATAATTAATGAAAACAAAATAAATCAGTATCAGTTCACAAATAAACGCCTGGATGTTACAGTAAATAAAGTATCTGATAATGGTAAAATAGAAACTCCGCAGGTATTCTACAGAGACGGTCCAATAGTTAACTTGCAACTTGAAGATATTGGGGTCTTAGGTGCAAACTCCACTAAAATTAACAGACGACTTCCAAATTTCAGCGTCTCAGGGAATTCTATAAAAGTTGTATCAACCAGAATATTTGATTATGGAATGGTGCCGGAATTTGGTGGTTCGTCTTCTTTGGATGGTATACACTATCGGGAATTCAAGAAAAATATGGCAGTAGCACAAGGGCAACAAGCATCAAAATTGCCAATTAGCTCAGACTTTCTGGGTGTTGATCAAGAAGTAGCAAACTTTCCAAGAAACAAGAATTTGGTTGAAAACGAAAGTGGGGCCACTTTAAATATATTTGCTGTAAGTCCATCTTGGATACGTATTAAAGATGAAGGCAAAAGGGTTGTTGTTGAAAAAATATTAAAAGCAGGAGAAGTTCTTGAGATTAAAGCAAATTGGTTGAATGGAAACTTAAGAGCTGGTAACGCTAAAGANNTGTTTTTTTCNCTAAATGGTGTGACNTATGGNCCGGTNTCCGACANNNGAGATGTAATCAAAAANTTTAGAATNGATCCCCAAAACATATTCAAATCACTAAAAATTAATGATTTGAAGGATAACTATCTTAATTCGCTTTTGAAAAAACAAAGGTCTTTGTAATGGCTCTTCGTTTGATAACCTTGTTTCAAGAGAGGTATTAATAGTGTCACTCGGCAGTATTAGGCCATGGCGCCAGATTTTGAGAAGAAAATCAAGAGAAATAAATGTTGGTAACGTAAAAATAGGTGGCAAAAATCCAATATCGGTTCAGACCATGACAAATACAAATACNGCCGATGCAAAAANAACTATTGCTCANGTCAAAAAGTGCGCNGAAGCTGGGGCNGAAATTGTAAGAGTATCATGTCCNGATCCTGATAGCACAATGGCTCTTAAAGAGATATGTAAGATGAGTCCTGTTCCAATAGTTGCTGATATACACTTTCACTATAAAAGAGCTATCGAAGCGGCNGAGGCCGGAGCAGCTTGTTTGCGTATTAATCCTGGAAATATAGGTAATAATGAAAAAATAAGAGAGGTAATTAAAGCGGCAAAGGATTTTGGGTGTTCCATCAGAATTGGAGTTAACGCTGGAAGCATAGAAAAAGATCTTTTGGAAAAGTATAGAGAGCCTTGTCCTGAGGCCTTATTAGAAAGTGCGAAAAGAAATATAGGTGTCTTAGAGGATAATGATTTTTTTGAATTTAAAATATCTGTTAAAGCATCAGATGTTTTTTTAGCTGTAGCAGCATATTCAGATCTTGTAACAATTACTGATGCGCCGTTTCATATTGGGATAACAGAAGCTGGATCTCATTTCTCTGGAACGGTAAAGTCAGCAATAGGGCTTGGAAATTTATTGTGGGCAGGCTTAGGAGACACTATCAGGGTTTCTTTGTCTGCTGATCCTGTTGAAGAGGTGAAAGCAGGATACGAAATACTAAAATCCTTAAATCTGAGACACCGGGGCGTTCAAATTATTTCATGTCCGTCATGTGCTAGGCAAGGTTTCAATGTTATAAAAACCGTCGAGATTCTTGAAAAGAGGCTAGANCATATAAAAACTCCAATTTCCTTATCCATTATTGGTTGTGTTGTCAATGGCCCAGGAGAAGCTCTTATGACAGACATTGGTTTCACTGGAGGTGGCGCAGGAAGCGGAATGATTTATAGATTAGGAAAAACGGATCATAAATTAGATAACGATAAGATGATTGATCATATTGTTGATCTCGTTGAAGAGAGAGCGAAAGAGCTTTCCAAAAAACATTAATTTTTCATGTTTGAAGAAAAACTTAAGAAAATTGTTGATCGTTTTGAATTTCTAGAGAAAGAAATGCAGGGTCATTTGGATAGAACCAAGTTAGAAGAATACTCTAGGGAGTATTCAGAATTAAAAGAGGTAAGAGAAATAATATCCCAATTTTTTTCTGTGGTTAAAGAGATAGAAGAGACTTCTTTTTTACTGAATGATAAAGAGTTTGCTAGCTTAGCAGAAAATGAGTTATCGACATTAAAGTCAAAAAAAGATTCAATTGAGCAAGACCTAAAACTTCTGCTGATACCTAAAGATGTTAATGATGATAGATCTGTGATTATTGAGATTAGAGCAGGGACTGGTGGCGATGAAGCATCATTATTCGCATTAGACCTATTTAAAATGTATCAGCGCTTTGCAGAAAAAAATAATTGTAAGATAGATTTAATTGAACAAACAACTACAGATTTAGGGGGTTTAAAAGAGGTAATTTTCCATTTGAGGGGTGATAAAATTTTTTCAAGGTTAAAATTTGAGAGTGGTGTTCATAGGGTTCAAAGAGTTCCCACGACTGAGAGTAGTGGACGAATACATACGTCTGCGGCGACAGTAGCGGTGTTACCAGAGGCTAAAGAAATAGATATAGAAATATTGCCAAATGAAATACGTATAGATACGATGCGTGCCTCTGGAGCTGGAGGCCAGCATGTCAACACCACAGACTCTGCAGTGCGAATTACCCATCTGCCTTCAGGAATAGTCGTTACAAGCTCAGAAAAATCTCAGCATCAAAATAGAGCAAGAGCAATGGAGGTTCTTAGAACAAGGCTGTATGATTTAAATATAAAAAATCAATCAAACGCGATCGCTTCTCAAAGAAAGTCTCAAATTGGTTCCGGAGATAGATCTGAGAGAATAAGAACTTACAATTTTCCACAAGGCAGAGTAACGGACCATAGGATAAATCTTACATTATACAAATTGGAGGAGGTGCTAAATGGGGATCTTGAAGAAATAATAAATGGGTTGACTTCTGCTGAGAGGCTTGAAGCAATGACCGCTTTCGAAAAAGACTATGAAAAATAAACAAAACCTTTTTCTTTCTCAAAAAAAAATACTTAAAGAAGCAGGGTGCAAAGATTACAATGAATCGATAAAATTACTATTTTCAAAAGCTTTTAAGCTCCCATTAAATAGCAGTTATAAATTTTCAGACTATGTTGGANCAAATGAAAACTCCCGTCTTTTCTTAGATATGGTTAGTCGTAGAGCAGCAGGTGAACCAACATCTCATATAATCTGCTCGAGATCATTTTGGAAGAATGATTTTTATATTAATGAAACTGTTTTGGATCCAAGACCTGATAGTGAATTGATTATAGATATTACAAAAAATCTACTTTTTGATGGTATGAAGGTACTTGATTTAGGATGCGGGAGTGGTTGTATTGGAATTTCGCTNTACCAAGAAAACTCAAATATCAGGCTTTCCCTAGCTGATTTCTCTGAAAAGACCTTGAGCCTTTCAAAAAAAAATGCGGTTGAACTTAAGGTCGAGTGTAAATTTATACATTCAGATTTATTTGCANACATTGATNAAAAATTTGACTTGATTGTTACTAATCTTCCATACGTTGCAAAAAGTGATTTTTTTTATTTGCAAAAGGAAATAATCCTCCATGAACCACATGAAGCTCTCTACGGAGGTATTTCTGGATTAGATAAAATAAAGTTATTTTTGGGTGATGTTCAAAGATATTTGAATGAAAGTGGCATATTTGTAGTGGAGTTTGGTNANGGNCAAGATGTTTTGCTGAAACAGGAGTTGTTAAGACTCAATTTTAGTAAATTTGATTTTCATAGAGATTTGAATGGCGTAAATCGAATTGTGTGTGTTAAAAAAGACACATAAAGCTAATATTGAGGAAAATAAATATTAAGATTGTTTAGACGGTTGTGTTACTTTATAAATTCATTATACTGACTTCAGATATTGAACTAGTGCAGTTCAAACTAAAAACATCATTAGAATTTATATTTTTAAAATGAGATCTTCAGGAAAATCACGCAATAAGAATAGAAATAATGGTCGTAGGCCTAACCCTGGCAATGTTATTAATAGGGTATTTGATAGTGCGGGTCCCGAAGGTAAAGTTAGGGGTACTCCGCAACAAATCATTGATAAATATCAGTCACTTGCTCATGACTCACAACTCTCGGGTGATAGGGTTTCTGCTGAAAATTTNCAACAGCACTCTGAGCATTACTCTAGNATTCTATTAGAAGCTCAAAAGGAAATCGCTGAAAAATCTGCAGCACAAGAAGGTCTGGTAGAGGAAAGTGTTTCTAATAANGAAAAATTACAAGCTGATAATAGCAAGAATGAAAACTTTTCTGATGTTTCCTCNTTAAAAGAACAAAAGGAANATATCTCTTTAGAGCAGANTATAGATAGAGCTTGATAAAAACCTAATTTCAAGACTCATATTTTTCTATAGCATNTGTAAGTTCACAAAATTGTTCAAGGGTAACATTCTCTGGTCGACTATCATGGGGAATATTGCATGTTTCCATTATTGCGGAGATGTTTCTATAGCTCGTTTTAAGGGTATTTTTGATTAATTTTCTTCGACCCTGGAAGCTTTTCCTAATAATTTCTTGGAATAATANGCTGTTATATTTGTTNTTGTTTTTATTATTTCTTTGGAACTTTACAAGAGCACTTTCGACCTTTGGTACCGGGAAAAAGGACGTTCTAGAGATCTGAAACTGTAAAGATGGACAAGAATAAAACTGTGAAAAAAGAGATANCCGTCCGTACTGNTTAGTGTTTGGCNTTGCAACTATTCTGTTGGCAACCTCTAACTGAAACATAAGGAAAAGTATTTCCCATTTCCCTTTCCCGCTTTTTGGTGTTAGCAAATTGGTAAGAATTTTAGTTGAAATATTNTAAGGTAAATTACCAAATATCACTGGTGGTTCTGAGAAATAGCTATATATGTCAGTATCCAGTACATTCTGGGATATTAACTGGGTCTCGACACTTTCACTTTTCAAAATATTTTCGAGTGGATAAATATAATCTTTATCAATTTCAATTACTAAAATCTTTTTTGGNTTTGCCTTTAAAAGATGTTTAGTTAAATTGCCAGATCCNCCCCCAATTTCTAAAATACTTTTGTTTTCTAATGGACCTGCAGATTTAATTATTCTTTCTAANACCGTTTGATCGNTTAAAAAATTTTGACCAAATTTTTTTTTAGGTGCTATNTCAGGCATTAGAGAGTAGGTTCAATGTCTTGATTTATTTGAGATAGACACCATCTGGCCTGCGAACGAGATCGCTCGGTANAAAGAGGTGCAATCTGCTTTAAAATCTCTTGCGATATTAATGGCGGTCCCATGTCCAGGGCTNGTCCTAATAATTGGAAGCCCCAAGGTAATATTAATAGTNTCAAAAAATGATAGTAATTTTAATGGGATGAGTGCCTGATCATGATACATGGCAAGCGTTACGTCATAATTTTTATAATCCTTAGCCCCAAAAAAACCATCTGCTGGGAAAGGACCATCCACAGTGAAGTTTTTATTTTCTTTAAATTTNAATATAGCAGGTAATATGCTCGATATCTCNTCGTCACCCAGTTGACCTTCTTCACCTGCATGCGGGTTAAATCCCAGGACGGCTATTTTTGGTATTGTATGGAAGTACTTTTTTACTTCTGATATTATTAATGAAATTTTCCTTTCAATCTCAGCCTCTTTAATTTTTGACGATACTTGGTTTAGAGGCTTATGAATTGTAAATGGAATTATTTTTAAATATTTATTAAGCATCATCATTAAAGCTGTATCTTTCTTGCATCCACAAAGATGCTCAAGATAATCGGTGTGCCCTGAAAATTCAAATTCATTATGACTTCTTAATATTGATTTATTAATTGGGCCAGTAACCATGGCACCAGCTTTCTTTTTTAAACATAGGTCCGTGGCAATTCGTAATGACTCAATTATTGAAGTTGCGTTTTTAACATCAAATTGACCAGGATAAAAGTCCTTAGCATAATCCAAATGAAGAATATTCAGATAATTTTTAAAATTTTTTGCCTCATTAATATGATTGATTTTTCTGAGCCTAACATTATATTTTTCAGCTAAATATCTGATTTTTGAAAAATCACTGATAGCAACCAAGTTTTGTTCTTTTCTAGCTTTTTTGAAGCTTTTTATAAGCACTTCCGGTCCCACTCCAGCAGGGTCTCCCATTGTCAAGATTATAGTATTTTCTGTCACTTTTTAACTATGGTAGTATTTCTTCTTAACTCAAGCATCAATGCATTGCTTAACCGTAGCGCTTCTTCATTTTTTTTGATATTTTCAAAGCTTAAAGCTTTATTCTGCTTTTCATTAATAAAGCGTTCACAAAGTGTTACCCGGCGCGTTGAGCCATTATTTTTTGAAAAATTATAGCTTTCTCCTGGCATTAGTTTCGTAAGTATTTCTCTTAGATTTTTATCTACCTTAGTCAATAAAATCGGTCCCCTTATTTCTTCTTCCTTAGAGCATACGGTGTCACTATTAGATTTATCGCTAGAAATAGAAAATGTAACAGATAATCGCGGTGTCTTCACACTTTTGTATGACCGGGTTTGTTCAAGTCTTAATAAAATCAATCCTCCGTTTATTTCTATAGGTGCTGAAATTTCATTCCTCTTTAATCGATCTAAAACATCTCTGAACTCTTTAGGGATTTGGGTTTTTCTTATTGGTCCGATTTTACCTTTTGTTGCCTTGGACTTTGCTGAAGANAATTTTTCAACAGCTTTGTCAAAATCTGCTCCGGCTTTTAACTCTATTGCTAATCTGCCTGCAATTAGATTTGCGTTTTGAACCCCCCATTGTTCGAAGGAAATAAATATTTCAGAAAAAACATATTCTTTCTCTATTTTCTTTGGGGTTGGGGCTTCAGGCATGGCATCTTGCAAAGAAAGGTTATCAATTTTGTANCCAAATNTACTATCAAGTACTTTTTGCCACCTTATATTTGATTCTATAAAATTATAAAATGTTTCTATATCAATTCCTTTTGAATTCATCAGAGATTTTAATTCTCCAACGCTCATTTTATTTGACTTAAGAAAACTAGCAAGTTGTGACTTAAGNTCTGTATCCAAGACCGTTATCTTAAGCCTATTAGCATAAATTTCCTTAATTTTTTCATTTATNACAATTGTTTCTACCTCGGACCTGNTGATATTTGAATTGCTAAGTAAAATGCGTAACTTTCTAGCCTGGTCTATGTCATAATTGCTTATGATCTGATCGTCTATCTGATACGCAACCCTAAAGTCAGATTTGGAGAATGCAGATATTGGTATGAGAATTAGCAATATTATAGCAATGTATGCTTTTATTGCGGTATGCTTAATATAAATATTCATCTTACAACACACTTAGACACCTTGGAATTATAGTATCTTGAACCAATGTTTCCGAAATTTACAACTAAGTCAATCCTTGAGTCTTTAGGTAAGAGGCTGGTTGNTGTNTTCCTCCTNGATAATGAGAGATTTATATCAATGCATTCGTTTCTAAAGTTAAGCCCTAACGAAGTATTTACATCTTCATTATTAACTAAGTTCCTTCTTAGCCCCAGGTTACCAGACCAATTTTTTGTTAAGCTAGAATTTAAGTCGAGTATCAATTCTTTCAAGTCAGCGGTGGTACCCTCTGATGGATCAGAAACCAAGTTTGTTAGGCTAGTATTAATTTGATAACGAGGATTTGTCAGTTTAAAAGATGTATTTGATCTCTTTAACGTAAAATTCTTACTATATACCTGTTTGCTGGCTATCTTTATATTTTTGTGGAAGCTAATATTCCCCGATAATAGAATATCCGACTCATAGCCATTAAGACCAGAAGAAAGTAAAAAATCTTCTGAATTTTTATTTCTGTATACCTGGCCAACGCTTATATCATATTTAAAGTTGTTTTTATGTNNGTAAAAATATTGTAATCCTGCATTTAACCTGAGNCCTCTTTCTTGTCTATCAATTCCAGGTATTTTTCTTAATTTAAAAAGAGTTGTGCTATCAAATTCTGTTGTTGAGCTATCTTCNTCAANNGGGTTTTGTGNAGGTGAAAAATCAGTNGAATATACTATCTGAGCTACTGGCATTAAGANTTCCGATNTNTNATTTTTNTTTNTAAACATTGGNTACTTTAGTTCTAANGCACCCAATGGGTAAGCTTTAAAAAGATAAGGTTTTGTTGTGTTTTTGTTTTCTAAGTAGGCAGCCGCAAGCATGTTTCCAGTGCCACGCACCATTAATCCATTGCCAGCGTTCCAACGTTTACTAAGTTCTAAGTCAGCTGACAACCTGCTGTAACCGCTACCTTCTCGACGTGATATTCCAACAAGAGAATATTTCTCGCTTAGCAAAAGACCTGATTTTTTGAATTTATGATATTTTTTATATCTTAGATCAGGCAACACCAAAGGTTCTATGGTATCACTATTCCTTAAAGAGGTATGATACAATATTGATGCTTGCAGATTTTCATTTTTCGTAAATTTATCATAACTAATCAAATTCAAAAATCTGTCTCTTTCGTCATATCCATATTTACCTAAAAAGGAAGTGTCGCTAATTAGAGTTGTGTCTATTTTTAAAAACGTAGTTTTACCTATTTTACTTATTCCCTCAATTTTTAAAAATCCTTTTAAAGGCTCATTCCCAGTTGGCGGTAAAAACGCAGACTCCAATGATAAATTTCCAATGTTAAACAATTTTCTATATTGGCTTTCAATTAAAAAATTGATTTTAGACGTTTTAACCAAAGAAAAAGTGAAGTCTGAGCTATTTCCTAATGTGAAAAACATAGGTTGTCGAATGCCTGTTCCAAGTAAATCAGAGCTAATAAAGCTTGGGGCTAAAAGTCCAGAGGCTCGAGTTACTCCAGGTTCGGGTGTTTGTAGATATGGTGTGTAAATTATAGGAACACCAAAAATTTCAAGCCATGTATTGTAAAAATGGAGCTTCTTAGTTTTTCTATTATGCACTAGTTTTTCTGACTTCAATATCCAAGAGGGTCTGGGGTTTAAAACACATATCTCACAAGGAGTGCCTATAGCTTTTTCAAAAACAGTATTCTCCCCTTCAATCTTCATTTCATCAGAGGCTATTTGAAATTTCTCTTCAATTAGTGCCTTTACATTTTTTGCAAGAGTTTTACGTGTTTTCCTATCAAGTTCTGCCTCACTACCTAAAATTATGGTTCCCTTATTTGTTTTTATGATAATTTCAGAAGTAAAATTTATTTTTTCCGAGTTTTTATTAAAAGTTAATCTTTCAGTCTTTATGGTTGTATCTGCAAGATAAATTTTAACATTACCTTTAGCAGAAAAAATATTGCTTGTTTTATTGAAAACCAGGGTATCTGCTTCAATCGAAAAATCTTGAGCCTGTAATCCCTCAATTGTTATGAATAAGATGATGATAACCAAAAAATTTCTAACATTCATCAATTTCATTCTTATCCATCTTCTATATGCAAAAGTATTCCTGAGAAAATTAAAATAGCTACAATTGAGGGGCCAAATGCAACAAGTGAAAGTGGAATTTGTTCAGTCAATGCAAATGACTCAAAGATCTTTTGTATAGAGAATAACAAAAAGCCTATAAATAAGCACATAAAAATTTTGATACCTCTGGAAAGCTTACTCTCTGTTCCCAACAAGAATATAGCGGCTATCAATAACATTGCAGTAAAAAATATTGGCCTTGATAATTCTGTTAGAAAGAAAAGTTTGTGCCTAGTAGCTGAATAGCCCGATGTTTCTAATCGTGAAATAAACTCTTTAATTGAAAAAACACTAATAATCCTCGGATCTGCAAAACTACCTGTTATTTGTTCATTGGTTAAACTTGTGGGAATATCAAGCTGTTTTATTAATATTTGTTTTGACTTGCTTGCAGGTTCCCGAGTGTTGTCTAAAATTTTTACATCTGTCAATTCCCAAAAATCTTTTCTTAAAATTGCTTTTGATGCTTTTATTTTCCTATTAAGTTTTTCTTGGCCATAAAACTCAAAAAAAATTAAATTATAAAATACAGTTGCAGTCGAGTTCATTTGTGATGCTTTAATTACCATATCTATACTATCACTTTTATCTCTTAACCAGATATCATTGTCACTAACAGAGAATGACTTTGTGTTGGTTAGGTTAAACCTCTCCAATACAGTATCAGAAGCGCGCATAGTGGCCGAAACCAAAGGACCTCCTATAAAAGTAACCAGTAATCCAAGTGTTATAGTAATTACTACAGTAGGTAATATAATTCTAAAGGCTGACTTGCCAGACGCCTTTAAAATAGAAATTTCATTTGAATTTGATAGCCAAGAAAAGGTTAGTATTGAACCAAGCATTACAATTAGAGCCATGGCTTCTAAAGTGAGCATCGGTATCCTTAAAAAAATGTTTAATACCGCCTTATGTGCATCAAGACCATTTGATGAAAAAAAGTTTAGCTGATCAGATCCATCAATTAAGAGAATAAAAAAAAGTACTGTTAAAAAAGATATACCTAAACTTTGAAGGTATCTTATGGAAATATAGATTGTTGTTATCATCTTTTGTAAATTAAATTATTTTAAAGACATATTAAAATAGATAATATTGTATATAAATAATTAAGTTTATAGGGGTATTCAAAGAAAATATATGAAGCCGCATAATATATCGATTAAAAGAAAAAAAAGTTTTAAACTAACTTATCAAAAAAATAAGTTCGTCTTATTCATCGGTGAAGACGGGAAGTTAGATGACGAATTGCCTTTGCATAGCCAGATGGCAGGATTCATAAAGAAATTTATAAGTAAGAAAGCATTTAAAAATATAGCTTTAAGTAAGTCTATCACACTTGATAACCCAATTACGCTAGAACCGGATTATATATTGATTATTAGAACAAAAAGTCTGATCGACGACAAAGAGCTTTATGATTTTGGAAAGATAATTAGTAAGTTTAAGGGCGAAGACAATATTTCAATTATATGGAGTATCGACAAACCTTTTACCTCCACTGCAAGAACAATACAGTTAAGATCATACGTTTTCGATGGCTTGAAATCCAAGAAAAACTCAAGAAAAAAAAGTACTGATACTATTTTTTTTATAAATGAAAAATTCAAATACTCAAAATCGGACTTGTTTAAAAATGATGCATTAGCTGAAGGTGTTTTCCTATGCCGTGACCTAGTTAATTTACCTGCAAACATTTTGAACACTAATCAATTCGAAAAGGAACTAAAAAAGTTAAATAAAGTTGGGATTAAAGTTAGGGTTTTAAACGAGAAAGATATCAAAGCAATAGGCATGAATTTACTTTTTGCAGTTGGAAAAGGGTCAGAAAATCCTTCTAAAGTTGTTGTGCTTGAGTGGAACGGAGGGAAGAAAGGTGCGGAGCCCACAGCACTCGTTGGGAAAGGGGTTGTATTTGACTCAGGGGGGTTGTCGCTAAAGTCCTCTTCTGGGATGGTTGATATGGCCATGGATATGGCAGGTGCTGCTGTTGTCGCAGGTGTTCTAAAATCTGCTGCTTTAGCTAATATGAAAGAACACTTAGTGGGTATAATTGGGCTTGTTGAAAATATGCCTGGACCTAATGCTTTAAGACCAGGAGATATTATAAAATCGCTCAAGGGCGACTTGATACAGGTAAATAACAC
>NZSE01000056.1 GCA_002703515.1 Paracoccaceae bacterium | reverse complement strand
AGCCGCACGTGGTGGATCGGTGACGATCTGGCCCCGTCTCATATGCGCGAAAGCTATGCCGAGGCGGTAGAGCATATCCGCTATAACACGGCACTCCTGCGGCCGGGCCTTCATATGGAAGACCTGACNCNGTCTTTGCATGTCCTTCAGGACAAATATGATGCGCTCAAATANTCNTCTCCGATGCATGGTGTTGGCATGTGNGACGAGTGGCCCNTGATNGCCTATCCAGACNGACTNGTGGANGGTGCCTTTGACGCCATTCTNGAACCNGGCCTNACGCTNTGCGTAGAGGCATTAGTGGGCGAGGTTGGCGGAGATCACATGGTCAAGCTGGAAGATCAGGGCGTCATTACGGATGATGGCTTTGAAACGATGTCGGTCTATCCGTGGGACCCACGTCTGTTTCCNNGNTAGCTGAGGNTTGAAGCAATGACTAAAAATTTCTTGACCTATTTGAGCTCGGAACTCAGAGAACTCAGGAACACCGGGCTGTACAAATCTGAAAGGGTTATAACATCTAAGCAGGCCGGAACCGTGGCACTTGATAGTGGTTGGGAAGTTATAAATCTTTGTGCAAATAACTACCTTGGGCTATCCGACAACGCCGAATTGATTGAGGCAGGACGGGAGGCGCTAGCGCGATATGGCTATGGCATGTCTTCCGTACGGTTCATTTGCGGCACACAAGAAGAGCATACCGAACTCGAAACGAAGTTGTCTCGGTTTCTCGGCTTTGAGGATACGATTCTCTATTCGAGCTGTTTTGACGCCAATGCCGGGCTTTTTGAGACACTGCTGGGGCCTGAAGATGCNATTATCTCGGATGCACTGAACCACGCGTCNATTATTGANGGTGTGCGNCTTTGTAAAGCGAAACGATACCGNTACGCCAATTCCGATATGGACGATCTGGNGGCACANCTTCAGGCTGCNACCGNGGCCGGTGCGCGCTTCAAGCTAATNGCCACNGANGGCGTCTTTTCTATGGATGGTTNTATTGCAAAGCTNTCAGAAATCTGNGATTTNGCAGACNNTTATGATGCAATGGTTATGGTAGATGATAGCCATGCCGTNGGCTTTNTNGGGCAGACAGGTCGTGGCTCTATNGAACATTGTNATGTCNTGGGNCGTGTAGACATCNTCACAGGNACGCTGGGNAAGGCGCTCGGNGGCGCGTCGGGCGGCTATACNTGCGCNAAGCGTGAGGTCGTNGATTGGCTGCGGCAACGTTCGCGTCCCTACCTTTTTTCCAACACGNTGGCNCCNGTGATTGCTGCAACGACACTNAAGGTTATCGACATGCTGGAAGCNTCGACCGAACGNCGCGACCNGCTGATGAACAATGCATCGCATTTTCGTGCNCGCATNGGCGCCGCTGGCTTTGACCTNCTGCCAGGTGAGCACCCNATCATTCCAGTGATGTTGCGTGATCCCAAGCTNGCGCANGANATGGCNGCCCGCCTAGATGAAAANGGTGTNTTNGTCGCGCCATTCTCCTTTCCNGTTGTTCCGCGCGGGCAGGACCGNATCCGCACACAAATGTCNGCAGCACATAGCCTANCAGAACTTGATCGCGCCATTGATGCGTTCATTNAAGTTGGGCAAGAGATGGGAGTNATTCAATGACTAATCACATGAAAGCATTGGTNAAGGCCCGTGCCGAGGAAGGCCTTTGGATGGAACGNGTACCTGTGCCAGAACCTGGTCCNCANGAAGTGCTGATCAANGTCCGNAAATCNGCAATCTGNGGNACAGATGTTCATATCTGGNAATGGGATGAATGGTCNGCGANGACTGTGCCNGTGCCCATGGTGGTAGGNCATGAATTTTGNGGNGAAATCGTTGATTATGGAAACGCGGTAAAGAAGTTCAAAATTGGTCANCGTGTNTCAGGAGAAGGTCATGTNGTCTGNGGAATCTGCCGGAATTGCCGTGCNGGACGCGGGCANTTGTGCCGNAACACTATGGGAGTCGGTGTCAATCGCCCAGGCGCATTTGCCGAGTATCTCTGCATCCCTGAGGCTAATGTCGTTCCAATACCGGACGACATACCTGATGAAGTAGCGGCCATTTTTGACCCGTTCGGCAACGCCGTGCATACCGCCCTTAGCTTTGACCTCGTCGGTGAGGACGTATTGGTCACGGGCGCGGGGCCCATAGGAATTATGGGCGCTTTGGTAGCTCAAAAAGTGGGCGCACGCAAAGTGGTAATCACTGACATCAGCACGTATCGGATTGATTTAGCGCGCAAACTGGGTGTGCAACATGTTGTTAATGCGGCCGAGCAGAACCTATCTGACGTTATGGCAGATTTAGGTATGACAGAAGGGTTCGATGTAGGCCTGGAGATGTCGGGCGCTGCCCTCGCGATGCGCGATATGATCGACAAGATGAACAATGGCGGCAAGATTGCACTACTTGGTATCGCGCCGACTGGGTTTGCTGTTGATTGGAACAAGATTATTTTCAAGATGCTCAACGTCAAAGGCATATATGGCCGTGAAATGTTCGAAACTTGGTATAAGATGATCGCGCTCGTACAGTCAGGACTCGATCTGACGGATTTGATCACGCATCGCATTAGCATCGATGATTTTGAGGGTGGTTTTGCGGCCATGATTTCCGGTGAAGCCGGCAAAGTCGTTATGGACTGGGGTGTGGCTAGCTCGCAGAACACGCAAGAGGCGAAGGTGGGCGGCAATAGCGAAGGAAGGCCCGAACTAGCGACTAAGGGTAAGACACCTGATGGCCGCTTTGTTGGCGAAAATACCGGAGCGTCGCTCTACCGTCCGTAGAAATAACGACGTACAATTGGGAGCGGATCAAAACTCCGCGTCACAAGACGCTGCAATTGACTCAGCATTACAGGCTATAGACCAGAACATTGTTTCTGAGGCTGAGGAAGCCGATGACGCTGTGCCCCCTGAAAGCGGAGAGGAAACATCAACAGATACGCAAGATGATGGTACTCAAGACGTATAATTGTTCCATACAGATTAGCCAAGCAATTTGACTTCAATGAATGAGTAACCTAGATACTATGAATTCCGTCAAATAAAGAGCCTCCAACCCCATTTATCCTTTTTAATAGACGACTAATACACCCTAACTAAATCAAGTAAAATTTTTGTTAGCCAAGTATGTAAAGGGTTAGCTAAGTCACGAATATGCCGAACTGCGTGAATTTGAAATGATCCACCTTCAATAGGAAGATCACTATACTTAATTCCAAACTTTTTCATATTTTCTTTTGCTATCCTCTTCGGGAGGGTAACAACTAGATCTGATTTTTCCAAAATTGAAAGTGCAGTAAAAAGTGATGGAACAATTGTTTTAATGTTTATTGTAAGGCCCTGAAGATCTAGAGCTTGATCCACCAAATTCTTAATTGGACCATAAGGAGAAATAAGAAGGTGATTTTCATTTGCAATTTTTTCAAGAGATAATTTCCCTTTGAATATTTTATGACCACTACGAGCAGCTAAAACATAATGTTCTTCATAAAGCTTTTCTGCAATATAAGAATTATTACCTCTTATTGGAAAGTTAAAGTACCCAATAGACAAATCGATTTTCCCATATGATAAAGCATTAATTGCCTCATAATTCTGGATTGGAAATGCATGAACATTTATGTTAGGACTTACTTTGGCCAATTTAGCTACTAATTTAGGTATAATGTTTGTTAACTCATAATCAAATGCACCAATACGCAAATCTGTTGATTCTGTTATAGGATTAAATTCTTCTGAGCCTTTAAGTGTTTCGGAAACTAAACGAATTATTTCTAGTACTTTTGGTTCTAATGTATTAGCAAGTGCTGTCGGCTCTAGTCCATGTGATCGACGGAGAAATAAAGGATCATCAAATAGATTTCTAAGACGTTTCAATGCATGACTTACTGCAGGTTGAGTTAATCTCATTTCTGATGCAACAGCAGTAGTCTTGCGGTGACGCATGGTTGCTAAGAAGACAAGTAAAATCGTAGAATCAACTAGCCTGATATTAATATCATTTATATCTTTCATAAATATAATTCATTATCTTAATTTTTGTCAGTGGTCTAGTTTTTTATCTAGTTAAATGATCATCAACGCTGATTTAATATGTTTTCAGTTTAGATCACTTAAACCTGCAAATATTGCGGATTAACAAGGTGCATGAAACTTAAATGTACTTAGATGATGGAGAGAAAGAATGTTTTTAAAAAAATTAATTTTATCAGTTGCCACTGGATGCTTATTAAGCTCGGTGGCATTTGCTACAGACTGTGGTCCTTCGGGTCAGTCAATTAGAATTCTTGCCAGTGATTTTCCGGCGATACACGCTGTTGCTGGAACAGCTGAAAAAAATTGTTCATCTAGCGCTTCAGAATTCACACGCAATCATACTACTGAGGCACGCCAGATTATGAATGCAGCGCTGACACCTAATCCTGCTGAGTATACTAGTGTAATCGTTGCAAATTCTACGCTTACTCAACTTATGAATGATGACCTTGTTCGTCCATTGAATGATTTAGTCCAAAAATATGGCTCCAATCTTCCAGATAATCTTATGATTACAGTCGATGGTAATGTGATGGCTGTTGCTTTTATGGCAAATTCTCAACACTTATTTTCACGTAAAGATATTCTTGAAAAGGCAGGCATTAAAAGTATACCGAGTACTTACAATCAGGTAATTGACGCAGCTGAAGCTATTCGCAAAGCAGGCATAATGAAATATCCAATTGTGATGAATATGAAAACAGGATGGAATGTTGGAGAATCTTTTAATCTAATTTTTGTTGCGCATGGTGGTGAATTTTTTAAACCAGGCACTGCAGAACCATCTGTAAATACTGCTGAAGGTATTGCTGCATTAAAAATGCTCAAGGCATTATCTGAATATGCACACCCCGACCATTTGACACAGGCTTCCAATGAAACTCAAGCGATTTGGGAAGCAGGAGATGCAGCACTGGGAATTATGTGGGGAACCCGAGGATCTGTGATATTAGATAATGAAGGGTCTTCAGAGCAGGTAACTTCAAATACTATACTATCGTCAGCACCTACAGTTAAACCTGGTGGCATACCCGGTGCAACCTTATGGTGGGATGGTTTTACTATTTCGAAAAATGTTCCAGACTCAGAGGCAGAGGCTACATTTGCAGCTCTTATCAGCGCTTTAAATGCAGACATGGTTGCAGCCAATAACGACGATGCAATTTGGTTACTAGAAGGCTTTAAACCTGGTGCTGCTGCTGAAGGAGTTTCTGCAACTGCTGCTGGCGGCGCGCCACCATATCCAATGTTACCTCAAATTGGTCTATTGCATAATGCACTTGGCACAGAGTTAGTGGACTTTCTTAAAGGGGATGAAAGTGCAGAAAAAGCACTAGCCGACGTCGAAGCTGCTTATGTAACTGCCGCAAAAGAAAAGGGTTTTCTTCAGTAAACTTTGACAAACTGAAGGTAAAGCTTTAGTGTTAGGGGGAGTCTCCTACCTTCCCCTTTCACTAATTGTCTCACAAATTGGTTTATAAGAATTGAAACACCGTACATTTTTCTGGTTTATATTGCCTACATTGTCAGCAATGATTTTATTTATTGCGCTGCCAATGATTTCTGCTTTTGTACAGTCACTTTTTATACAGCATGAACAGGTTTTAATTGTATCTCAAAATTGCGGGCCATTTGGTTGCAGTGAAGTAACTTCTATAGATTTCGAAAAAACTATAAAGCTTCGTCAGGATGCTCCTCTAGGAAAATATAATGGTATAAACACTTATTTAAACCGCTCACATTTAGCGTTTGCTGAAGTTGGAAACGCTTGGTCTGCTTCAGAAACATTAGTTGATTTTTTTAATGAGGTTTTTAACCTTCCTCTCTATGGTGCTTTAGCATTCACACTAACATATACGGCAGTGGTGACACCGATAGTTTTAATACTTGGATTTGCAATTGCTATTGGTGTTAACGGCCTACCTAATATTATGAAGGGGCCATCCATATTTGTCTCACTTTTACCTTTCCTTGTAACGCCGCTAGTAGGGTCTTTGATCTTGTTTTGGATGGTTGATGGAGATGGCATAATCGGTGCTACCATAAAATTGATTTTTAATGATCCTGACCTTAGCCTTAAAGCCTCAACTGCTCTTACCTGGACAATGTTAATTGTGTACGGGATTTGGCACACACTACCATTTAGTTTTATTGTATTTTATGCTGGCCTTCAAACTGTCCCTTTTGAGACATTAGAGGCTGCACTAATTGATGGCGCTACAAAGTGGCAACGTACAATTTACGTAGTAATCCCGCATCTTGTACCTCTCATTTCTTTTGTAACACTTATGCTACTGATGGATAATTTTAGAGTATTTGAACCGATTGTAAGTTTTTCTGCAGAAGCTCATGCGCGTTCATTGAGTTGGATTATTTACAATGATCTCCGCGAAAGTGGAAACCCACTTTATGGATCGGCTGGAGCAACATCAATTTTGACAATTATTGGGATAGCATTCCTGTTGTTACCAGTATTGATCCGCACTTGGCAAGATTTCAAACTTAAAGGGCATTGAAAAGGTCATTATGCAAACACAAGCTAAAACTAGCATTTCATTCGTCAAAGGTTTATCTTTCTGCCTTGTTTGCCTTTGGCTTTTAATAGCTGCATTCCCATTTGCCTGGTCATTTTGGGGAAGTTTTAAAGTCCAATCTGACTTCTTTTCTAAAGCAGATTGGATGTATGCTCTTTGGGGAACGAATACCATAAAGGAAACTGGAAGTGCTTTCACTAGCTCTGGCTATTATGGCGCATGGATAATTAAAGGTTTTTGGAAGAACTTTACTAACACCGGAATTGTGGTTTTCTTTACAGTTTTAATTTCTCTTACAATTGGAACATTAGGTGGATATGCTTTAGCACGCTCTGGATTTAGATATGCATTCTGGATATTAATGGCGGCTCTGATTTTTCGAGCAATGCCACATATAACCTTAGTATCTGGTTATCTACTGCCATTCTTTGAATGGAATATATGGGGTTACTTGCCAACAACCATTATTGTACTTGTTGCAATGAACCAACCCTTTACCCTTTGGATGTTACATTCATTTTTCTTAAATGTGCCAAAAGATTTGGATGAAAGTGCCATGATTGACGGGTGTAATAGATTTCAAGCGTTTCGATATGTTGTTGTCCCCGTAATGTGGCCTGGAGTAATAACAGCAGGGCTGTTTAGTTTTCTTTTAGCAAATAA
>NZSE01000055.1 GCA_002703515.1 Paracoccaceae bacterium | reverse complement strand
CGAAGATGTCGGGAGTTCGAGTCTCTCATCACCCACCACTNTGAACTTGTGTTCATNTGCGCGGTTGTAGCTCAGCTGGTTAGAGTGCCGGCCTGTCACGCCGGAGGTCGCGGGTTCGAGCCCCGTCAACCGCGCCAGTCTTAGGTATATTAAGTTGAATGAAATTAAAGAAAAGCTGACTATTTCAGATCTTAAGGAAAAGAAGGCTAGTAAAGAACGTCTCGCGATGGTTGCGGTAGGGGAGTTTTTGTCCGCCCAATGGGCTGAAGCAGCCGGAGTTGATATAATTGGCGTTGGAGATAGCTTAGGAATGACACTTTATGGCCATGAGAACACTCTTTCTGTAACGGTTGATCAAATGATTCATCACTGTAAGGCTGTTAGGCAGGGTGCGCCGAATACATTCTGTATTTTAGCAATGCCATATGGCTCTTATTCTACAAAAAGTATGGCAATAAAAAATGCATCAAAGATGATGAAAGAGAGTGGTGCTGATGCAATAAAATTACAGTGTGGAAAAGATAGAGTTGATATCATAAGTGCAGTGTCTGCAGCTGGTATTCCCGTAATGAGTCATGTTGGCCTGTTACCGCACCTCGTTCACTTATATGGTGGATTTAAGATGCAAGGAAAAAATGCGCAGGATGCGATAAAGATTATAGAGGATGCAATTGCTATTGAAAAAGCTGGTGCGGTAGGAATAGAGATTGAAGCAGTTCCTGCCGAAGTAGCTCTTGAAGTTGATAAAGCTGTATCGATATTTACTTTTTCAATTGGTGGTGGCTCAGCGGGAAACTGTCAATTATTAAATGGCTATGATTTGGTAGGGGGATTTAATACCTTTAAGCCAAAATTTGCGAAACGATTTGGGAATGTTGCCGATGTGGCAACAAACGCTTTTAAAGAATTTGTTAAAGAAGTCAAAGATAACAGCTTCCCAAATAAAGAACATAGCTATAGCATGTCTCCAAACGAAATTCGTAAGTTTAAACAATTTCTTAAAAGGAAAAATTAAATCTAAAAATTCAAACTTACTGTTTCAAAAGATAGGCCTAGGTGATCAAAATAAGTTAAGAGGCTCTTATAACTTAAAGATATTGTTCTATCATTTACAAGTGGATGACAAAAAATAGTATCTTGCCCTGACATTTCAGTATCTAAGAAGATATTAATATCTCTTTTAGTATTGTTTACAACACTTAATGGAGTAACAGCTCCCGGAAATACACCAAGCTCCTCAAAAAGCCTCTCTTTGCTTCCAAACGAAAGTCTTGATGATCTTATTCTTTCAGGTAATAGGGTAAGGTCAATTACACTATCTTCTTGGGCAATAACAAGATAACTTTTTTTCTTTTTATCACGTAGAAACAGATTTTTTGTATGGAATCCTAGCATATTTTCTCTATACTTTTTTGCTTCATTGACGGTATGGAAAGGGGGGTGTTCAAAGACTTTAAATTTTATATTTAAATCTTCCAATAACTTATATAAATGTTCTGGCGATGTAGGAAGTGAGTTGGCGTAATTTGATGATGCGTCCATTTAAAATAAAAACTAATTAAAAAGGGACGATTGTCTTTTTAAAGAATAAAAATCTACAAACACTAACTATTTGACACCTTATCCTTAGCAGATTGAAGACATTCATTCATTTTTGTTCTGATAGCTTGTTCATCTACTAAACCTTCAAGGTCAGCTTTCAGCTTTCTGAATACATCTTCGTCTCCAGCTTCTTGAAAATCTGATTTTACAACTTCTCTAACATATTCCTCAGTTTCACCTTGATCTAAGCCTTTAACTTCAGCGGCCCACGCTCCTAATAACTTGTTTCTTAAAGCTTCAATTTTAAAAGTTAAATTTTGCTCATGAGCAAATTTGTTCTCAAAAGCGTCTTTTCTCTCATCAAATGTGGACACGTGTTACTCCGTTGTTGCTTACTTTAACGTAGTGACTTTAAAGCGAATTTCAACCATAGATTCAAAGATTTTAACTAAAATTGATTAACTTTATTCCTTTTTCAATCATTGATTTCTTTGCGGTTTTCTTGGAATCATTGAGATCAATAGCCTTAGTTAAATCTTTAAAAACAAATACTTCAAAGCCTAAATTCGCTCCATCTAATGCAGAGTAGAAAACACAATAATCAAAAGCTAAGCCGCATAAATAGAGCCGCTTAATATCTTTTTTTATCAAATATCCTTCAAGACCAGTGGTAGTATTTTTGTCGTTCTCAAAAAAAGCAGAGTAACTATCGATTTTTGGATTAGAGCCCTTCCTGAGGATCAGGTCAGATTTATTTGTATTTAAATCTCTGTGAAAATTCGCTCCTGTAGAACCTTGGACGCAGTGATCAGGCCATAGAATTTGGGAACCATACTCCATTTCTATATTTGTATAAGGCTCGGCACCATGATTTGATGCAAATGAACTATGCTCTTGAGGGTGCCAATCCTGTGTTAATATTATAGTTTTAAATTCTTTTTGCGCGTCATTTATACATTGGATAATTTTTTCCCCATCTTTTACAGCCAGTGCCCCGCCAGTACAAAAGTCATTTTGCATATCAATGATTATTAAAGCAGAATTCATTCTTTATAAATTATTGGATTTTAGTTACAAGTTGATAGAAGATAATTAAATGATTTTGTGAATCCCATCAAGCTGAATTGATCTTCAAGAATAGAGCCATCCACTCCTTGTAATTCTATTTTTAATTTATTACCTCCAAGCAGCAAATTTATGTCTTCTTTCATAAAGCCATTAATTAAGGCGTGCTTACTATTAGACTGTTGACTTAAGCTGATAACCTTCAGCCTCATCATTTTTCTTTCATCTATATGCATAGTTCCAGATGCATTATCTTTCAGGGGAAAGTCGGAGAAATAAGTCATTGAATAGTTATTGTTATTTTTGTTTTTAGACAAATATATAAACGAATTTTGTCTATTTTTGCCTAAAACCTCTCTGGAATTAAAATATGAAGCCGTTCTTTTTGCCTTCGATGCTAAAAAACAGTTGTTAGAAGCAGACGAGTAAACATTCCAATCGCGATACTTTTTTTTGACAAAGAACTCTTGCCCATTGGCGTGGTGTGAAAAGAAATAAATAAACAGACCCAAAATTATTGGAAAGAATTTAACTTTCATAATATCCTTTCAAATTAAATAGATGTAGATTTTATACTAAAATATAAAAATGGGAACTCTTTATATAACTGGAGCAGGAGTAAGTTCAGATAGTGGCATTCCTACCTTTCGTGGTGCTGACGGGTTTTGGACTATTGGTAGTGAAAACTATACACCTCAGGAAATGGCAACAAGATATATGTACGTAAATAATCCTGAACAGTTTCTTTTATGGTATTTTAAACGATTTGCGAAATATAGAAATGCAGAACCTAATGATGTTCATCGATGGCTTGCAAATAAGAACCTGATAACACAAAACATTGATGGGTTAGATGGTAAGGCTGGTAATGTCAATTATATTCCAATACATGGTCGTCTAGATAAAGTCACAGTTTTTGAAGAAGAGGGTCAAGATTCTTTGGTACTTGATGCTCCTTGGGATGATATATCAGATCTAGGGTTCACTTATGAAAATGATCCAAAATCTGAGGATTCTTTAATAAATACACTGCTTGAGCATTTTAAAATAAAAAAAGAAAAAGAAGAGAAATATTATCCTACTCTGGGTTATTCGCTAAAACCGTTTGTACTTTTATTTGATGAAATCTATACAGATTTATACAGAATAGGTGAAGCTCAGCAAAGAATGATTGAGGCAAAAAAAATGGTCTTCATGGGAACTTCTTTTAGTGTTAACATCACAGCCATAGCACTTAGAATAGCGGCATCCAACTCAATAGATATAGAAATAATTGACCCTAATCCAATCGATATTGGCTATAAGCACGCAACCTATTTTGAAATGTCAGCATTGGAATATGTTGAAAGTTTTTTATAGATCTTAGTTCTCTTTAGCTTTAGGACCAGAATAATAACAGTTACTAATGTGTAAAAATATAATTCTCCCGTCCAGGTTTTTGACATCAAGATAAAATGAAAAATTGAAAGTATTATTGCTACATAGACAAAACTGTGGATCTTATTCCATGTCCTAATATTTAATTTGCGAAGAGAAAAATTATTCGATGTGAGTGCCAATGGTATTAATGTTATGAAAGCAAAGAAGCCTGCAATAATATAATATCTTTTTTGTAGGTCAGATAATAACAGGTCCATTGAGAGCCCAATATCGAGAAAAAAATAGACGCAAATGTGGGAAATAACATAGTAAAATGCGACCAATCCAACACAACGCCTAAACTTCATCAAATTAATCTTTGCGAATCTTAATAGTGGCGAAATTGAGAGAGTTATTAGTAAAAACACTAGGCCAAGCTCTCCGTATTTATGTTCTAAGAACCTCAAAGGATCAGGACCTAGTTTATTTTCAATACCCCAATAGAAATATAAGGGTATTGGGATCAGTAAAATTAAATAAAGCAGTGAAACGGGTAGGTGCTTAAATATAGCTCTAAACTTCATTATTTTAGTAGTATTTTTTTAAATCCATACCTTTGTAAAGATCTGCCACCTCGTCTATATATCCATTAAACAACTCTGTTTTTCGCCTTTCACCAAAGAGGCCTTCTCCTATTACTCTTTCAGTTGCTTGTGACCAACGAGGGTGATCAACATTAGGGTTTACGTTAGAATAGAAACCATACTCTCTGGGATTTTCGGCACTCCATGTCGTGTAGGGCTGCTTTTTCATAAATGAAATTTTGGTGATCGACTTTATGGATTTAAACCCATACTTCCATGGCACAACAAGCCGGAATGGAGCNCCATTTTGGTTAGGCANATCNTTGCCGTACAAGCCCGTCGCAATAAATGTCAATGGATGTAAAGCCTCCTCTATAGTCANGCCTTCTCTATATGGCCAATCTAGAATTGCACGTTTTTGCCCTCTCATTTCTTCTGGCCTGTACACTGTNTCNAAGGCAACGTACTTAGTATTNTTATCCANTTCGAATTGATTAATTANGTCACGCAATGGGAATCCTATCCAAGGTATAACCATCGACCAACCCTCTACGCAACGCAATCTGTACACTCTTTCTTGTAGCGCCTTTCCTTTAAGAATTTCGGCTATATCAAATATTTTTTTATTTTGTGAAATACCCTCAAATGAAATTTCCCAAGGATTAGTAGTTAAATTATGAGCATATTTCGCAGGATCCGTTTTTGATGTGCCAAATTCGTAGAAATTATTGTAGTTTGTGATCTCTTCAAAGGTGTTAGGCTTTTCAAGAGTGGAGTAATTTTGTTTTGCGGATAAGGGTGTTGCTAAAGAAGCTAACGAAGTGAGACCAATAGCTTGTACGAATTTACGACGATTTANATATAGATCCTGTGGCGTCACGTCGCTATATTTCAGACTTTTCAATTTATGTGATCCTATTGTGTTGACAACTTNGANTCAGATGGTAGTTCTATTCACTCAGAAGGCAACAGTTATTCCGATTTAAATGACAAGCTTTTATCAATTTCTCATTTGGTTTTTTACTATCGTGAGCTTAATTGCTTTGATGTATGGTGTTTTAAGCGCTGATATAACATTTATTGGATTGTTTATATGTACGCTAATTATTTCAGTTGTTTTTCATAGATTAAACGAAACCTCACCCTTGCAAGAATCTCAAGAGCAACAAATAAAAGATTTTACTTTAGAAGGCGTTGATAAGGATAACACAGAGATATCTCAAGCCATAGAAACTCTGAAGCAAGAACAAACAAAGATACTGACTATTTTCAAAAAAGATATTTATTCAAATCAAGATCTCTTAAGTATTTCAGAAATTAAAAAGAACATTGTTGCTGATTTTGTTTCATCATTGTCTTTGAATTTCGAGATGGTTTCCAAGCAAGAGCTGAAAGACTTGATCCTAAAATTACTAAATGACTTGATTGAGAAAAATTCAAATCATTTATTCGAACCTTCCTTCTTTCCTGCCGAAGAGTCGAGTTACGTTAATTGGGTAAAACGATCATTAATCCTTTTAGGCTGGAAAACAAAAAAAGGGAAGGACGGAGTAAAAAAATTATTTGATCTCTTTGAAAAAAATGGATTGGTTGCGGGTTTTATTGTTTTCTCTCAGACCAAAAAATCTAATATAGATTTGAAGCAGCATGAACATTACATCAAAAATGGTGAAATTGATTTTTTAGTTATAATTACACAAGATTTTAATGACACTAACAACGAACAGTTATCTAGTAGGATCGTTGCCATAAATCACCATAATTTACCAAAATTACATTTAAAGCTAAAAAATTTTCTAACTATGAAATAATTGGTCTGATCCTTGCAATGTATAAGTGCAATTGAAGGAAAATAGTATGTTAGATGAAGAGTTAAACGAAACAGCAGTAAAAGCAAAAGCTATTGCAGAGATCGTAGAAATAGCTTTGAATAATTTAATGAAGGTGGACCTTTCCCGTGAAGAGGCTTTGGCAGGTATTCTCAGTCAGATAGCAATTCAGGTTGACAAAAAAGATCTAGAGTTCGCGTTGGATCTAAATAAAAAGTATCATAAATCTTTTTTAGAAAACGTTAAAAAGTAATTAAAAGAATTAAGTTGCTTTTTTAAAAATTAGCCTTAATTGATGTATCAATTATGATCAGTGAATTAGGGCATTTTCTTTTAATATCAGCGTTCTGTCTTAACCTCGGGTTGATAGCAAACTGTATTTCAAACAAACCAGTTCTTGTTGGGTACACAGGTTTTTTTGATAAACTTGAAAGTTTACTATTAACCTTATTAGCTATCTCTTTTTTGTTGTTGATTACAAGCTTTATCACCTCCGACTTCTCTGTAAAGCTCGTTGCCAATAATTCTCACTTATTAAAACCCATTTTGTATAAAGTTGCAGGAGCTTGGGGGAACCATGAAGGTTCTATGCTATTATGGGTACTAATTCTTACCCTGTATCTATTTTTGTTTCAGGTTAGCTCAAGACATTACCCAAACGTATTAGTAAGAAACGTAGTTCTTGTNCAATTATCAATTATAGCTCTTTTTTTGTTCTATCTTTTAGNTTTATCAAATCCATTTGAAAGACTTGAATTTCCGCCTTTAAATGGTCAAGATCTCAATCCAATATTACAAGATGTGCTTCTCGTAGCACANCCTCCAGTGTTATATTTAGGCTATCTAGGCCTTTCAATTCCTTTCTCCATAGCAATAGGATTTTTGTTAACAAATGATCACAAAATAAATATCGTTAAGCTTNTAAGATTTTGGNCTTTGGCTCCTTTTATTTTCTTAACACTAGGAATACTGTTNGGAAGTATCTGGGCCTATTATGAACTAGGTTGGGGNGGTTGGTGGTTCTGGGACCCAGTTGAAAATGTATCTTTACTTCCTTGGCTCCTAAACTTAGCGNTAATCCACAGTGTTTTAATACTTGAGAGGAGAAATTCTCTATTAAACTGGACAATTCTACTATCTATTATGGGATTTTCATTTTCAATGATNGGGACTTTTATAGTGCGGTCTGGATTAATTACCTCTGTTCACGCTTTTGCAAATGATCCCTCTAGGGGCTTATTTATACTGTTGATAATTTTTCTAGCAATTNNTTCAAGTTTGTTAATTTATGTAACAAAAAGACCNTACTACGANAATTTTATGAANCTTAACTTNGNTTCCAAAGAGCTTTGGATTGTGGTTCAGAATTTAATTTTGTTAGTTATNGCAGCTGTTGTATTCTTAGGTACTATTTGGCCTTTTATTGTTGAGGCTATATTCGATGAACAAGTGTCCGTTGGTGAACCTTTCTATGAAGTCTCGCTCATACCATTTGTGATTATTTTTGCCTTCATGCTTCCAATTGCTAGTAAAATTCGATGGAAAGGAAAAAACAATTATGATGTTAGAAGATTGCTCATTCTTATTTTTATTTCCACAAGCTTATCAGCCTGCGCATTCATATGGACAGATTTCAACCTTTTGACATTTATCGGGCTTTTTCTAGCTTTATGGATTTGTTTAAGCAGTATTTTAGAATTTATTTTTTCTTTTAAATCCCAACTTTCNATGATTGACGGCTTAAAGCGCTCACTTATATTAAATTCTAGGTTGATTGGACGGACTTGCGCCCATTTTGGCTTTGGGCTNCTCATTTTTGGNGTTACCGCAGTCACAAGTTGGGAGATCGAGGATATCAGAAACGTTGAAGTAGGAGAAAAGTATTATCTCAAATCATACCAAATAGTATTCAANGGAGTTGATTATTCAGTAGAAAANAACTTTAAGAAAGTNTCGGGCTCATTTGAAGTNTTNAAAAATAGCAAGCTTGTTGGTACATTGTTGCCAGAGAAACGANTATACCCCTCACGTAATGAAGTNACAACAGAAGCNTCCATAAAGCCAACNCTTTTTAANGATTTTTATATGGTTCTTGGAAATAANCTTGACGAAAANGCATGGGTGGTAAGAACATACATTAAGCCTTTTATTTCTTTTATTTGGGTTGGCGTGATATTGATAGCATTGGGAGGTTTTTTCAGTGTATTCTCTTTTATTTCATATAAATCAAGGGTATAACGTCGTAAATTGATGCGCTTTTACTATTTTTTTTTCATTTTTTTTATTGCCTCACGAGCTTTTTCTATTGAGCCTGCTGAAATTCTAAGTGACACAAAATTAGAGAATAGGGCTAGAACTTTAAGCTCAAACATCCGTTGTCTAGTTTGTCAGAATGAAAACATTGATAGCTCTGATTCAGAGTTTGCTAAAGACCTTCGACTGTTTATACGAGATCAATTAGTTAAAGGTCACACGGATGACGAAATTGAGAAATTTTTAGTATCAAAGTACGGTACTTATATTTTGTTTAAACCTGAGTTTAATGGTTACAATATTTTTTTATATCTCTTTGGTCCATTTGTTTTTATATTTGGTTTAGTTACAATTTTCTATGTTTTTTTAAAGTCTAAGAGAGGCAACAAAGTCGGTGATTAGTAAGAAAAGTAAAATTTTTAAAGGTGATATCTATTGTGATGAAAAAGGTTTAATCTTCGAAGCTTATAACATAGAAAACATTGATTTGAACTCTTGTAGGACAATCTTCTTCGACTGGGTTATTTCACTGGATCCAAGCATTAATCAAGGGGAAGCTATTAAAGAATTATTGGAAGCTTACTCATCAAGGTTTCCCAGTCACCCCATGACGAAGTTATTAATTGAAGGAATGAATCAAAATTCAGTGATAAGGCAAAGAAAAAGATCAAAAAATGTAAAAGGGGTTATTTAATAAAAACTGGTCTTGATGATGTGCTTAGTTTCTTGCTGTAGTTATAACCATCTTCTGAAAATTCACTGACTTCTGCGTAATCTCTAATTTTATTCTTAATAACGTAACTTGCCATCATTCCCCTTGCTCTTTTTGAGAGTATGCCTACAGTTTTCAG
>NZSE01000054.1 GCA_002703515.1 Paracoccaceae bacterium | reverse complement strand
TATATTGCTCGAATGAGCCTTTGCTAATGCCTCGACTGCTCCTAGTTCAATAGTGTCCGCCATAGTAGAAGTACCATGCGCATTGATATAATCTATGTCGGAAATGTTTGACTTACTGCTATCTAGCGCAGCAACCATTGATCTTTTGCCGCCATCTCCATCTGGTGGAGGTGCAGTAATATGATGGGCATCCCCAGTCAGTCCATAACCCAAAACTTCACAGTATATTTTAGCACCTCGTTTTTTAGCATGTTCAAGCTCTTCAAGCACCAAAATACCAGCCCCCTCTCCCATTACAAACCCGTCTCTATCAGTATCATAGGGTCTACTTGCAATACTAGGTTCTTCAGAAAATTTAGTTGACAAAGCCTTGCAAGCATTAAAACCGGCTATTCCTAATTCAGTTATAGGACTTTCGGCTCCACCCGCTATCATTACATCAGCTTCGCCAGACTTAATAAACCTTGCAGCGTCTCCTATAGCATGAGCTCCAGTGGAACAGGCTGTCACTACGGAATGGTTAGGTCCCTTAAATCCATATCTGATTGAAACTTGACCAGAAATCAAATTGATCAAAGCTCCAGGTATAAAGAACGGAGATACTCTCTTCGGACCTTTTTCTTTAATCAAATTAGCGGTATCTCCGATGGATTGAAGACCCCCAATACCGGAGCCTATCATAACACCGGTTCTGAGCAAATCCTCTTCTTTCTCTGGGGTCCAACCAGCATCTTTAACAGCTTGCTCCGCAGCACAAACGCCATAGAGTATAAAATCATCGACTTTACGTCTTTCCTTTAAACTCATCCATTCATCAGGATTGAATTTTCCTTCTTCATCAACACCGAAAGGAATTTCACATGCATAACTTGTTGCATAGTCAGAAACATCAAATCGTGTAATATTAGTAGCAGCGGAGACCCCATTCAATAATCGATCCCATACATAATCTACGCCACATCCTAGAGGCGTCAGCAATCCCATCCCTGTTACTACAACGCGTCTCATCTTTTTTCTATTATTTTAAATATCCTTGTTTTTTAAGCTCTAAGAGTTTTCTTCGATGAATTTAACAGCATCACCGACAGTCTGAATTGTTTCCGCTGCATCATCTGGAATTTCTATCCCAAACTCTTCTTCAAAAGCCATCACTAGCTCCACGGTGTCAAGGCTATCTGCGCCCAGATCATCAATAAATGATGACCCTTCTGAAATCGAACTTTCTTCGACACTCAGATGTTCTACAACTATTTTTTTTACTCTTTCTATAACATCACTCATATTAACCTCCTCATCATCCTAGTCATTTTGGCCTGTTTCGTGTGAATTGAAATGTCAAGATCTCACAATTTTTTCTTTTATACATAATTGTTAAAACAAGCAATACTTATCTGGAAAATTTTAGGGTCAGCAATAGAAAAAATTTTTATGCTAAGAAAAGGCCTCCATTAACATGTATGTTTTGCCCAGTGATATAGCCTGCTTCATTACTCAAGAGAAATAGCACTAGAGATGATATATCGTTACCTGTTCCCATTCTCCCCATTGGTATTCGTTCTGTTATTTTTGACCTCTGGTCATCTGTCAACTTAGCTGTCATCGCAGTATCTATAAAACCCGGAGATATGCTGTTGACTGTAATTCCTCTTGTTGCAACTTCTAACGCAATTGATTTGGTAAGTCCATTCAATGCACCCTTAGCAGCAACATAATTACTTTGTCCAGGGTTGCCCATTGACGCAACTACAGAGGAAATATTGACTATTCTTCCCCATTTATTTTTCATCATCCCTCGAATAAATTTTCTGCAAATGATCATCGAAGCATTAAGATTAATTGCAAAGACTTTGTCCCACGAACTGTCAGACATTCTAATAAACAAATTGTCATCAGTCACACCTGCATTATTGATAACAACACTCATTCCTCCGTATTTCTCTATCATCGAGTCGCAAAAATCAGTAACATTTTCTCTTTTACCTAAGTCAACGGAAAAATAATTTATATTATCTCTTGAAGGCAACTCATCTCGTAGTTTTGCTATTTTATCTTCTGAAGACCCAAGAAGAAANAGNTTAGCTTTTGTTGANGTAAATGCNTTAGANAGANATGTACCTATCCCACCAGATGCACCNGTGATTAGAATATTTAAGTTTTCCAANTTATTCATTTAANATCTCCAATGCTTTATCTATCTGTGTAGCTAGACTGACAGAGATAACACTTGATTCAGGAATAGTTCTTTTCACCGTGCCTGCCAATACTTTACCTGGGCCAATTTCAAAAAAGCTATTTACATCAAATCCAGTTGCCATCTTAATCAAACTTTCTCTCCACCTAACAGTTCCACAGATCTGTTTAACCAACTTATCCCTAAATCCTTCCGTTTCTTCAAGAACACTCAAATCGACATTATGCATAATAGGAACGATTGGGTTTGAAAAGTTCAAAGTCTTTAGTTCTTCCTCCATTTTCAAAGCAGCTGGTTCCATCAGTGGAGAGTGAAAAGGGGCAGAAACTGGGAGGTTAACTATTCTCTTGGCATTTTTTTGTTTTAAAAAATCAGAGAACTTTTCTACCTCTTTCTTTTCTCCAGAGATAACTACTTGTGAGGGATCATTATCGTTTGCTACTTGGACTAGGTGTCTATCGCATTTACTTGTAATCAATAAGTCCCTAACATTCTCACTATTCAAACCTAAAACAGCTACCATCGACCCCTTGCCCTCCGGGACAGCTTTCTGCATAGCATTTCCCCTTTTTCTCAAAATCACAGCAGTGTCCCTAAGAGAAATCACTCCAGAAGCACATAGCGCACTATATTCGCCTAGTGAATGCCCTGCAAAAAGTTCAATAGCTTTGAGGTCAAGCCCATGTGATACCATTACCCTTAAAATCGCAATAGAAACTGACATAATGGCGGGTTGAGCATTTTTTGTTAAAGTTAATTCTTCAATGTCACCTTCGAACATCAGTGCTGATAGTTTTTCTCCCAGG
Source organism: Paracoccaceae bacterium (assembly GCA_002703515.1). GTDB lineage: Bacteria > Pseudomonadota > Alphaproteobacteria > Rhodobacterales > Rhodobacteraceae > CACIJG01. Next base: position 4,661 of record NZSE01000054.1, on the reverse strand, counting down.
GCTTCGTCAACTTCTAAAAATACATACTTAGCTTCTTCAAAATGAGTCGCTAATTCCTTACCCATACCAACAAATTGGGACCCCTGACCAGGAAACAAAAAAGCTTTTTTCATATTCTCATCCTTANATCATTATTAGAAGAAGCATATATAGCAACTGTCTACACCAAAAAAATCATTAAAACAATGCAACTGTATGCTTGCTTTTTTAATTTTGCTGTATATAACGTTTTTACTGACAAGTTTTGAGGATAATGAATGCCCAAATATGAACACGTTTTTATTTGCAGACAGGACTTAACTTCTGTACAAGCAGAGACCTTGGCTGAAGAATTTAAAGGTACCCTCACTGAGAATGGAGGGAAGGTGATTGATAGTGAATATTGGGGATTAAGATCAATTGCCTACAGGATGAATAAAAATAGGAAAGGCCATTACTTTTTGTTTAAATCGGATAGTGATCCAAAAGCCGTTGCAGAGATGGAGCGTTTAATGAACATCCATGAAGACATTATGAGGTTTTTAACAGTTAAGGTCAAAAATCATGAAGACGGTCACTCTATAATGATGAATAATAAAGCTAAAGAAGAAGAAGAGAGGGTTTGACTTAGCATGGAAAGAAGACATAATGATCGCAGAAACCCAAATAACAACAAACATTACTTTAGGCGTCAAAAAACGTGTCCGTTCTCTGAAAAAGGGGCTTCACCAATCGACTACAAAGATGTAAGAACACTTCAAAAATTTATTTCTGAGAGAGGAAAAATTATTCCCTCTAGAATTACAGCGGTTTCAACAAAAAAACAAAGAGAACTAGCAATAGCAATAAAACGAGCCAGATTTTTAGGTTTGTTACCCTATGCAGTTAAATAGGCTTTGAAATGGAAATAATATTACTTCAAAAAATTAACAAGCTAGGTAATATCGGCGATGCTGTGGTGGTAAAACCAGGTTTTGGCAGAAACTTTCTAATACCCTCTGGCAAGGCTCTAAGAGCTACTAAGGAAAATAAAGAGCTTTTTGAAAAAACAAAAGCCGATTTGCTTAAGGAAAATAAGGAAGCAATTGAAAAAGCAGAGACTATCCGAGCTGAAGTCGAAAAATTGAAGCTAGTTATAGTAAGATCAGCGTCTGACACAGGAATTCTGTANGGGTCTGTTACTACTAGAGACATATCAAACCTTATAGGCGAAAACGGAATAAACCTGAACAGAAAACANATAGCTCTAGATAAACCTATAAAAGAACTAGGTATTTTTGATGTTAGTGTGATTTTGCACCCCGAAGTTGAAAGCAAAATAAAATTGAATGTTGTTAGAAGTTTGGGTGAAACAACATCTGGAGATGAAGATGCCTCTGNACCAGATAGTACGTCNGGTAAAACGAATGCTGAGCTTAACGAAGACCTTCTTGAAGAGGGTGTCTCACTAAAAACTGAAGACGCTAACTCTGAAGAGTTAGAAATAGANGACGAGCCTGACAATAAATCAACTGAGCAAAGTTGAGCTGCATACTGTATTACAACTAATACANGCAACTATCCCNAATAAACGTGAAGCTTAAAATTCCTTGCCCTTAGCCATAATTAACATGGTACTTATAAAGTGAAATAGTATATACTGAACTTGGTGAAGCTGATGGATAACGTTAAATTTGATCAAACGGTAGATGTAGAAAAATCTTCCACCTTTAATCTCGAAGCGGAACAGGCTCTAATAGGTCTGTTATTAGTAAATAATGAAGTTTTAGGAGAAATTGAATCGATCATTGATGAAGATCATTTTTATGATGCGATAAATAGAAAAATATTTGGTCATATTGCTTCNAGAACGAAAAAAGGTTTACTTGTTTCACCGATTACTCTTAAGCCGTATTTAGTATCCGATGAAGCATTTAAAGATATAGACGTTCCTTCTTTGCTTACTGAATTATCNGCTATGGCTATTAGCGCCTATGCTGCAAGGGACTATGCTACGGCTCTTTTTGATTTNGCAGTTAGAAGAAAACTGGTTGATGTTGGNAGTGAAATTATTATTGANGCTNGAAAAGTAAATGAAGATACAGCGCCAGCTGAACTTATAACTAAGGCAGANCAGTCTCTTTATAATGTAGCATCAACTGGAACTAAATCGAGAAGCTTCGAACCNTTAGTAAAGGCTGCAACTGAGGCAATTGAATTGGCTAATAAAGCTTTTGACTCAGATATACAAGGTGTATCAGGTATACCTTCTGGNTTTATTGACATTGACAAAAAATTAGGAGGGCTGCAGAACTCAGATTTAATAATACTAGCAGGACGCCCTTCTATGGGGAAAACTGCTTTGGCAACAAATATTGCTTACAATGCTTCGATCGTAAACTACAAAAAATATGGTAAAGCTTCAAGTGTTGGCTTCTTTTCGCTTGAAATGTCTTCGGCACAGCTTGCAACGAGAATACTCTCTGATATAAGCAAAATTCCCTCAGAACAAATTAGAAAAGGCGAGCTTTCCGAAAATGAGTTCAATCAATTTGTAGAAGCTGCTCGGTCTTTGGATGAAAGTAAATTTTTTATAGATGACACTCCAGCTCTTTTAATATCAAGTATAGCTTCAAAAGCTAGAAGGCTAAAAAGAACTCATGGTCTTGATTTTTTGATAATTGATTATCTACAGTTAATTAGAGGGACTTCGAGTAAAGAAAACAGAGTAAATGAAATTGCTGAAATCACACAAGGGCTTAAAGCAATAGCAAAGGAATTAAATATACCTGTTTTAGCTCTATCTCAANTATCTCGACAAGTAGAAAATAGGGATGACAAAAGACCACAACTTGCAGATTTACGTGAGAGTGGTTCTATTGAACAAGATGCTGATGTTGTTTTATTCATATTTCGAGAAGAGTATTATAAGGAAAGAGAAAAGCCAGGAGATCAAGATCTTGATGCTCTCATAAAATGGCAAGAAGAGATGGAACAGGTTCACGGGAAAGCAGAGTTGATAATTGGGAAGCAAAGACATGGTCCAGTAGGCACAGTAGAGTTAGCGTTTGATGGGAGATTTACAAGATTTGGTAATTTGGTAAAAAACCATCAAGCAAAAAGTTGAAGCTTAGGATGATAATTGCCTCTTGAATTACACATTAATCTTGCCAATTTACACAATAACCTACGCTTTTTTCGTCGAATAACAAAAAATAGCGCTGAATTAGCCGCTGTNGTTAAATCAAATGCCTATGGTTTAGGAATAAGAAAAATAGTACCTGAGATAGAAAGATTTGGCGTGAGAAGTTTTTTTACTGCCACTATTTCTGAAGCAATACAAGTAAGGAGTTGTTCTCAATACTCTGAAATATTTACTTTAAATGGTTTTGATTTTCTGAACGCTAAATCTTATAAAGAATTCAANATAACACCTGTCATAAATAACATTCTGGAAGCNCAAAAATTTATCGAGGCTTTTAGTCAAACCCACAAAGTAGCTATTCAACTNAATACTGGGATGAATCGTTTAGGATTAAANAAACATGCTCTTTTTGAAAATCTCGATTTAATAAAAGCACTTCCGATAAACTTAATTTTGTCACATTTAGCTTGTGCAGACGATATATCTAGCAAAGAAAATACAATCCAAAGAGATTTGTTTATTGAATTATGTCATTTGTTGCCAAAGGTTCGTCAAAGTGTCTCGGCAAGTCATGGGGCTCTATTAGGCACTGATTTCCACTTAGATATGATCAGACCAGGTGTTGGCTTATATGGTGGAATAAAGAATAAAGGGTTAAAAGAAGTTATTCAAATAAAGGTTCCCATTCTTCAAAGCTTTATCATAGATAAAAATATGCAAGTTGGTTACAACTTTACATACAAAGCGACACAGAAGATGACAGTTGCCACTCTGGCGATGGGGTACGCTGACGGTTTACCAAGAACTCTCAGTAATAATGGCAAACTATTTTATGGAAATATCCCATGTCCCATTTTAGGAAGAGTTTCCATGGACCTAGTTACGGTTGACATTTCAAATTTACCTGAGACACCAAAATACCTTTGCGTATTTTCACCTCAATATGAAGTTGAAGATTTTGCAAAAGACTGTAAAACCATAAGTCACGAAGTATTAGTTAATTTTGGTGAAAGAATTAGAAGGGTTTACACGTAATAGGAAAGAATATGAAGATTGTTTTTTATGTTGAACTCGTTGGAAAATCATTTNTTATCTTTTTGTCAAAAGTCGGTATTTTTTCAAGATTCATTTGGAANATACTGTCACAAGCTATAAAAGGACCATTCTACACTAAAATTTTTTTAAATCAGTTAGTGCAAATAGGGTTCTTGTCTTTACCTGTNGTAGGATTAACTGCGGTTTTTACTGGTGCTGCTTTAGCTCTTCAAATTTATTCTGGTGGNATGCGTTTCAATGCTGAGAGCGTAGTTCCTTCAATAGTGGCTATTGGTATTTGTAGAGAACTNGGNCCCGTTTTATGNGGTTTGATAATGGCAGGTCGAGTCGCTTCATCAATATCAGCTGAGATAGGAACAATGAAAGTGACCGAACAAATAGATGCACTGTACACACTTAATGCAAACCCATATAACTTTCTTGTTATACCTAGGGTTTGTGCATGTATTTTTTCCTTGCCGCTCTTAACACTGATCAGTGATATCCTTGGTGTTTTTGGGGG
>NZSE01000053.1 GCA_002703515.1 Paracoccaceae bacterium | reverse complement strand
CTTTATCCGACCAATCATTAGATCACATTGCTTTCTTCATTGCACTATTTAGATTTGCATTTATTTTCAACGTATGTATATGACATACAGCTATCGCAAGAGCATCTGCCTCGTCAGATCTATCGAAACAGGCCTTTGGAAACTGCAATAATGCCATTTTTTCAATTTCCTCTTTAGTAGCATGGCCTTTCCCTGCAAATATTTTTTTTACGTAGTTTGGAGCATATTCGCTTACTTCAATTTTACTTTCCCCTAGAGCGATCATCGCTGAAGCTCGCGCCTGTCCAAGCTTTAAAGCCGCAAGAGGATCATTCTTGACAAAAGCTTTTTCTATTGCACCACTCTCTATTTTAAATTTTTTTATAACTAACCTTAATTGCTCTAAAATTGACACCAGCCTCGTCGCCATATCATATCTATTGCTAGTGTTACAAATACCACTACCTAGATATTTTATTTTCGGACCATCTTCCTGTATCACAGCCCACCCAGTGTGGGTCAGTCCTGGATCTATTCCAATTACCTGCATATTAAACTTTTTTTTATTTTGATCTTAGCACACATCTTTATGAAGCTTCAATCATTGAGTGGGGTAGCTCTTTTACAATCGATTTTTCTTAATAAGAGTGCAGCCCAATTTGCTTCCTTTTTCTCATCTATAACTTTGAATCCAAATTGTCTCGAAATACTTTTCAAGTGCCTTGCTTGCTTAATATTTAAACCAGACAAAATTAAAAACCCATTATTGGATAGGTTTTTAGTAAAAGACCACATCAAAGTTTTTAAGGGTTTATATAAGATATTAGCTACTATTAAATCATACTTAGCGCGGGAATTTAGATGGTTTCCGACTAATCCTGTGGATTTGTAAACCTTTACATAATTAGCAACTTTATTAACTACTATATTTCGCTTGGTCATTTCGACTGAATGAGTGTCATTATCAACCGCAATTATCCTTGAAGGAAATAACTTTGCTATAGCTATAGAAAGTATTCCTGTCCCACAACCAACATCTATTATTTTTAATGGGTTAACTGCCCTTTTTTTTAAATCCTGAATTAGCTGCAAACAAAATTTAGTTGTATAGTGATGACCAGTTCCAAAAGCTAGAGAAGCATCAATTATTAAGGAAAATTTATCTTGTTTTATAGAATTCGCAAAAAATGAACTTGTAACAGTAAACTTATCTATTTTAACAGGACTAAATTTAATATTAGATGCCCTTAACCAATTTCTTTTTGGGATCTTTTTTATGGTTGTTTTTACAGAGAAACACTGCTCGATTAAAGATATTGTAACAAAATCTAAAGGCTCTTTTGTAAAAACGTTAAGGGTAAACAATGGTTTTTCAGCAGAAGCTATCACTTCTTGATATGCAGTTACTAAACCGTTGAGCTCAAAAAACTTTTCAAGTCTACTCAGTTTTCCTGAGCGAAGATTATTTATTGAACAACAAAATATGGCTAAAAAGCTTCTATCGAAGTCTTCGATCCCTCCGATAGAGTGACGCCAGTTCCACCTAAACCACAATAGCCGTGAGGATTCTTCGCAAGATATTGCTGATGGTAGTCTTCGGCTATAAAGAATTCGGGCGCTTTTTTGATTTCAGTCATAATAGAGCTAAATCCTGCTTTTTGAAGATCATCTTCATATATTGCTTTTGTTTCTAGTAAAATCCTCTTTTGAGTATCTGAAAAATAGTATGCCCCACTCCTATATTGTGTACCTATATCGTTACCCTGTCGATTTAACTGTGTTGGGTCATGATTCTCCCAAAAGGTCGATAGTAACTCGAGATAACTTAGCTCAGAGGGATCGAATAGGACTTTTACAACCTCATTATGGCCAGTCAATCCAGTACATACATCTCTATAATTAGGGTTTTTAGTACTACCGCCAGCATACCCTACTGCTGTAAGCTTTACCCCTTTGCGTTCCCAAAACTTCTTCTCAGCACCCCAGAAACAACCCATGCCAAAAACTGCAGCCTCAAGCTCATCATTTTCAGGAAAACTGATCTCTTTTTTAAAAATGTAATGAAGCATAAGTTTCGCTAGTTTTTTGCGTAATATTCCACCACCAGGTTTGGTTCCATTATTGCAGGATAAGGAACATCTGAAAGTTCAGGAACTCTTAAAAACTTGGCTGTCATCTTTTTGAAATCGACCTCAATATATTCAGGCACGTCTCTCTCCTTTAGAGCAAATGCTTCAACTATAAGAGACATTTCTTTTGATCTATCTCTAACCTCGATAATATCACCTTCTTTAACCCTGTAAGAGGGTATATTCACCTTTTTCCCATTCACCATAACATGGCCGTGGTTAACAAACTGCCTAGCAGCAAAAACTGTGGGAACGAATTTTGCCCTGTATACTACAGCGTCCAATCTTCTTTCCAATAGACCTATCAGCTTTTCACCAGTATCGCCTCTTTCTTTCTCTGCAATACTAAATATTTTTCTGAATTGCTTTTCTGTCAGATCGCCGTAGTAGCCTTTGAGCTTTTGCTTCGCTCTTAACTGCAATCCAAAATCAGAAAGCTTACCCTTTCTTCTTTGCCCATGCTGCCCAGGCCCGTACTCCCTCTTGTTTACCGGAGACTTTGGTCGACCCCAAAGGTTCTCACCCATCCTTCTATCGATTTTATGCTTTGCAGCAGTTCTTTTTGTCACAACTTAACCCTTTTTACGAATTGAATTTGTTTTATATAATAAGATCTTATACTGTCAAGAAAACATTTACTTATTGGGACAATAAAGTAAGAGACTATTATATGTCTGAATCACCGGTAAATATTGTGAAACTAGCAGTTGGCATACAATCCGTGGAGGAGTTAGCGCTGATCCAAAGACGGTTTTTAAGTCAACCCGGGATCGATGCAAATAGAGGTTTCTATCATTCAACAAAACTCATGCCAAAAAAACATGNGGCAATAGTTAAATCTGGTTCTTTGTATTGGGTGATCAAGGGCGTAATCTGCGCGAGGCAAAAAATCCTATCAATCACAAAACAGGAAGACCCGGACGGNATTAAAAGATGTAAAATATTNCTGGATAATTCAATTATTAAAACAGCTCCGGTCCGTAAAAAACCTTTTCAAGGTTGGCGATACCTAAAGAAAAACAGAACGCCAGCTGACATCACTGACCCTGTAACCACAACATTTGATGACGATATTCCTTTGAAGGTTCAGCAACAATTACTAGAGGTGGGATTATTATAAATCACTCATCTTTAACAATTTGGTCTAAAAACCTTTTTAACTCCAGATCACAACTATTTTTTTTGTAATATCTCTTGTTTACAAATATCGAAGCGAAGCTTTTTAAAAGAGTCCCATCTTCAATAGTTTTTAATTTATTTTGTGTCAGCGTTTCACCAGTTGAAGAAATATCTGCTACTACATCGGCAATGCCATTAACTATAGCTCCCTCTGTGGCTCCTTGACTCTCCACTATCTCAAAGTTGGTAACTTGCCTGTCAATTAGAAACTCCCGAGTTATATTTTGATATTTTGTTGCTATTTTTAAACAACGCGAGTGTTTTAACCTTAAAGAGAAAGCTATCTCTTCAAGGTCGTCAAGATGGTTTACATCAATCCAAAATTGAGGAACGCCAATTACCAAGTCGGCGTGCCCAAAATCAAGTTGCTTGAATTCTAACATCCACTTTTGCCAGCCCAGTATCTTCTCAAAAACTAGATCTCGACCCGTTATGCCAATATCTAAATTGCCTTTCTTGATTTCTAGCGGAATATCAGAAGCAGCAAGCAAAATTATCTTAATTTTTTTTTCTTTTTTAAATTCGGCCAAATACTCACGCGATGTACCCACATTAACTAATTCTAAGTCTCTCTCAAAAAAGAATTTTTCTACCTGTTTTTTTAACCTGCCCTTAGAGGGAAGCCCTAACCTTATCAATTTTTTAAACCCTTGTTTGATTCATCAGTAAAATTTCTCCAAAAAATCCATTCTCAACATACTGCCTATAGCGGCAATTGACTTTCCCCTTTTTGATATCTTAGTGCACAAGCTGTCATATCGTCCACCTTGCGCAATAGGTGGATAATTTCTACGCTCAAACTGAAATCCAAAAACAAACCCATCATAATACTCAAGCGTTGTTAAACCATAAATAACTTGAAATTTTACTTTTTTTGTATCTATGTGCTCACTTAATAGTCCAACTCTAGTTTCAAAGTTCTCTATAGCTTGCCCAAAGGTTCCACCAACCTGAGATAGCGATAACATGCTCTTTGCTGCCTCTTTAAGATTTGATTGAAATCTCATTAATTTCAGTAAAAAACTTCTCTCAGAGTTTGTAATTAAATTCTGTGACAACTCTTGCTCTAAAATTTCAATTCTTTCTTTTATATCTGCTTTAGTTCTTACCCCATATACAGTTTGAGTTTCACTTAATTTTTCTTTCCATGGCAACAAGGTTTCACTTTTAAAAGAGCGAATACTCGCATCGGTTGCTTTCTGCTTTGAGTAAAGCTCCAATAGTCTCATAAATCTTTTTGGTCGCCATAAGTGTCTTTTTAATGAAGCCTTTTTGTATTCTGTCATACCAAGTTCATCGATAGCACTTGTTAAAATATGCACATCTCCTGTAACCGAATTTACTTTGTATTTGCTCAATATTTTAGTAATCAGTAAGTACGATTCAACATCTAGCAAAAGTGAATTATTTTTTTTATTATCGAAAAATTCAAATCCCATCTGGTATTGTTCATTTGGAATAATTGACTTGAAATTTTGTCTTCTCCAGACGTTCCCGCTGTAAAAATATTTCGCTTGAGGCGAATTACCTCTCAAATGTTCCAATAAAATTGGGAGAGTAAAGTCGGGTCTCAAAACCTGTTCCCCCTTGACTGGGTCAGAAGTTGTATAAGCTCTGAGCTTCAAGTCTTCACCATAAAGATCGACTAAGTCTGATGCAGTTAGAAGTGAGGGTACATTTATCTCCTTTAACCCAGCCTTTCTAAATAGCGTTGTTATTCGACTTATTTCCCGACTCAAATTGCTGAAGTCTGAATTGGTTTTTTTGGTAACTTTTGTGATTTTAGCATCCTATCTTCTTAGCAATTCTAAGATTTTTTCTATCAATGCTTCCCTTTTGACAGGAAATTGAGCTGGCTGCTCTTTCCACTCTTCATTTGAAGAAATCCCAGCCGANAGNTTTCTACCTAGTTCTAGGTCTTTAATTTGAACTATGTCATCTTCCAGCTCATTTGTTCCAGCAACGATGGCAAAACCTGCACCACGCGAGTCTGCATACTTTATTTGCTTACCAAAATCTTTAGGGTTTCCAACATACAAGTCCGTATTAATCCCATTGTTTCTTAAATCGGCTGCAATTTTGATGTAGTGTTCCATTAGGTTTTTATCCATTACAGTGACTAAAACATCCACTACCCCCTTCTTTTTGCCACCATCACGCTCATAGAGGAACGACACTAGACGATCGATACCGATTGAAACTCCAGTAGATGGTACTTTTTGACCGGTGAATCTACTCACTAAGTCATCATATCTTCCTCCTCCTGAAATTGATCCTAAGGAACTGGTAGATGTAGATAACTCAGTTTCAAACACCGGTCCCGTGTAGTACGCCAAACCTCTTACAACGCTGGGGTCTATTTTGAATGAAATATTAGATCTACCCTTTGATAACAGGGCGTCGACAATGTTTCTCAACTCAATTAGGCCCTCTTTCCCAATTGCAGAGTCTCTTATTAAAGTCTCCATTTCTTCTAAGGCCTTGTAAGGATCATTATTTTTTATTTTTAAAAAACTCATTATAGTATCGATTTGACCGGTGCTAAGATTTGCGCCCTGCGTAAAATCGCCACTGCTATCAGTTCGTCCTTTTCCTAATAGATTTTCAACGCCTCCTAGTCCAAGTCTATCTAATTTATCTATAGCTCTAAAAACTACTAATTCACTATCACCCAAGCCAGTGCTGTCCCCTAACTTAACAGCTTGAATTAATCCTGAAAGAATTTTTCTGTTACTAATTCTTGTCAGATAATCATTTGCAGAAAACCCTAACTCTTTTAAAACATCAAATATAATGAAACACATTTCAGCATCTGCCATGAAACTTGAAGTCCCGACAATGTCAGCGTCAAATTGATAAAACTCTTTAAATCTATCTGGTCCCGGTTTTTCATTTCTCCATACTGGTCCAAAACTGTATCTCTTATATGGTGCTTGCAGCGTATTCCTATGTTGAGAAAAAGCTCGTGCCAGAGGNGCGGTCAGATCATACCTCAACGCGAGCCATGAGTCATTTTCGTCTTGCCAAGCAAAAACACCCTCATTGGGTCGGTTAACGTCTGGTAGAAACTTTCCTAAAGCATCTACTGTCTCAATTGCAGGAGTTTCAAGTCTTTCGAACCCATATAGTTCATAAACCCTGTTTGCTACTTCTAGCACNTCATCCCTTTTTTTGAGATAAGAATGNAAATTATCCCTAAAGCCTTTAGGAGTAATTGCCTTCGGACGCGCTTTTTTATTCGAACTATCCATTTAANTTACGACCTAATTTCTACGTTGCTTGAATTTCAAAAACACCTTCAACTGCTTTTATNTTCTCAATCANTTCTGAACTGATATCATAATAATATGGTAATGAAATATTTGTTTTCTCCTGACTTTCCTCATCTTTAACCGTAATTAAAATATTNCCTTCGTCAGAGGTTTCTTTCATCTCGGCTTCTTTTAAAAGATTAGATATCGTGCTAACCTGGCATTTAGTNCTTATAAAAAAATGATATTGNTTGNGTTTTTTGTCANNTATGAACTTTTCCAANTTTCTTACAGACTTAACATTTATTCGAGCATAACCATTTTGATCCTTTGTTTTTTCGAGAACCAGTAACACGAAANTNCCGACCTCTAACTCTGCTGTAAAAGCACTGAGCTTGTCTGGAAATATAAAAACATCATAGGTTTTCACTGTGTGATCAATTAAACTGACCAAGAAATATTGTCTTCCATTATTTGTTGTCTTTGAGGCAAGGTTAGTAATGAACCCAGCTGTCATTATACTTTGAAAGTCGGCGTTTTTCTCTGATAAACTATTAAACT
>NZSE01000052.1 GCA_002703515.1 Paracoccaceae bacterium | reverse complement strand
TGGCATGCAGCAGGTCTTCTTCCACTTTTCAATATGTCTTACGCTACATCACATATNCACGANTATTCTCTAAAATTGTACCCATTATTAGAAAAACAAACTGAAATGTCTGTAGGGTTCTCACAAGTTGGCAATCTAAGGATGGCTCAAACGAATGAGAGAATGGATGAATATAAGTTGTATGCATCAACCGCCGAAACAGTGGGAATTCCATATGAATGGCTAACCCCAAAAGATATTAAAGAACGGTGGCCTTTAATCAACACATCAGACCTAGTTGGAGCTATATTTCATCCGACAGATGGTTATATCAATCCTGCTGATGTGACCCAAGTTATGGCTAAGGCATCACGAAATCTGGGAGTAGATATTATTAGAAAAATTGAAGCTACAAGCTTTAATTATGAAAAAGATGTATGGAAAGTATCCTGCAATTATATGGAAGAGAAAGGAGGAAATCTTGTTCCTAGCGGTGAAAAAGTATCTTTTTNATGCGAACATTTAATTACTGCTACAGGAAACCATTCGCAAGCTACAGCAAAGAAGTTAGGCATAAAAATTCCTGCAATTCCGGTAGAGCATCAATACATTGTTACAGAAAAAGATCCTGAACTTCAAAGGTATCGGGAAAAAAATGGAGAACATCCCGTTATTCGNGATGCTGACGCAAAGTGGTATGTAAGAGAAGAACGAGCAGGCTGGATATTAGGTCCATANGAAAAAAATGCCCCTGCAAAATTTGAATTCGGAGTGCCAAAGAATTTTCGAGCNGATCTTTTTCCGCTGGATTTAGAGAGAATAGAAAAAGAATACATGTCGTTTATCCATAGGATTCCATCAAGCGAAAATCTTGGAATAAAAGACGATTATAATGGCCCTATTTGTTANACGCCAGATGGAAATCCTCTTCTGGGGCCAGCTCCTGGGCTAAAAAATGCATGGCTAGCTGAGGGATTTTCATTTGGCATAACGGCTGCTGGTGGCGCCGGTTATTATCTAGCACAATTGATTGTTGACGGAGAAGCTGAAATAGATATGGGATCTTTNGATCCAAGAAGATACGGGAAATGGATGACCACTCAATACGCAATGAAAAAGAATGAGGAAGCTTATGAACATGTTTTCATCTTGCATCACCCTGATGAAGAGAGAGAAGCATGCCGACCTTTAAGAACAGCGCCATCTTACAATAGGTTAAAGGAATTAGGGGCGCAATTCGGTCAGGTTAATGGATGGGAGCGACCAAATTATTTTGCTANAAATNACTTCGATGATAAGCAATCAAGAAGCTTTAGAAGAGGCGGATGGTGGGAGCATGCAAAAAATGAAGCGGAAGCAATTCGATCAGGTTTAGGCCTAATTGACTCAACCGCTTTTACAAAACATCTTGTTAGTGGAAAAAATGCAAGAAAGTTTCTAGATTGGTTTACTTGTAATAAATTGCCTAATGAGGGGAGAATTAATCTCACCTATGCTTTATCTATTTTGGGTACTATCAGGACTGAGTACACAATAGTTTGNCTTTCAGAGGAGAGTTACTATCTGATTTCAGCTGGTGCTTGGACTGAATATGACTCTGATTATTTACAAAAGTCCCTGACTGACAGCAGACTTAATGATGTAAACATTTATGATTGCACGAACCAATGGGGTGTATTTTCAATTGCAGGGCCAAAATCCAGAAGTTTTTTAAAAAAAATTGTTGTAAGTGATGATCCAGATAAAACTCTTTCAAACAAAGAGTTTCCCTGGCTCTCATACAGAGATATTGAAATTGGTATGTGTCCCATTCGAGCTTTAAGAGTTGCTTATACAGGTGAACTTGGCTGGGAACTCCATCATCCTATTGAAATGCAAAATTACTTACTGGATATTTTACTCGACTCAGGAGAANAGTTTGATTTGAAATTAGTTGGAGCAAGAGCACAAAATTGGTTACGACAAGAAAAATCCTACAAAGCATTTGGGTCAGATTTGGGAAGAGATGCTGGTCCATTCGAATCTAATCTCAGCAGATTTGTGGATATTAATAAAGAGTTTCTAGGGAAAGAAGCCTTACTAAAAAGGGGAAAAGATGTATCATGTATAACTCTGCTTATAGATGGTCCACAAAATATCGATCCTTGGGGAAGAGAGGCATTATACAATGAAACGGAGGATTTAATGCTTGGTAGATTAACTTCAGGCGGATACTCAGTNCATTTTAAAAAGAGTATCGGTATAGGTTATGTTAAATCNTCNTTTTCTAAAGTAGGCACAAAGCTTAGGGTAAAAATAGATGATGCTTTTTGGGACGCAGAGATAGTTCAAGATAGTCCATATGATCCTCAAAANGAAAGNATTATANACAGANCTCNNTANNTTATNGAAANCGNTTAAANGATTTNAATANTCNTATCACNTGNGTNANTAGNGTNAGGNCNAAAAANATNTANGCNNCGTTAGCGTATANATTTGGAAAAAANCAAATAAATAAAAAGAAGCAGATAGTTTCAAAACCCTCAATCAATCCAAAAGAGTAAAAAAATCCCTTATCTGTTTGGTCGACTCTTATATTATATTTTTCTGTTATTACAGCTTCAGCCAGAAAGCCTGAGCCATTAATACAAAAAGCCGCTAGTAAAAAAGCTGTTGGTAACGCATTTTCATAAGGAGAAAAAACGGCAAAACCTAATGGGATTAATGCATAAAATGCGAAGTCTGACGTAATATCAAAAAAAGCGCCAAACTTACTTGGTTTATCTAGTCTTGCCAATCTGCCGTCTAAACCATCCAAAAACCTATTAATTAGGATTAATATTAATCCCAAATAAAATAATCCGTATGATAAGACTGCGAAGCATATAAAGGCTACGATTAATCCCAACAACGTAACCCAATTTGGGTCTACGCCAATTTTATAAAAAATATTTGCGATAGGATTTAAATAGCTATCTATATATCCATTTATTTTTCGATCAATCATTTATGAACTTGTTACTTTTTAGCAAGTACGTGCATTTTAGTTTTTTAGACCTTGCTTATCACCTGTTTATTTATAAAGAAATTATTGAAAAATTTTAGAATATCTTTTGGGCAACTGTTAGAGTTAATTTAAATAGTCTCNTAAAGAGTATTAACTTCAGTTAAAATCTCCTCATGCCAAATCTTTGTGTCTAGACCAAATTCAAGACAACTCATGATGTATTGCAGACACTCGCTATGCCTTTCCTCTTTGGTTCTNAATACCACAGAGCTATCTAAATTACAGCAGATTTGAACTGTGCAACCATTAAAAATTATAGTTTGGCCTTCTAAACGAATAAAATTATTCCAGGTCTTTTCATTCTCTTTGAATAAGTTTTTCACATCTTTCAAAGTGACTTTTTTTGAGATGGATTTATATGATTCGTACATACTCATAGCTCAAAATTAGAACAAAAAGTGAACATTTGTAAATAGTTTTTTTGATTATATTTTATTAGGGCTATTTANTTATATATGGCTAAAAGAACATATGAAATAGACGCCGATAATATTGAAGTAGCTCGAGATTTCGAAGATATAGTAAAGGACAAACGTGAACCTTGGCGAGCAAATATAACCAAAAGCCGGCAAAGACANCGTCGTTATAAAAAACGCCTTACAAAGCAACTGTTAAAAAAATATGCTTAATCTTCAGAATCAATTAAATCTAAAGCTCTTGAAAAAATAACTGGGTCAACATTTCCACCGGTACAGACTATAATAAGCGCATCTGAGTCAATTTTTTCGTGCTGATTTAATGCCGCTGCAAGTGAGATGGCACCTCCAGGCTCAACAACTAGATTATGATGTAGGAATAGCAAGGCCATTGCCTCAAGAACCTGTTCATCGCTAGCGACTAGACCAGGAGCNGCATACTTTTCAAGAATTTCAAAAGTTAACTCCCCTGGTGTNGGTGTCAAAATGGCATCACAAATAGATCCATCCATAGCCTTATTTNTTACTCTTCTCTTTTGCTTCAAAGATCTAGCCATATCATCAAAATTTTCAGGCTCACAAGTTCTGACTTTAAAGCCCTCACTTAATCCCTGAAGGGCCAAACTGACTCCTGAAGCTAATCCCCCTCCTCCACAGCAAACTAGTACATCTGCTGNATCTAATTTCATCCTCTTTGCTTGATTAATTAGCTCAATTCCCAGAGAGCCTTGCCCGGCAATAACAAAGGGATCGTCATAGGGTCTTATAAGCTTTAAACTTTTTTCTTTTTGCAGCTTTTCGCCAATTTCTTCTCTACTTTCTTTTATTCTGTCGTAAAAAACTACATCAGCTCCATACGACTGTGTATTTTTTATCTTAAGTCTAGGAGCATCCTTTGGCATAATTATTGTTGCTTGAATTTTAAGTTCGTTTGACACCGCTGCAATGCCCTGGGCGTGATTTCCCGAAGAGTATGCCAACACACCCTTTTTTAGGTCCTTTATGTCATTGTTTACAAAAGAAGACCAACTTCCTCTGTATTTGAAAGAACCTGTTTTTTGTAAACACTCAGCTTTTATCAAAACGCGCTTATTTAGTCTTTTGCTTAGGAAAGAAGATTCAAGTAAAGGTGTTTCAACTACATGCTGACCGATTTTATCGTAGGTATCAGAAATAAGAGAAAAATCTACCAACTCATGCCTTTTCAATATTATCTAATTTGGGCATACCCATTACATGGTAACCACCATCTACAAAGATTACTTCTCCAGAAACNTGCATTCCATAATCACTAAGTAAAAAAGCTGCTGTNCCCCCTACTGATCTTAATGTTGGATTTGACTTTAGGGGAGAATTTTGTTCCGAAAGACGGAATACCCTTCTAGCTCCACCTATAGCAGCTCCCGCCAGNGTTTTCATTGGACCAGCACTGATGGCATTCACTCTAATTCCATCTTCACCCAAATCACTTGCNAGATATCTAACAGATGACTCCAAAGCAGCTTTAGCTACTCCCATAACGTTATAATTTGGAGTAACTCTTTGAGAACCTAAATAACTAAGCGTTAAAATCCCTCCACCTTGTTTCATGAGATGAGAGCATCTCTTTGCAACATCAATTAAACTGAAACAAGATATATCCAAAGAATTTAAAAAATTTTGCCTTGAAGTATTAATAAATCTACCAGACAGTTCAGATTTGTCAGAAAAAGCAAGCGCATGTACCACGAAGTCCAGCGATTCCCACTTCTTTGATAATTCATTGAAGCATTGGTCTACAGAACTTTCATTTGTCACATCAACATCGAATATAAGGTTTGACCCTATGCTCTCTGCCAATGGCTCTACTCTTTTTTTAAAGCTGTCACCCTGATAAGTTAAAGCTATTGAAGCTCCTTCCTTACTTAATACTTCNGCTATTCCCCATGCAATAGATTTCTGGTTNGCTACACCCATCACCAGACCCCTTTTATTTTTCATCAGGTCAGGCACAGAATTTATCCANAATATTTACTTAAAGCTATTGAGGCATTAGTGCCTCCAAACCCAAAGCTATTCGATAAAACAGTATCTAATTCAATATCTTCTACCAATGCGGTAGCTACTTCACNAGAATGAATTTCTTGATCCAAATTAAAAACATTGGCGCTCGCNGATATAAAGTTGTTTTCCATCATAATCAGTGAATAGATAGCTTCTTGAACACCTGCGGCACCAAGGCTATGACCAGTAAGCGATTTCGTAGAGGCTACTAAAGGCTGTTTTTGTTTGCCGAATACATTTCTAACCGCTTGTATCTCAGTAACATCTCCTGCTGGAGTTGATGTACCGTGCGCATTAATGTAATTAACCTCTCTACCGTTCAAAGAGGCCAAAGCCAGTCTCATTGATCTCTCAGCNCCTTCACCCGATGGTGCTACCATGTCATAACCATCTGATGTTGCACCATAACCTGTAACTTCGGCATATATTTTTGCTCCTCTCGCAATGGCATGATTTAACTCCTCTACAACGACAACTCCGCCCCCACCTGCAATAACAAAACCATCTCTATCNCTGTCGAAAGCTCTTGAAGCTCTTTCCGGAGTATCATTATATTTACTAGACATTGCGCCCATGGCATCAAAAAGACAGGACAGTGTCCAATCTAATTCTTCTCCCCCACCCGCAAATACTATGTCTTGTTTGTCTAGCTGTATTTGCTCAACTGCGTTGCCTATACAGTGAGCAGATGTTGAACAAGCTGAAGTTATCGAATAATTAACACCCTTTATTTTGAAAGGAGTTGCTATACAAGCTGAGTTTGTGGATGACATTCCCCGCGTAACCATAAATGGTCCCATCCTTTTAGGACTACCTTTTTCTATTACAGTTTTATGCGCAGCAAATAAGTTTTTTGTTGAAGGCCCTCCTGATCCAACAATAAGCCCTGTTCTTTCATTAGAGACTTCTTTTTCCTCTAGCCCACTATCTTCTATAGCTTGTTGCATTGCTATAAAGTTAAAGGCTGCGCCATCTCCCATAAATCTTAGCTGCCTTTTATCGATAAAATCCTCTATATTTATATCTGGTTTTCCATGCACTCTACTTCTAAATCCATGTTCTTCATAATCTAAACTTTTGCTTATACCAGAAGTCCCTTTTCTAAGACTCTCTTCTACTGCTTTCTTATCAACACCGATACATGAAACAATTCCTAAACCTGTAATAACTGCTCGACGCATAATAGTACTTTTCTCCTATAGAAATAAATTAGCTCTGAAACAAGCCTACCTTCATATTTTCAGCTGAATATATTTTTTCATTATCTGCATACATAGTTCCATTAGCCATGCCTAGCTTTAATTTCCTATCAATAACTCTCGTAAAGTTTACTTCGTATCTCACGAGCTTTATATTTGGAGTTACCATCCCTGTAAACTTTACCTCCCCGACACCTAGGGCTCTACCTCTACCTTTCATTTCCCTCCACCCTAGATTAAAGCCAGTTAGTTGCCATANTGCNTCTAANCCNAGACANCCTGGCATTACNGGATCTCCCTCAAAATGACATTCAAAAAACCANAATTTTGGATTTATNTCNAACTCTGCTATNACNTGNCCTTTNTTATGTTCACCNCCATCATCTGATATCTCTGTTACCCTATCAANCATNAGCATAGGNGGCATTGGAAGTTGAGNNTTACCTACTCCAAACAGCTCGCCTTTAGCGCATGATATCAGCTCATCGTAATTAAACTTNTTTTTTCTGNATGTCATGGTGTTCTTTTTACTNTAGTGTTTCTNGCATCNGATAAATAAAATTCTANTAATGCGTTAAGAAATATTCTTTTGTTGGTCATCAGTTGCTATCACAAAATTGTTAACGGAGATCCTATCAGGGTATGTTTATAAAAGATAGGTAAAATAATTTTCNTGTCTACTGTATACCAAAGTACAAAATTGAGTTGGACTTTTCATTAACTTACAACTAAAAAGAACAAACAATGAACAAAATAAAATCGAAGAATAGATTCGCGTCCATTTGGTTTCCACAATTACCATTAGAGGCCATATTATCTAAGGAACCTCTGTTAGATTCATTACCTCTAGTTGTTTCTTTTTCTGATGGTGANGAAATAATATGTGCAAATGAATTAGCAAAAAAGCNAAACATACGTCCTAAAATGTCTACTAAAGAAGTCCTAACATTGAATCCTCATGTGGTTAGTAAAAAAGTTCAACATTCAGATCTTAAAAAAAAACTAATTAAACTTTTTAGTTTCACGTATCAATTCACGCCTCTTATCAGATTAGATGGCTATGATAGTTTGATGCTTGACATAACAGGATGCGAAAAGTTCACTGGGAAAGAGGAAGAATTTATACATCAACTAACAACTCATTTTTCTAAAATTAACATACTCAGCATCGTAGGGATTGCTGGAACTCAGGGAGCAGCTTGGGCAGCAGCGAGATTCCAAAATAATTCCAACATAAAACAACCAAGGGTAAACCTTAGAAAAATAATCAATGATCAAAGTAGAGCTACAAGAATTAAAATTCCTAGTGATAGAGTTAACAAGAACTCTCAAAAGAAATTATCTATCTTTAATACAAGCTATTCTCTTAATAACCCTATATACAGGTCTAGAATAATTGATAATGATAAAACAGAAAAAGCTCTTATCTCCTTACCAGTAGAAGCGTTGAACTTAGAAAGTACCGATGTAAACCTATTAAATTTATTTGGTATTTACAAAGTTGGAGATCTAATAAGTATAGATTCAAGTTCTATTAATAGAAGATTTGGTAATCATATAATCAAAAGAGTAAGGCAAGTTTTGGGCAAAGAAACAGAGTTATTCAATAAAATTGTCTGGAAACAAAAATATTTATTTTCAGCGGAACTGTTCTTAGAAGAAGTCACCTTTCAGGGTATAAGTGAGTGCATTAAAGCTCTTATCAAGAACCTATGTGATAAACTTGAGAAAAATAAGAAGCTAATTAGGAGGTGTAAAATTAAATTTTCACCTAACCATAAGCTACTCGTAGAGATAAATTTCAGTAACCCCACACAAGACAGAAAAAAAATAGAGCTAGTAGTACTAGAAAAACTCAAGACTATTAAAAGTCTCAAAAATATAGAAGAAATAACCCTTGAAGGAGTACATATTGAGGGAGCAAAAGAAAGGCAAATAGCTATAAATGTTGCTGGTGCAAATCATACTTATAAATATTTAGCTAAGGAAGAAACAATGAGTTTATTGATGGCTAGAATTGAAGCTAGGTTAGGAAAAAATAAGGTGAAATCCTTTGTCCAACACCACAGTCACATACCAGAGAAAACTTTTTCTTTAGATGAATTTAAAACAAAAAGAAAAATAGCTAGCCAATGGCAGAAAAGTAAGTTCATGAGGCCGATACTTTTATATTCACCAGATCTCATTAGTGCTACTTTGTATAAAGACAGTTATCTAAATCAATTTAGTTGGAGAGGGAAAAAGTATAAAGCCTTCTATGTACGTGGACCCGAAAGGATAGCATCTGAATGGTGGAGCAAGGATAAAAGAACAAATTTTAGATTACGTGACTATTGGGAGGTGGCAACAACATGTGGAGCAAGGTTGTGGATGTTTGAGGAAAAGAATAAGGTTTCAGAAAATAAATGGTTTGTGCATGGTAATTTTTGTTAGTAATTTAGGCTGTGAATAAGAATGCAATTTCAAAAGAATAATAAATTAGATACTAAAGCCCTTGGGCTTGAGGTCTCTTTGGCAATAGCAAAATTTGTTACTGGGAAAGAGAACATGCACTATGGTGTTTGGGACAACCTAGACCCTTGTCTTGAGAATTTGGGTAAAGCTCAAGAACAGTACACAAAACTACTGCTCAAATACTTTCCAAAAAAGAAAAAACTGAAGATCCTTGATATTGGTGGAGGTGCTGGAGAAACTGCAAAGAAGTTAATCTCCTTAGGTCATAGCGTCACTGTCGTTGTACCTAGCAATATACTAAGCAAACGATGCTTAGAAAACACAAACAATAAGGCCGAAGTTCATAATATGAAGTTTGAGGATTATGAAACAAAAAAGAGTCAAACATTTGACTTGTGTCTCTTTTCAGAAAGCTTCCAATATATTCCTGCGAAAATTGCGCTAGAAAAGGCTAAAGAGTTATTAAGCAAAAACGGGCAAATATTAGTTGCAGATTGCTTTCGCTCTAATCTTAAGAATAGTAGTCACAACAGAAGACCAGGAGGAGGGCACCCTTTATCAGAAATGCTAAAACTGATCAAAGAAATAGATTTAAATATTGTATCAAAAAAGGAAATAACAAAGTCTGTTGCTCCGTCTTTGGATATAGAGCAACAATTTTACAATGTAGTTGGTGTTGGAATAGACAAAGTACAACAAGGTTTAATATCAAGCCATCCCTGGAAAATGAAACTATTTAATCTGGTCTATAAGATGATAGTAAGCCAGAAAAAGCGCATGCGTTTACATGATAGAATTTATGGAAACATAAGAAATTCGGATAACTTTATTAAATTTAATCACTATATGATCTTTCAACTGTCTTCTAATAAGACAGGTTGAATAGCCTAATAAAATAGAGCTTTTAGTTGTCATATTCAGAGCTGTGCATAACATCTAATTTTAGCTTCCTAGAAGGAGCCAGCCACCCTGAAGAGTATGTCGAAAGAGCGGCAGAGTTTGGATTGAAGTCTATAGCGATTGTCGACAAAAACTCCATTTCTGGAGTAGTGAGAGGTCTTAGAGCTATAAAAGAGATCGAATGTGATACCAAAAATAAATGCTCTTCTCTAAAACTAATACCAGGAGTTACTATTGTCACAACTCATAGAACCGAAATAACATGCTTAGCTCAGACACGACAAGGATGGGGAAACATATGTAACGTTTTAACCATTGGGAAAAAAAATTCTAAGAAGGGTTATTCCCTCATTGACTATGAAAGTATTCTCAAAAAACAAGATGGCATTATATTCTTAGCTCATATTTCAGAAAAAAATCATAGCTTTTCAGAGAGACTTGAGTGGTTGAGGTTTATCCAGATGCTCAAAAGAAATAACAGTAGATCTGTGTATGTGGTTATGGCGCCTAGATATGATGGTTTAGATGAAATACGTTTTCATAAAATCAATAAGTTTGCAAAAAATTTTAAATGCGGGGTTCTGGCATCTTCTACCCCTCTAATGCATCATGGCTCCAGACGAAAAGTCAGAGACACTTTATCTGCAATAAAGATGAAATGTACCATAGATGACCTGGGAGTTGAATCAAGTATTAACGGAGAGCAAAGATTGAGATCAACTCACGATTTTATGACGATATTCAAAGACTATCCCGAAGCAGTACAGAATACTAACTTTGTAAGCGATAGATGTTCGTTTTCTTTAGATGAACTAAGCTATACATACCCTAAAGAAGTACTTAAAGGAGAGAACCCTGATACAATATTACATGAGTTAACGTTTAACGGGCTAAATGAATATTATAAGAAAAATATTCCTGTAAAAATATTAAAGGGAGTAAAAAAGGAACTTCTTTTAATAAAAAAACTCAAATATGCTCCCTATTTCCTCACAGTATATGACATAGTAAAATTTGCAAGAAGTAGAGGTATTTTATGCCAAGGCCGTGGCTCTGCTGCTAATTCTATAGTTTGTTTTTCTTTAGGAGTAACATCTGTCAGCCCAGAGATTGGTTCGATGGTCTTTGAGCGCTTCATATCAGAAGCAAGAAACGAACCTCCTGATATTGACATTGATTTTGAGCATGAACGCAGACAGGAAATAATAGACGAAATCTACAGGAAGTATGGTGATAGAAGAGCTGCTTTATGCGCTACAGTCATCCACTATAGAGCAAAAGGGGCAATAAGAGATGTAGGCAAAGTAATGGGTTTAAGCAAAGAAATAATATCCTCCATGGCTGAAAATATTATTGGATGGGATAGATATAAGATACCTCATTACAATAATAGCAAATTGGAAGGTAAGAATGAGCATACTAGAATATTGGAGACTTTGGCCCTCAGTGACCAATTGATAGGCTTCCCCAGACACTTAGGTCAGCATGTAGGCGGCTTTATAATTACTGAGGATTATTTGGATGATATTACATCCATTGAAAATACTGCTATGGAAGGCAGAAGTATAATAGCGTGGGATAAAGACGACATAGACTTTTTAGGCATATTAAAGATAGATATCCTAGCTCTTGGGATGCTGACATGCATAAAGAAATCTTTTGACTTAATAAAAAACCATCATAACCGGAAAGTTAGCCTAAATAATATTCCACATCGAGATATACGTGTATTTAATATGCTTTCCAAAGCGGACACTATAGGGGTTTTTCAGGTTGAAAGCAGGGCCCAAATGAACTTTCTTCCAAGATTAAAACCACAATGCTTTTATGATCTGGTAATACAAGTTGCCATCGTCAGACCTGGACCAATTCAAGGGGATATGGTTCATCCCTATATAAAAAGAAGAAATGGACAAGAAAAAGTTACTTTTCCTTCTGAAAAACTAAAAGAAATACTTGGCAAAACTCTTGGTGTGCCACTATTTCAAGAACAAGCAATACAAATTGCTATGAAAGGCGCAGGTTTTTCATTGAAAGATACTGATAGACTGAGAAGGTCATTAGCGACATTTAAGAGAAACGGTACTGTTAATAAATTTAAAAAAAGATTTATTGATGGCATGCTAAAAAATGGGTATGACAAGGATTTTGCTACAAAGTGCTTTTCTCAGATATCAGGTTTTGGTGAATACGGGTTTCCCGAAAGTCATGCTGCAAGCTTCGCCATTCTTGTATATGCATCTGCTTGGATAAAATATCATTACCCTGATGTTTTTGCCTGTGCTCTACTAAACTCTCAACCAATGGGATTCTACTCTGCTTCCCAAATAATACGTGATGCAAAAAATCATGGGGTGAAAGTTAGAGAGATATGCATAAACAAAAGCGAATGGGACCATTCTCTGGAAAATAATGGTGAGTCTTATCTTAGTTTACGACTAGGATTCAGGCAGATCAAGGGACTGTCAAAAAATGACGTCGATAGAATTATCAAAGAGAGAGGCAATGGTTATAATGATCCTCAGGATTTATGGCATCGTATTAGACTGAGTCCAAGCATTATAAAGCTACTGATTAAAGCAAATTGCTTTCACTCTCTTAATAAAAACAGAAGAATATTGCTTTGGGATGCTCAAGCTATAAAAAAAACAAATTCTTTAGCCCTTTTTGAAGGTTACTCTGAGAAAGAATACTTGCCGGAGAAGACTGTCAATCTTCCTAATATGACTTTAGGTGAAGAATTGATTTTAGATTATCAATCTCTACAGTTAAGTTTGTCTACACACCCTGTAAAACTACTAAGACCATTTCTCAAGCAGAGCTTCATAGAAGAGTATTGTAGCCGTAGTGTCTAACGGATTTAACCGCAATATACGCTAACTATCTTCTTCTGACTGCCAACTATTATACTCAATCTTTTAGGGTTTGTGTTCTCAATACTCTCGTTTCTATCTAAGAAAATAATTCTGGTATTAGACGGGTACTCCATGGCACCAAGAGCCGATTCAGGTTGTCCTACTAAAAAGCTCAAATTTCGTGCTATGCACTGACCATCATCAGTAAGCTTGACTTTATTGCCGATCGTGGGGCCAGTATAAACCCCTGTAATATTAGGATTGTCGATATTAGTTTGATTTGTTTGACAAGCAACTGCTAATAAACAAAAAGTTACAATAAAAAAATTTTTAACCACAGATATCCTCATTAATTTAATTCTATTTAAAGCTTCTTACGATTGGAAATAAGATCATCAACGACAGCAGGCTCTGCTAAAGTAGATGTATCACCTAAATTGCTAAAGTCATCCTCAGCAATTTTTCGAAGAATTCTTCTCATTATTTTACCCGATCTAGTCTTTGGAAGACCTGGAGAGAATTGAATGATATCAGGCTTTGCAATAGGACCAATCTCCTTCCTAACCCAATTCTGTAGCTCCTTTAAAAGTTCATCTGAGCTTTTTTCTCCAGACATCAAAGATACATATGCATATATTCCCTGCCCTTTAATTGGATGTGGAAACCCAACTACTGCACTCTCATTGACTTTTGGATGAGCGACTAAAGCGCTTTCAATTTCTGCTGTTCCCATTCTATGACCAGACACGTTCAAAACGTCATCCACTCTTCCGGTNATCCAGTAATACCCNTCCTTGTCCCTCCTACAACCATCACCTGTAAAATAATAACCTTTATAATCNTTGAAATAAGTAGAAACAAACCTATCGTGATCTCCGAAGACGGTACGCATTTGTCCTGGCCAACTGTCTTTAATTGCTAATACACCTTCACACTCTTCGTCAGATATCTCTTCTCCAGAGCTTGGATCAAGAACTACGGGTTGGATACCAAAAAAGGGTAGAGTTGCAGAACCTGGCTTAGTTGTTGTNGCTCCTGGTAGAGGTGTAATAAGAATTCCACCTGTTTCGGTTTGCCACCANGTATCAACTATTGGACAATTGCTTTTCCCAACCACCCGGTTGTACCACTCCCATGCTTCAGGGTTAATGGGTTCTCCAACAGTACCTAGTATTCGAATACTAGATAAGTCATTTTTATTAACAAATTCGTCACCTAATCCCATTAAAGCCCTTATAGCTGTCGGAGCGGTGTAAAATTGATTTACTTTATATTTTTCACATATTTGCCAAAATCTTGATGCNTCCGGATAGGTAGGAACTCCCTCAAACATTAGNGTAGTAGCTCCATTTGCTAAAGGCCCATAAACAATGTANCTATGACCNGTTACCCAACCNACATCNGCAGTGCACCAATAAATATCTCCGTCATTGTAATCAAAAACAAATTTATGGGTCATTGAAGCATANAGAATATATCCTGCCGTTGAATGCAATACACCCTTAGGTTTACCTGTTGAGCCAGAGGTATAGAGAATAAAGAGTGGGTCCTCTGCATTCATAGCTTCAGGAGGGCAAACAGTGCTTGCTTCATCCATTAAATCATTTAACCAGAAATCGCGCCCTTCCTTCATACTAACTTCAGCTGAAGTTCTCCTTAAAACGAGAGAAATTATATCTCCAGCTATATCCAAAGCCTCATCAACATTCTTTTTCAAAGGAGTTTGTTTTCCCCCTCTTGGTGCTTCATTCGCAGTAATCACCGCTTTCGCCCCACAATCAATAATTCGACTCGCGAGAGCTTCTGGAGAGAACCCCGCGAAAACAACCGAGTGTATGGCACCTACTCTGGCACATGCTAACATAGCGTAAGCCGCCTCAGGAACCATCGGCATGTAAAGAATTACTCTGTCCCCTTTTTTTATACCTCGGTCTTTTAAAACGTTTCCAAACCTACACACATTCTCATAGAGTTCTCTATACGTAATCTTTTTAGAGACACCTGGTTCATCACCCTCCCATAAGATTGCCACTTCTTCACTTTTCTTTTCTAAATGCCTATCTACGCAGTTCTCCGACACATTTAGCACACCATCTTCAAACCACTTTATGGAAACATCAGGATGGGAATATGAAACATTCTTGACTTTAGTAAATTCTTTTTGCCACAGCAGTCGATCACGGGCTTGCTCCTCCCAAAACGCCTCAGGGTTTTCAACTGACCTCATATACATTTCTTGATATTTAGGTTTGTCGATTAGCGCATTCTTGGAGAACTCTTCCTCGGGCTGATATCCTTCTATGATTTTCATTTCCTTATTCCTAATTTAATTAGCTTGGACAATTTTTTCTAATTTTAGATAACATTTGAAATCGCACTTGCTAGATAATTTATCACGTCTTTACGTAAACCGGCTACATTTATTCTGCTATCGGAGACCATATATATACCATAATCTTTTCTTAAGACCTCAACTTGCTCAGCGCTTAAACCCAATTTAGAAAACATACCCCGATGTTTAGAGACAAAACTAAAACGATTCGATTTGGTTTCTCGATGTAACTCCGATGCAAGCCTCTCTCTCAAATCCAACATATTTGTGCGCATTTCTTCTAGTTCATCTTTCCATTGAGCTTTAAGTTTTTCATCCTGTAATATTTGATTAACGACCGCAGCGCCATGATCTGGAGGGAAAGAAAACGTGAGGCGGTTCAATGATTTTAAGTTGTCTTGAACTACATCTTTCTTCTCTGCCTCTGAAACAACAAGAGCCACACCTACTCTATCTCTGTAAACACCAAAATTTTTTGAACAAGACACAGCAATCATTGCCTCTGATACATTTTTTATAAGATAATTAAGACCTTCAACATCTTGCTCCAATCCGTCTCCAAATCCTTGGTATGCTAGATCAATAAAGGGTAAAACATTTTTGTCCTGGATCAACCGTGTCACCTCTACCCATTGTTCAAAGCTTAAATTAGCCCCAGTGGGGTTATGGCAACACCCATGTAACAACAAAATGTCATTCTCCTTCATATCTTGAAGGTCTTGCAGCATTTTTTCAAAATTTACCTCACAAGTGATCTCATCAAAATAATAATATGAGGCCATATTCATTCCAAGGTGTTTTAAAATAGCTTGATGATTTGGCCAGCTTGGATTTGAAATCCAAACATTGCCAATGCTCTTTGTGGCTCTTGCTAGTAGAAGAAGCTGGTGCAAGGCACCAGTTCCCCCAGGTGCTTGAGCATATGATAGCCTTTTCTCTTCCACAGAATTATTTAAGACTAATTCTCCTATATTTCTTGAGAACTCAATTGAGCCTATTAAGCCAACATAACTTTTACTATCCTGTACTTTGAGTAGTATTTCTTCACTTTTCTTTACAGCTCTCATTATCGGTGTGGCTCCTGCAGCATCTTTATAAACCCCAACACCCAAATCTAACTTATTTGTTCTATTATCCTCAGCGTACTGAGCCATTAACTCCATTATTTTATCNGATGGTTGGCTTATTAATTGCTCAAACATTATAGATACTCCTTATTTTCAAATTGAGACCATGCACTTCTCTCATGATCCTCAGTTTTNTATATACTAAAACCAGCTTTTTGGTAAAGAGGAAGGGCACTCTTATGATCNAGCGTNTTTGTGTTAACTGTTAATGTTTTTACATCACCTTNTTCTATTACTGCTTCAAAAACTGNGTTCATCATTAATTTACCTATGCCTTGGCCAGTTATGTCATCAAACANTCCAAAGTAGGCCAAGTCACAAATGGGTNGTTNCCTATNATCTAGAACAAAAAAGCCTTTAGGCACTCCCTGAAAAATAAGAGAATATAGAATAACGTTGTTGTCGGTCAAAAAGCTTTCTAGCTCGCCTCTTTCAGATCTCAACCAATCGGTCCACTCATATTTTTGACCAACCTCCTTATAAAGATATAAAAAATATGAGGTATTTGGTGATTGTGCCTTTAGAAAACTTACAAATTTATTGCTTGGAACATTTTTAAATAACTTAGCATTCTCGATTTCTAAAGATAAATATGAGACAGTATAGTTTAATACTCTTCTTGCTTTTTTATGTTCCATTTCAAATTTCTAATCAACTTTTCCCCACTCCGCCCAGGAACCATCATATAACGAAATTTTTGAACAGCCAATTTCGTCTAATGCTAAATATAAAACTGCAGCAGTTACTCCTGACCCACAAGTTGTAATAATGTAATTATTAAAAACTATGCCCTTCTGAGAAAAGATATCTAATATCTCTTCCTTTTTTTTAAATGTAAAATCTTCATTCAGAAGCGTTTCGAAGGGTACATTAATTGAATTTTCAATTGATCCAGATCGCAGTCCACTTCTTGGTTCAGGTTCTGTTCCCAAAAATCGTCCCTCAGAACGGGCATCAATGATTGAACAGTGATTTAATTTAGTTGCTCTCAGAACGTCATCTCTATCAGCCACTATACTCTTATCTTCAAAAATAGTCAGGTGTCTGATTTCTTTTTCCGTTAGCTCAGCAGTAGTTGATCTATTTTCTTTAACCCACTTCGGGAACCCCCCATCAAGTACCACAACATCTGAATACCCAAACACTTTAAACATCCACCATAGGCGAGCAGCAGACCTCATTCCAAATCCATCATATATAACAACCTTATGTCCATCTCCTATACCGAGTTTCCGAACAGAAGAATTGAACATCTCCGNAGGTGGCAACATGTGGGGCAGATCGCTTNCGCTATCTTTTATTTTGTCGATATCAAAGAAAGATGCNCCTGGAATGTGACATTCTATGAACTCTTGTTNTGCATTTCGTTTCTCATGTGGAAAATACCAACTAGAATCTATTATTCTAATATCAGGGGCTTCTAAATGTTNCTCAAGCCAGCTTGTAGAAACTATGTTCTTGAAATNATTTTCCATNAAAACCTCAGTTAATTAGCTCTTCTGCACGAGTCAAATCGACCCCNACTAACTGACTCACCCCAGGTTCCCNCATTGTAACACCAAATAATCTNTCCATTCTAGTAATAGTTATTATATTGTGAGTAATNACTATAAATCTTGTGTTGGTTTCNCTAGTCATAAAGTCGAGCAANTCACANTATTTTTCAATGTTTGCATCATCCAAAGGCGCATCAACTTCGTCCATCAAGCAAATAGGGCTGGGATTTGATAGAAATACAGCAAATATCAAGGCTAGAGCCGTTAATGTCTGTTCGCCTCCTGAAAGAAGTGAAATTGTTGTAACTTTTTTTCCTGGTGGTTGGCACATTATTTCTAAACCTGCTTCTAGCGGATCCGTACTATCTACCAACGCAAGCTCTGCTTTGCCACCTTGGAAAAGTCTAGTGAAGAGCGTCTGAAATGTTTTATTAACTTCATTAAAAGCCTCAATCAACTTTTGTCTACCATCCTTGTTGATACTTCTAACCGCAGCGTTTAACTTCTCAATTGCTTCAAGGACGTCATTCCTCTCGGATAGGGTGGTTTCGAGCTCATCTTTAATCTCTTTTGCATCTTGCTCCGCTCGCAGGTTAACAGACCCCAGATTATCCCTAAATCTGATTTGTCTTTCCAACCTCGTTTCTATTTCCATTTGAGAAAAATTCTTCATTTGGTCATTTGAAAATTCATCATAAAATTTTTCAAAATTTAAANTATATTCGTTCTTTATCCTAACATCTAACTCAGCAATATTACCAGCCAAGCTCTCCTTTTTTGTAGTTAATCTTACTTGATTTTCTCTTTCCGATCCGAGTTCTGCGATAAGTTCTTTATTTCTAGTTTGCAACTTTCTAAGGGCACCTTCCACTGATGCTAATGTATCACGAGCTTCCACTAGCTCTTTTTCTGTAACTTTCATTTTTCTATCAATAACCTCTTTACTATTTTCTAGATCTCCTGGAAGTGACGAGGTTTTTTCAATCTCNAACTTTAGACTCTCTATTCTTGCTTGAATGCTTGATTTTCTTTCAATAGCAATCTCTGACTGAGCCTTCCATTTTGATCGATTAATCTCGATTTCTTCTTTTCTATCTCTTAAGGAGTTTTTATCGTCAGTAAGTTTATCAAAATTTGCCTTTTCANTTCTTAACTCTTCTCTTTGTTTATCCAATTCCTCTAAATTACTAATTAGTAATTGGTGCTCATTGTTATCAGAATCTTGGTCAACAAGATCTNCTTTGTCACTATCATNCTCCTGATATTTTTTGAGTTGGACAGTCTCTTCCTCGATTTTCTTCTCCAGTGACACGATATTGTCGCTAGCGATAGCGCGCTGGTTCTTATGTCGTGCAATTTCACCTTCCAAGGCCTGAAGATCAGACCCCCCTTTAGATATTTTCAATCTTTCTGTCTCTAAGTTTCCGAATGAAGACGTTTTTTCTTCCAGTATCGTCTTTTTATTTTGTAAACCATCTAATTGGGACTCTATTTCTTTAAGGCTGTCTTGTATCTCGACCACTTTTTTTTGATTCCTCACTTTTAATTCATTTTTTGAGATTTCCCCTGTCGAATACCTTACAAACCCATCCCATCGCCATAAATCTCCCTCTTTTGTAATAAGCTGTTGGCCAGGAAGAAGCATTTTACTGAGTTTATCTCCCTCTTCGGTTGAAGAGACTATCCCAACATGCTCGAAGAGATAATTTAAAACATCAGGACCCTTAATACGCGAAGATAAATTTTCTAAATTAGAAAAGTTCTTTTTTATTTTATTATCGATTTTATCAAGAACATTTTGCCAACCAGATATTTTTCTTTTTGTTATCTCTGGGTATTCTAACTCTGAAAAGAATAGTGCATCTAGACAACGTTCAAATCCATTTTCAATTTCTAGTTTATCAAAAACAGTTTTTTGATCATTATTTTTACTTAGAAGACCTTTTGATGCCTCGAGCTCAGAAATATTTACAGCCTTTGTTGCATTGAGCTTATTGATTTCGTTATCAACAATTGCAATCTCCTCCTGATTTTTTTGAAAATCTTTTTCTTTTTGAGAAAAATAATTGGCATCAGTTTGGTATGTAGATTTAAGATTATCTTGTTCCCTAATAAGGTCTTCAAGTTTGTTTATTTCATGTTGTTCAGCACTCTTTAATTTTTCTAAAGCGTCATTAAGCTTTTCGATATATCTATTTAAGTCTAAAAGAGTAGATGCACGTTCTTCTTTTCTTTTTTCATTTAGAATTTTTTCAGCTCTCAACTCATTCAACTTATCTCTTAATGAATTATAGCTCTCGTTCACTGCTTGGATGCGTTGGTTGTTTTGTTCTATTGCTTCCTTTTCATTCTCAATTTTTTCATCAATTTCATGCAGTTTTTCGTCTACTTCCCGTAATAGGTTGTTTTGATCTACCATATTACTCTCTGCATCTGCCATCAACTGATCTTCTCTTTGCAAATCAGCT
>NZSE01000051.1 GCA_002703515.1 Paracoccaceae bacterium | reverse complement strand
TATTAAAAATATCCGAAAAATATATAATCTGCAATTAGGTATGATTTCTTGTAAAATTCTCAGATCTACATCAAGTAAGTAGCGAGTTAATATTTATTCTCAGACATGAGAAAAAAAACTATTCACTTAAAGTTAGTTTGCAGGTGAAATAAGAGATAGAAACAAAGAGCATATTTTTACGGGAGGGAAAGAGCTTTAGAAAAAAGATATAATAAATTAACAAGAGAAAAAACAATTTTGGGGGAATAATATGAAAAAAAAAATTTATATAGCGGGTCCATTATTTAATAAGCATGAGAGGGGATATTTGGAAGATATAGCTGAAATTTTAGAAAAAGAAGGGTTTGATTGCTTTCTTCCTCATAGAGACTTGACGGGAGTTGATGAGTCCGAATTAAAAACAACAACTATGAGTCAGGATACCAAGAACAAAATCTTTATTGCAGATTTGAATGCCCTTAAAGAGTCGGATTTAACTGTTGCGCTGATAACGGGGTGGGATATTGACTCCGGTACATCGGCAGAGATAGGCTATACATATGCAAATGGGAAACCCATTATCGGCATCGATGCTTCAGAGAGACGATTTAGAAATTTATTTGTAGAAGGCATGATTTCTGAAAAAGTAAATGACATTAGCGCAATCATTCCTGCAATAAAAAGAAAGCTACTTGAGTGATTTCATTTAAATATGTCTAGTGACACCCCCGTCCACTCTTATACTTTGCCCAGTAATATAACTACTGTCATCAGATAATAAAAAAGCAGCTGTTTTTGCCTGCTCTTCCACTTTTGCAATTCTTTTAAATACAGACATTTCAGAGAATTTTTCTGGTAAATCCAAGCTATCGGTAAATCCAGGCAATAAGCAGTTCATTCTGATATTATCTACCCCATATCGATCAGAGTAAAGTTTGGTAAAAGAGGAAACNCCAACNCTATAAACGCTTGATGTAGGAAACATCAANCTNGGTTCAAAAACTGAAAATGTTGTTATGTTAACTATTGANCCNCCCCCTTGGGATTGCATTATAGGGGTNATTAGCTTAGACAATCTNATAACAGGCATAAGGATCATATCATTTGCTTTTTTCCAATCGTCCTCTGATATCTCTAGTAGATCGCCTTTTGGAGGGCCACCCACATGGATNAAGATGCTNTCTATTCTTCCNAATTTTTNCATAGTCANTTCAATTAGNTTNTTNGTNTCACTATTGTTTTCTGCTCTNCCACGATATGCTATTCCTCCAAGTTCGNTAGCAAGTCGCTCACAATTTTCTGANGGAGACATTAANGAGAGTCTATAGTTTCTTTTTTTCATTTCACGGGCAATAGCTGCGCCCATTCCTTTTCCGCCACCAACAACAATNCAAACTTTATCAGCCATCATAAGCTCCTTATTNAATTTTGCCTTTTAGCTTAGTAGAAATANTTAATAAAAAGAATATGATAATTGATATGATATTTATCGATGNTAGTTTTCTNATNTAANATTNAANTATTTATTAAAGTGCACCAAAAATTGTATATTTTTTTTCAAGCTGTAGTTTTAAATNTNATNAAACTTTTTAGGAATTATAAATGATACCTTGGATTACACATCCAGATTACGATATTCCATTGCCACCAGGCCATAGATTTACCTCAACAAAGTTTTCTGATCTTTTTGAATTATTAAAGAAAAGCAAATATAGGAAATATGCTACTGTTCTTGTACCTGAAAAAGCCGAAGCTAAGCAGGTAAGTATAGCACATTGTAGTAAATATGTTGAAAAGATTGAACATGGTTTGTTAGATGAGAAAGAACAGAGAAGGTTGGGCTTGCAATGGAGTCCAGTATTAGCAAAGCGTTCTTTCATCGCTGTGAATGGGTCTCTTTTAGCAGCAAAATCTGCCTTGCAATATGGGGTATCCTGCCATCTAGCAGGAGGGACACATCATTCCCATTTTGATTTTGGATCAGGATTTTGTGTATTTAATGATTTGGCTTACACTGCCTTAACCTTGACTAAAACAAAAGAGGTAAAAAAAATATTAATATTCGATTGCGATGTNCATCAGGGAGATGGAACCGCTAGAATATTAGAAAATAACGANAANACGTTNACTTGCTCAATACATGCTANAAAGAACTTTCCGTACAGAAAGGCTAGTAGTGATCTTGATATTGACTTAGAAGATGGGTTGCCTTGGTCTTTGTATAGGGAGCGNTTAATAGAGGNGCTAAATAAGTGCNTGGAAAGATTTTCTCCTGACTTAATATTATATGTTGCAGGAGTAGATGTGCATGAAAATGATAAGTTAGGCAGNTTGGGCATTGATGATGNAGGTCTCTTTGAAAGAGAGATCATGGTGTTGAANTNTTTTAAGAAAAAGGGGATTCCCTTGGCAACGGTTATGGGGGGAGGTTACTCGGATGATAGNAAAGAGCTCGCGAAGCGCCATTCAACAGTGATTAAGGCGGCTCATGAGGTTTGGTCTTATGTTTAAAAAGAAGCTGACCTAGTTATGGACTTAGCGAATATNTTTATGTTGATTAAAGTTATTTTTATTCTCGGNTTTGTAANCTATCTGTACTGGGTATCAAACAAAAGAAAAAAGTAANCTTTNNTGTGGCTGTAAACATTATTTGACAACANTTTTTTCCATGTCATACTATNTCCACTCAAGAAAACCATCCCAAATATGTAAGCCAGTTGGGGGAGGGCTCTTGTGACTTATTCAATAAGCATACAAGAATNATATGTAGGATGGTTTTCTTTGAGAAAAAGGGCCAACATACAAATGTTAGCCCAATTAGGGGAGGATAAATTCACGTTGTGAATAGCATAAAGTTAACTCCTAAATACATCATATGCAAGCATAACGTTACGTTAACGTAAACATTAACATAAGATCTTGGAAAATAATTGAGAGTTATAAAGTTTTAAAGAACTTNGGTTTTTTTACCTTTAACTTTTCTANGTCTTTGCCAGTATCCAAGTCATCTTTAAGNCTTTCNAATGGNGCTATNACTGATCCCATAGAAANTCTATCCGCTTCCTTCTGATGTTCAAAAAAAGAGTTATGNCCAAACTTTAAATTNAATTTTGTAGGNATTGGTAGAAATAAGGCATTTGTACCAAAATCGGNTGAAGGGCATATTATCATGCTCTCTTTNGANTTTTTTCCCATCTTTAAAATTTTTTTTATNTCNTCNGNATTNGGGTCAATNAGATCACCAGGNATTANCAGANTNGANTCATAACGNTTTTCTAAAGACCAGGACATNCCGAGTTTCAATGCTGAGTTAAGNCCATTTGGCTCAGTNTCCNTGANTACNAAAGCACCAAATTTNTCAGATATTTTTTTAACNTTTTCACAGGGCGTGATTACTANNACTTTAGAGAAGANAAATGNATNTTCAANTTTTAATGTATTTAGTTTTTTGAGAAGTTGAGAGAATAAAAGTTCAACNAGTCTTGCTCTACTATTAGGAGATANAAAANTAGATAAACGACTTTTGCCCTCATTTAGGGCNCTCATAGGAATTAATATTGTNGTTCTGTTNTGATCANATNTAGAAAGCATTGAATTACTCTTGTTACTTTAAAAAGCNNAGAGGNTCCCGTCCATCTCTTGATACTAAGGGGTTAATGTTAGCAACCACTTCTTCGGGGCCATAAGTTTTCAATGTTTNATATANAGTGTTTCTTCTNATNGGTATTTTAGATGCTGACCGTATTAACTCTACCATCTCACNTTCTGTGATTTCTTGTCCGTTNTTTGANCCAGCTGATCTAGAAATACTTTCATTCATAAGTGTTCCTCCCAAATCATTTACTCCCATAGAGAGAAGACTTCTTGCCCTCTCAGGCCCTAACTTTGTCCATGAGGCTTGCACATTGTCAATTAAGCCGTTTAAGACAATTCGTGAAACAGCATGCATAAGATCTATTTCATTATCGGATGCGCCTGGCCTTACCAAAGAAGGATTCTCAAGGAATAANGGNGAATCGTAATGGACAAACGATAACGGCACGAGCTCTGTAAAACCTCCCGTCTCGATCTGTATCTGACGAAGGGTATCGAGGTGAANAGCCCAATGCTTTGGGGCATCTATATGCCCGTACATTATTGTAGCTGTAGAGGGAATACCTAAGCTATGCGCAGTCTTAATGATTTCAACCCATTGNGCGGTACTGAGCTTATTTTTTGTGAGCTTTTGTCGAATTTGCGTGTCAAGAATTTCTGCAGCTGTTCCTGGCATNGAACCTAATCCACATTCTTTTAGATCTTGAAGAAAATCTGAATAATTTNGTTTCATCTTTTTTGCNCCATACCAAATCTCAAAAGGTGAAAAGGCATGTATATGTAATTTAGGCANTNCTTTTTTTAGNTGNNNNAANANATCTCGATAGTAANTNCCAGGAAGTTTTGGGTGAAGCCCACCTTGTATACATACTTCCGTAGCCCCTCTGGTCCATGCTTCTTGAGCTCGTTCCACCACCTGTTCCAAACTTAGCCACTCGGCCCCAATTTCATCTATTCTTTTAGCAAAGCCACAGAACTTGCAACCCATGTAACAGACGTTAGTAAAATTTATATTTCTATTTATTACAAACGTTACATTATCCCCATTAACCGTTTTTCTAATATAATTTGCAAATTCTAAAACTGCTTTTTTTTCTTTGCCATGTACCATGAATAATTTCTCTATATCATTCAAAGTAAGAGGTTTATTGTTTAGGCAATTTTCCAGAATTTTACGAATATCTTCTGCGATATCAGTGAAACATTGGTCTGGGACATTAAAATTACAAGCTGTATTCAGATCTTTCATGCTGTTTCCAAGTTTTTGACCATATCAATAGGATAAAGATTCAGGTCATTATTTAAGATATGCGCTCGAATTTTTGGTGACAAAAAATCTGGCGTATCAAATTTTGGGTAAACTGTGAGTCGTTCCTTCAAATTAAAACCGATAGCGCTTACCATGTTGCCCAACATATCAATATTTGGCCATGGGTGTTGAGGGTTTATGAAGTCTTTTGTTACTGGAGAGATTCCACCCCAGTCATTAATTCCAGCGTGAATGTATTCAATATGTTTTTTTTGCAGATTTGGGGGAGCTTGAATGCTTATTGAGGGGCTTAAAATAATTCTAGCTAAAGCAATCGTTAATAGCATTTCATTTAATGTGGGTTCGGGGTGTTCTGACATAGCAATATCTGGTTTTCTTTGGAAATTTTGAATTATCACTTCCTGAATATGTCCATATTTATTATTAATTTTCTCTATTAACAAAAGAGCTTCTACTCTTTCTTCAAAAGTCTCTCCTATTCCGATGAGAATACCAGTGGTGAAAGGCACTTTACAAATGCCGGAAGCAATTAAAGTTCGTATACGCTGAATTGGAACCTTATCAGGGCATGCATAATGAGCCTCACCTTTTTTATTTAATCTTTTGCTTGTTGTCTCTAGCATCATACCCATTGAAGCAGAAACGTTTTTAAGTTTTTTTAGTTCGTACTGACTTAGAGTTCCAGCATTGACATGTGGTAAGAGGTGGGTCTCTTCTAACACTAATTCACACATGTCCTGTAGGTAATCAGTCATAGTTTCGTAGCCGAGAGCCTTTAAAGCTTTTTTCGGCTTTGAATATCTCAGTTCTGGTTTTTCACCTAAGCTGAATAGTAGCTCTTTACATCCTTTTTTTTCCGCTTTTTGAGCAGATACTAACACTTCTTGCGGAGACATTATTTTAGCCTCAGGGTCATCTGGGTGCTTTACGAACGTACAGTAACCACAGGTATCTCTGCACATATTTGTAAGTGGGACAAATACTTTTTTTGAGTATGTAATCACTTTACCCCAATACTCGTCACGTTTTTTTGAGGCTTGTTTCATCAATTCTTGCAGAGAAGTGTCTTTAGCTATCTGTTTGTATCTGTCAAGCTCTCTTCTATTAATTGCGTAAAAAGCTCTATCGCTAGAAACGGATGACAAATTTGTCATTCATATCCCCCCATGTATTGTTTAAACTATCGCATGATTGCTGCTAAAGGGCAATATTTCAGTAAAGTTCCTTTTTATATTGTGATATAATTTTATTCTCGTCCTTAATTTCACAATCAATACCTGTTTGGTCCTCTATCATTTCAAATAGTGTTGGAACTGGGCGACTTTTTGGCCAATTATCAGAGTTCCATAAGTTTCCTCGTAATGAAGATTTTCCACAGTGTAAGTGAGCTTGCGTGATTTTTATGCGTAAAACTGTTTTCGGGGTATTGGACTTTAAACTGTGTCTTTGCCTAGTTTTCATATCTTCTGATATTTCTGCCTCCCCTTGAACTCTTAAAGTTTCATTAACGCTGGGAATAAAAAATAGAAGTGAAATGAATTTATTATTTACGAGATTTAATAACCCATCAATNCGATTATTACCTGGTCTGTCAGGGATTTCCAAACAATCGTCGCTTATCACTTTTACAAAACCAGCAGGGTCACCCTTAGGTGATAAATCAATATTTTGACCATTTAATGTTCCCACTATAACAAAAGATGATTTTTCGATAAAATTAACGCAGTGTTTATCTAATTTATCTAAAATTTTGCTAGCGGCTTTTTGTTTTGGGGGACCATAAATTTCTCTTAATCTTTTCTCATCCATTTCACTCACCTGTTTTATTTAACTTATTGATTTTATCATAATCAACATTGATATAATTAATGAGTTAGTAAACTCAATTCACATTTTTGTCGTTACTCAGCAGCTTGTTCTGTAGTAATAAAACCTCCCGACTGTTTGTCCCAATACTGCCTATACAAACCATTAAACTTTATGAGATTTTTATGCGTTCCCTCTTCAACAATCTGCCCATCATTAAGAACTATAATTCTATCCATNTTTGCCAGTGTGGATAAGCGATGAGCAATAGCCAACACTGTNTTGTTTTCCATCACTAATTCAAGAGCATTTTGTATAGAGCTTTCAACATCGCTGTCTAAGGCGCTTGTCGCTTCGTCTAAAACTAAAACTGGAGAATCTTTTAAGATCGCTCGAGCTAAAGCAATTCTCTGCCTTTGCCCCCCGGACAGTTTTACGCCTTGTTCGCCCAAATGCGCNTCATATCCCTTCCTCCCTTTATGGTCTTCCAAATCTAAAATGAAGTCATGGGCTTCAGCTTGTCTTGTGGCTCTGATCAATTCTTTGTCTGTCGCATTTGGATTNCCGTACATAATGTTATCCCTTGCAGATCTATTAAAAAGGGCTGTTTCTTGTGTTACCATCGCTATCTGCTTTCTTAGGCTCGATTGGGTTATATCGTTTATATCTATATCATCAACGAATACGCTTCCCTTTTGAGGTTCATAAAGTCTCAATAGAAGAGACACTAAGGTTGATTTCCCTGCTCCTGAGGCGCCCACAAGCCCTATTTTTTCTCCTGGTGTAATTGACAATGATATGTTTTTGACTGCACTTATATTCTTTCCATAAGTAAAGCTGACGTTTTTAAATTGTATAGACCCTTTTGATACCAAAAGGTCTGTGGCTCTGTCCTTATCGCCTAAGGCGTATGGAGTTGATAAAGTTTTTACCCCATCCTCTACTTCACCCAAATTTGCGTATAATGTCATTAGGGTAAAACTTACCCATCCTGTCATTTGAGATAGTCTTAAGGATATCGCACCAGCTGCTGCAATATCACCAGCAGAAACGTTACCCATATTCCAATAATAGAGACTTCCACCAACTAACATTATCGGTAAGATTCCTGAAAGACCATTTAGGCAGAACCTGAACCATGCAGCAATCACTCCGTAATGTATTGAAAAATCTCTGAAGTTATCCATCGCATCGATAGCGGAGTCATCTTCTTTCTTGTCATGAGCAAATAATTTAACTGTTTTTATGTTA
This sequence comes from Paracoccaceae bacterium, assembly GCA_002703515.1. Lineage (GTDB taxonomy): Bacteria > Pseudomonadota > Alphaproteobacteria > Rhodobacterales > Rhodobacteraceae > CACIJG01. Next base: position 3,732 of record NZSE01000051.1, on the reverse strand, counting down.
GTAACCGTATCAACTATCTGTCCTGTAACTAATGCTCTCGCTCCAGCTTTCTCACGCGATCTCTGTCTAATCTTAGGCATAAAATACCTAATTAGTAAAATATATCCAATTAGCCAAACAATAAGACCTAGCGACAATGTTAGATTCACAGTGGTTAGCATTAAGGCAGCGCCNACAACTGATGCTAAAGCTAAAAGAATAGTATGAATTATTTCAATCACTACATCGGTTGCAGCTCGAGCAGTTTGCATCTCTTTTTGTGCAATCCTACCTGCAAAATCGTTTTCAAAAAAAGTTACCGACTGACCGAGTGTCCATCTATGAAGGCGTGATAAAATTAAATTAAAAATATTTGGGGAGACAATCACAGTTTGGGTATATGAAAAGGCTCCAAATACCAATGGTCTTATTATTAAAAAAAACGATAAACCCAGCGCTAAAAGTAGCACCTGATTGCTGATAGGATTATCAACAGAGGAGGCAAGTGCTGCGTCTATTAAAAGGCCAAGAAGAACTACAGCAGAAACCTCTATTAACCCAGTTATAATAGAAACGAGACCAGACAATATTAAAACTGGAAAACTTCCTCTTAAGGCCCAATAAAAAAAAGAGAGGACGCTGGATGGAGGACGTCCTTTGGCCTTTTCTTTATGATTTATCCAATTTGCTGGGTTCATTTTTGCAACTTTAAATCATTGTTCTTAATAAGTAATTACAAGCTTTTTATTTATTACTTTATTCACTCAACACTATAAGAGAGTTTGATATATCCTCATCCTCTATATTTTTTGCACCTCTTTTTAGGCGTATTTCATGAGCTTTCTCGAGGACTTGCCCATGCGTGAAACCTTGAGGAGGTTCAAATTTATAGCTGGCTAGTTCAATTAGCAATCCAAGTGGTTCTCGGAAATAAATAGAGTCCATAAACCCTCGATCTTTTATTCCCGAGCTAGCTATACCCTTCTGCTTTAACTTTTTTTCTGCAACTCTCAAAGTACTCTGACTTACCCAAAAAGCCAAATGGTGGACGGATCCTACAGAGTTGCTAACTGTTTCTTTCTGCCCTGCTCGGGATTCATTCGTGAAAACCGTGACAGTTCGCCCGTCACCACAGTCAAAATACAAGTGATTTTCACTTTCGTCATCTAAATTAGGTTGCTCAAAAATGAGTTTCATACCTAAAATATCTTGCCAAAACTCTATGGAGGCTTTTCTATCNGCCCCGTTTAGCGTTATATGATGGATTCCCTGTGATTGTAAAAGTGCGTGCATTGATGCTCCTCTGCGATAAATAATTTAAACGGGCTGAAAATCAAGCTTTGCTTTTAATTAGATACTGCCAAAACACTATCCAATGTGCTTAACTTGCTTTAATATGCTGATATTTAATCTACTGGAGAAATAATCATGAAACATGAGGGAGGGTGTCACTGCAAAGAATTCAGTTTTAAGTCTGATATCGATCCAATGCTGGTTGTACAGTGTAATTGCAAAAGNTGCAGGCGTCTTACNGGGTCAATAAACATNGGNTGCCTTTANGCAGAAACGGAAGTGGAGTTTGCNGGCGAGACAAGTACATACGACTTTGCAGGTGGCAGTGGTTTTATAAATCAAGCTCATTTCTGTCCAAAATGTCACGTAAGGGTATATAATAAGCCAGCGCCTGAAGTAATGGAGGGAATGGTAAGCATTCCATTAGGAGTATTTAACGATACAAATGGTTTAATCCCAAAAGTTGAAATTTGGAGTGAAGAGAAGTTAACTTTTTTATCAAAATCAGAATGCATCTTAGAATCCTTTGAGGGAAATGGGATACCTGAGAGGTTAAATGCCTTGCTTTCTAGCTTGGACAACCGTTAAAGAAGTTGGTTTGTTNTAAAGAAATTATTTTCAAGAGCTCTCGGAGTTGCTGGAATCAAAGAATTTAACACCATTTTGCCACATTTCAGTCTTTTCGATTTCACCAAAAATTGTGAAGAAAGTCCATGTTCCAGTCTTTTTTCCAAATTTATATTGGCCTTTCTGATAAAGCCATCCGTCAAAAGGATCTATGTAAATCCATGGCCCATCTAACTTACCATCTTTGTAGGTAGCTCTTATATTTAATTGCCCCCCACTTCCATACTGTTCTCGTATACCGTTCAGTAGTCCATTAGTGAAAAATTCAACTTCCTTTGGGTTTCCATTTTCATAGTAATATTCCCATAGTTTATCCTTTTTGCCATCCTTAATAATCCCGGTCTCTTTTAAGTTACCATTTGGCCAATAAGTCTCTATTTTTCCATTAAATGGGGTATTTGTGAATTTTTTGAAAAAGAGGTCGTTTCGCTCGACTATGTTGTTCCATGTATTAGTGTCAGGAAAGGATTCGNTTGCAGAAAAAAAAATGATGTTCAAAAAGATTATAGAGACAGCAAAGAAATTTACACTCATATTTGCATCGATTTTTGTCATCCTATATTTATCCTCTTACTAATAGTTGTTGGCTTTGTGTTTATTGCATTTAGCTAACGTTATGAGGTAGTGTGCTTGTTTATTTTATCAATTAGTATAAACACTAATATCTGAATCCATTGCGTTTAAAAATTTTTTCAGACCTCACTATTGTTATTTAACATAATTCTTAGCATAATCTATCGATGTCAGATATTTTCACTAGTGTAGTTTTGGTGACCTTTCCCTCTGAGGTTCAATATGATAATTGGTTAACAAAGTTCAGAACTTTCTATAATAAGAAAGCTATAGAATTCCTTCGTAATAATGGACAAATTTCTCAACGTGCCTCNAGGGTTCAGGGAGATGATGTGATNNGAGTAACGATAATTTGGACATACAAAGATTATTCCGCTTANGAACAATGCCAAAGATTTCATAGTCAGTGGGGAAAAGTAGGGGGTAAGTTTATAGCAAAAGCTTCAGGGTATAGAGGTTACGAGGTCTGGAGCGATTTAGAGGTTACGCCTCTAGAATAATTGGGAGTCTTTCAAGCGATCTCATAGCATTATTTGGTTTCCAGACGGCTTCACCTATTGGTTTTATTGACTTTACTCTTTCGATTAATGAGCTTGCAAGGGCTACTATCTCAGCTCGAGCTAGCGTCTGACCTACACAATTGTGAACACCTACTCCCAGNGCCAAATGACCTATGGTTCTTCGAGTAACATCATATTTATANGGGTTATTCCAAAATTCAGGATCAGTATTTGCNGACCCTAAAACGCAAAGTATTTTTGTGCCCTCTTCNATAACTANTCCNGATACTTCNGTTTCTACTGCAGATGTACGGCAAAAGGCTTTAACAGGACTCGTTAATCTTAGCGATTCTTCAACAGCATTACCAATAAGTGATTTATCATTTTTNANCAGTCGAAACTGTTCTGGNTTTTTAGAAAAGCACCATAATAAATTNCCNATTGCGCTCACAGTTGTATCGATACCTGCAGATAATAATGATCTNACTANCATGCNAGCNAGATNATCTTCCTCNGNNATATCTGCNGTATTCNTGTATATCTCTTTTGCNAGGCCTTTAGNNTCAATNTTCTCTTCGAGACATTGTTTATTNATTTTTTCNAGTACTGANAGNCCTTTAGCCATNGCGTCTTTGCGAAATTCATTATCAGGGCCNAGCGCATTAAAAACCATAGCNCCGTATCCTAATAAAGTTTCCTTATCAATCTTTTTTAAGCCAACGGCTTCTGGAAATACCTTTGTTGGAAANATCTCGGCCAA
>NZSE01000002.1 GCA_002703515.1 Paracoccaceae bacterium | reverse complement strand
AAAAGGAAAACTTATGTCTCAGTTAGATATCGAAAGCAGAATTATACGTTATGGTGAACTTATACCTTGTAAAACAGCCTTTATCGATGCCCATACACCGGGATCTGACCAAAAGGAAAACTTCACTATTATAGGTGCGGGTGTTTCCGAAAGCCCCGATCAACATGTCCATCTTGCCCTTCCTCATGGATTTAACATTGGGGCTGCTGGGCAACCACCAAAATGTAGGAATTCTCTTCATAGTCACAGAACTGCCGAGGTATTTTTTGTGTTGAGGGGAAGATGGCGCTTTTTTTGGGGTCGTTGGGGTACTGCGGGTGAGGTTATTCTTCAAGAAGGAGACATTATTAATATTCCAACAGGGATTTTTAGAGGTTTTGAAAATATAGGGAATGACTATGGGATGATTATGGCAATTTTAGGGGGTGATGATGCTGGAGGAGGTGTCATTTGGGCTCCACAAGTTTTAGAAGATGCAAAAAATCATGGGCTTGTACTGTCCGAAAAAGGCAAGCTCTATGATACAAAAAAAGGTGAAAGCTTACCTAATAATATGAACCCAATGCCGCCACTAACAGAAAAACAATTATCTGAATTTCCAGAGCTCAAAGGGGATGATATTATTGCTAATCATGTTGCAAGATATTTAGACCTTTTATCTTTATCTAAAGATAATCCTGCTAAAGTTATTGGAGAAAAGGCTAAACTGGTAGACAAGCCTGGATTTGAAGTTGAGTTTATTTCTAGAAATTCACTTTCAAATGCCTCTCAAAAATCAAATAAAATAAATGTTTTGATGCCCGTTAAGGGTCATTGGAAGTTCTTTTCCAATATATTTGAAACAGTCTTAAATCCTGGTGACACTTTTTCTGTACCTGAAAATCTAGATTATACATTAGAACCTTCAATGACTGGGGAAAGTGGTTTGTATAGGGTAATACCAACGGACGATCCAGCTGGTGCAACATGGAGGCCATAAAGTGAAAGTACTAACAACACACGTAGGATCTCTTCCTAGATCTCAAAAAGTCGTAGATTTTATTTTTGCTAGAGAAAAAAATGAACCTTTTTCAATTGATGAATTCGATGACGTTATGAAGAAAGCGGTTGAAGCAACTGTAAAGAAACAGAAAGATTCCGGTATTGATATAGTCTCTGATGGAGAAACAAGTAAAATTTCCTATGCTACATATGTCAAAGATAGATATACAGGGTTTGATGGTGATAGTCCAAGGAATGCACCTCAAGACTTGAAATTATTTCCACAATATTTAAAAAAGTTAGCTGATGATGGTGGAACCCCTCAGTACGCACGCCCGATGTGCGTGGGTGAAGTAAAATCAAAAGAAAATAATGAACTCCAAAAAGACATAAAAAACCTAAAGTCGGCTATGAAAGTTAATAATGTTGAAAGAGGCTTTATGAACGCTGCTTCACCTGGAGTTATTTCTCTTTTTCTTCAGAATGATTACTATCCTAGTAGAGAAAAATACCTTGAGGCCTTAGCGGATGCGATGAAGCAAGAGTATGATGCAATAGTTGCTGAAGGTCTTACGCTACAACTTGATTGTCCTGATTTAGCATTGTCTCGACATATGCTATTTAATGATCTATNTGATGAAGATTTTATTAAAATTGCAAACCTCCATGTGGAAGCACTGAATCACGCTTTAAGAGACATTCCCTCAGAAAAAATTAGAGTTCACATCTGTTGGGGAAACTATGAGGGTCCGCATGTTTGCGATATTTCAATGAAAAAAATGTTNGATACACTTATGTCGTCAAAAGCACAGTACNTACTTTTTGAAACCTCCAATCCAAGNCATGCCCATGAATGGCAAATTTTTCAAGAGCGAAAGAATGATATTCCGGANAACAAAATACTTGTACCTGGATGNTTAGATTCTACTACGAACTTTGTTGAGCATCCAATGCTTGTTGCAGAAAGNATAAATAAGTTCGTGAATATTGTNGGACANGACCGTGTAATTGGTGGNACGGATTGCGGTTTTGGTACATTTGCTGGATTTGGNGCTGTNGATCCAGACATCGCCTATGCAAAGCTGAAATCATTAGCAGAGGGTGCGTCACTAGTANAATGAAGCCATNTNTCGTTCTTATNCCAGGAATGATGTGTAATNANGANNTTTTTTNTCATCAAATCAATGTNTTAGAAAANNTTTTTAATGTTATAGTTATTGAGTTCAATGANCATCGNGATATNGAGTTGGGTGTTNAAAATTTAGCNTCAAATTTACCNAATAAATTTCATCTTCTAGGCCACTCCATGGGAGGCATTNTTGCTATGGAACTTGTNAAGCAACATAGTAAAAGAGTGCTCTCTTTAGCTTTACTAAATACTAATCCTTATAAAGAAAAAGAGGAGGTAAAGGTTAGGAGGAATAAAATACTTAAAGAGTTAGATGCATTAGATTTAATTTCCCTAATGCGATCTGATTATATATCTCGATACTTTCCTGATGACTGCAGAGATAAAAATAACCTTATTCAACAATGTGTAGATATGGCATCGAAACTGGATAAAAAAGTATTTTACAATCAATCTGTTGCACTTAGAGACCGAAAGGATCAAACCTCCATTTTAGAAAACGTTGATTGCAAAACGCTTATTNTATGTGGTGAACNTGATCAACTNTGCCCGGTATCCTATCATTCTGATATGAATAAAATGATCAAAAGCTCTGATCTTATAGTTTTGGAGGGTGTAGGTCACATGCCAATAATTGAGTGCCCTCTAATATTAAATAATCATTTAAAAAACTTTTACTTAAAATAAAAATATGTAGTGTATAGTTCNGAGTAGACGTAGGGGGGCTGATTTGAAGCTACTAGTTGCCGACATTGGCGGGACAAATGCNCGTTTTGGTTATCAGAAAAATAAGGAATCTGAGATAGAGNATATTGAGTTCTTTNATTGNGTTGATTTTAAAAATATAGACCACGCTNTTTTACACTATATCTCGAAAAATNAGCTGGTTGTTGATAATCTATCNTTATCCATCGCCGGACCTTGCGAAGATAATCTAATAAAGTTNACTAATAACCATTGGTTTTTTAAAAAAAANGAGCTTTTAAAAAAAATTGGNTGTAATAGCTTGTTAGCCGTTAATGANTTTGCTGCNCAAGGANTAGGATTTACATCATTTTTCAAAAATAATCTCAATTTTTTAGATAAAGAGGTTCTTAAAGACCATANGCTTTATTTATTAAAGTCCGGAAAGATTATTGATAATAGTAATGTACTTATAACAGGACCTGGAACAGGNCTTGGTGTTGGTACNCTTTTATTTCATGATAATGGGCTACTTCCAATTCAAGGNGAGGGAGGTAATGTNAATTTTTCTCCTGCAACNAAANTGGAAATNGANCTTCTTAAGTGGTTAGCTGATAGAATGAATTACGTACCTACNGAAGAGGTTTTAAGTGGAAGAGGTTTAGTAAATATTTACGATTATCTTGTAGCAAAGAAAAAGTGTGTTTCGCAATNCTCAACNGCAGAAGAGATAGGTCAAGCTGCAATTAATGGTGATATAATATCAAAAGATGCTGCAAAATTAATGATTGAAATCTTTGCAACATCAATTGCAAATAATATTTTAATAACAGGCAGTCAAAAATGCGTAATTATCTGTGGTGGAATATCTGTAAAACTACACGACTTATTTTTTGAGAGTAAATTTTTTGAGAGGCTAAGGAGTAAAGGAAGGTATCAAGAATACGTCGATAAAGTCCCAATATTGTTATCTTATGATAAAAATAACGGATTAAAAGGAGCAGCGGAAGCCTTCTATAATCCTTTCTTTAAGAATAAAACATTTTAACTTTAATAAATCTCTCTTATGTAAATTAGAACTCGAAAAGATCAGTTCTAATTCCGTATTTCAAAAAAATAATTGCCGAAACCGGTTTCGTTAATGATAATATGATTCGTGGGGGACTGATGAGATTAGATAATTTATTAGACGACATGGACTCTAGTGGTGTAAATAGAATTACAATAAACCACTTGGCTGAGGCTCTAAATCTCACGAAGGGAACTGTTTCAAAGGCTTTAAATGACTATTCCGATATTTCGGAGGCAACAAGATTGCGTGTGCAGAGGAAAGCTGCCGAGTTAGACTATCGTCCGTTAGCATATGCTCAGGCAATCAAAACAGGAAAAGTGCGATCACTTGGGCTTGTGTTTCAGACAGATAGCGAGAGACCTTTTTTAGCAGATTTTCTCACAGGCGTTTCTCAAACAGCAACTAAAAAAAACTGGTCATTGACCGTAGCTTCTGCTGTTAGTGAGGATGAAGTTCTTTCAACCATTAAAAGATTAATAGATGAACGAAAGGCAGATGGATTTATTTTACCTAGGACAAAGGTACAAGATGCAAGAATAGAACTGTTAAGAGCTAAAAACATTCCNTTNGTNTTATANGGGAGAACNCAAGACCANACAGACTGNGCTTGGTATGATATTGTTGGAGAAAATGCCATGTGCCAAGCAGTTGAACGTCTTTATTNACTTGGACATAGAAATATNGCCTTTGTNAANAGCAATATNGAGTATAATTTNGCGCATCTTCGGCTTCAAGGCTACCTCAAAGGATTNAAAAAATTNGGTCTGCAACGAAGTGACAATATGGTTCTAGATGGAGTGATGACTACGAAAGATGGTGAAAATGCTACCCGAAAGCTTTTGNACGAATCTTNNCCACCAACAGCTATATTNTATGCGACNGATGTCGCTGCGCTNGGNGCTTATAAAGNTGCATCAGANNTGGGATTACAAATAGGTAANGAGCTNTCTATCATTTCATATGATGGNGTTCCTGAAGGTGCTTTTGCTAATCCACCATTAACNACATTCAAGATTGATACAAAGAAGGCNGGAGAACAGTTAGCTGCTCTACTTATAAAACGTGTAAATGGAGAAGCAGTGGAACTGTTACGGGAGACCGANCCGGCTATTTTGTACCCAGGTGAGTCTGATGGGCCACCTACCGTATCAAGCAAGGAACTGTCTTGTTTGCTTGAANAAGCTAAGATAGTCAAAACTTAACTNAAAAGAAAGGGAGTGTATATGACGATTAGTAAATTTAAAATAACTAAGAGCTTTCTATTAGGATCAGCTCTTTCNATTGGATTGTCAGCNGCNACTGCAATAGCTGATATCCGTTTTTGGACAACAGAGGAGCAGCCAGCACGCTTAGCAAAACAACAAGCGATGGCTGAATCATTTAAAGCAAAGACTGGAATAGGTGTTGAGGTGATACCAATTTCAGAAAAAGACCTAGGCACTCGTGCTACTGCGGCATTTGCGGCAGGAGATCTACCAGACGTAATCTACCATACTTTGCAGTATGCTTTGCCATGGGCAGAGGCTGGGATACTTGATACCGATGCTGCAACTGATATTGTTAATAGCTTAGGTAAATCTACATTTGCGTCTGGCGCTCTATCTATGGCTGCCGTAGATAATGGTGTGGCAGCGGTTCCAGTAGATGGTTGGACACAAATGGTTGTATATAGAAAAGATCTTTTTGATAAAGCGGGGCTTGATGCACCTACTTCATATGCTAATGTAGAAAAGGCCTTAAAGAAACTTCATAATCCTCCATCAATGTACGGTTTTGTTGCCGCAACAAAAGTCGATGAAAACTTTATGAGTCAAGTCTTAGAGCATGTCTTTTTGGCAAATGGTGTTTCTCCAGTTGACTCCGGTGGTTTCAGTCCACTAGATGAGGCAAAAACTACTGAGGTTTTAGATTTTTATAAATCTATCGTAAAAGCCTCACCTCCAGGTGAATTGTTCTGGCAGCAATCAAGAGAACTTTATTTTGCAGGTAAGGCAGCAATGATTATTTGGTCACCTTTTATTTTAGATGAGCTCGCTGGACTGCGAGACAGCGCTCCTCCTACTATAAATAGTGACCCAACAAGTGGTGAGCTTGCTTCAAAGACCGGCATCGTGACCACTTTTTCAGGACCATCAAATCCGTCAGGCGCTGCTTGGGGAGATGTTCGATATTTTGGGATTACCACAGATGCTGAAACCGATGAAGCGATGAAGTTCGTTGAATATTCAATGAATGAGGGTTATACATCTACCTTATCGATTGCACCTGAGGGAAAGTTTCCAGTGAGACGCGGAAACTCATCTGACTCAGAGGCTTTTGTAAAGGCATGGTCTAAATTACCTGTCGGCGTTGATAGAAAGGCACCTTTATCAGAGCTNTATGCACAAGAGATGATAGATGAAATAGTTTCTGGCCTCAGTGTAGCAAAACGATGGGGAGTTTCCGAAGGACAGTTATCTTTAGCTTCAAAAATCATTAACTCTCAGGCAATAAATAGGATTGTCAGGCAGTATACTGATGATGAGATATCTGCNTCTGCNGCAGTTGCGGCTATGAACAAAGAGCTATCTCAAATTAATTAANTACTTTCTAAGGGCAGTCACATTTTTTGGCTGCCCTTATTTATTTTCAAACATCCCCTATCGAAAAATTTAATAAGTACTTTATGCTCGGATTTATTTACACCAAAAGTAATGGAACGTTAGCAAAAAAAGAGGCACAGCTTGCTTGGGTTCTTTTATTTCCCACTGTATTAATTATTTTTTCTATCGTTATATTGCCTCTAATTTCAATTTTTTGGATTAGCTTCAAGCCAATTAGTCTTAGTGATTTGAGACCTCCAAAACCTATAGTTAAAGAACGATTAAAAGGGAAACTAGAGATAGGAGGTGATAAGGGTGAAATTCATTATAGAATCCGAAACTCATCTCGAGATCAAATTATAAATAATGTGAAATTAGTAGATACTATACCACGAGGATTAAAAGTTTTAAATCTTGATGATCGTTGTCAAATTGATCAAAGAAAACTTTCTTGCAATCTTGGCAGCTTCAAAGGTGGATATCGAGAGGTGTTGAAGCTCAAAGTAACCTCTGATGAAATATTTTACATTAATAAGATTTTGCCAAAAGAAACCATTCCCAAAATGACTGGAAAATCTGAAAATGTGCTTACGAATTTGAATTTTTCTTTGGTTAACTTTATAAAAATTTTTGATAGAGATGAATTTTTTCAAGTTTTATTTGTAACTCTCTTTTACACNGTTTTTGGTACTGTAGGTGCACTACTTATGGGTTTGTTAGCAGCATTAATCTTAAATGCAAATTTTAGAGGACAGGGAATTTTTCGAGGATTATTTTTATTTCCCTATGTTGCTCCGGTTATTGCCGTAGCTTTCACCTGGGTATTATTATTTGANCCNTTCTCTGGTTCCATAAATGCACTTCTGATTCAAATGCAAGTGATTGAAACNCCNATAAATTTTTTNGGNAAACGNCCTCTTGCACTAATTATGGTAACTGTATTTGAGATTTGGCGCTACTTTCCACTTTCTTTTCTTTTTATTTTAGCGCGAATGCAGTCTATTGATAACGAAATGTATGAGGCCGCTGAGATGGATGGAGCATCACCGTTCCAGAAGTTTTGGTATCTGAGTATACCGATGTTATTAGGCATTTTAAGTATTCTTTTTTTATTGAGATTTATTTGGACTTTCAATAAATTTGATGACATTTTTCTTCTTACAGGAGGAAATGCTGGCACTAGAACATTAACGGTTAATGTATATGAGCAAGCTTTTGCTCTTTCGAATATAGGAGCAGGAGCAGCCGTTGCTGTAGTGATTTTTATATTTCTTTTAATTTTTTCTATTCTTTTCTTTAAATTCATAAGTCGAGAAGAAGGTTTATGAGCTATATACGAAAAGGATATATTTTAGCTCCATTGTTGTCTGCTTTATGGGCAATTACTATTGTGTGGTGTTTAAGCGTAATATCGTCTTTCTCAACAGGAGAGGCGTTCAAACCTAATTTTTTATTAACTTCTTTGTCTGGTTTAGCTGTAGGTTTAGTCTGCTCACGAATAAAAGGATACAAAAAAAATTATAAACTAGGTATTTTTCTTCTGTTATTTATAGCTTTGGTTGTGCTCTCACCTATAACTAGATTGACGGATAAGTCTTTTAATAATCTTGAATTTTTTATAAACAGTTTGTTTTCATTAATATTAATTATCTCTTCCTCAAAAACACTGAGAGATATAGATTTTTGTGAGCTTACAAGGCACCAATTTGAAGATTATATAATAAAATTTCTAACAAATTTTGGATATATCTTTTTTACTGCAATTGTTGCAATACCTTTTTACGTGATGGTAATGACAAGTTTGAAAAATCAATCTGAGTTATTATTAAATCCATTAAATTTCTCAATTGATTTTTCTAAAGGCTATGACCTTTTCCGAAGCTACACTGAGTTGTTTGCAGATTTTAATTTCGGATCATACATAATAACTTCGTTTTTTGTTTCAATTTTTACTGTGATAATTACCTTATTATTTGCAATTCCTGGCGCGTACGCCGTTGCTCGTCTTCGATTTAAGGGAAGAGGTATATTTTCCAGCTCTATATTATTGATTTATATGGTGCCATTAATTGTTTTAGCTTTACCTATTTATGTAGGTTTTTCTATTTTTGGTTTAAGAAATTCTGTCCTTGGAATTTTGATGATTTATCCAGTTACTACTATTCCAGTTGCCCTTTACATGTTGCAAGGCTACTTCAGGACTGTTCCCACGGAAATTGAAGAGTCTGGACTAATGGATGGGCTTTCTAGAATTTCTGTTATTTTAAAAATCACATTGCCATTAAGCCTGCCTTCTATTGTTTCAGTTTCTCTTTATGTTTTTATGATAGCATGGAATGAGTTTCTTTTAGCATTTATGTTATTGGATGATCCCTCAAAATTTACGATTACGCGTGGAGTGGCGATGTTGGATTCTTCTGAAGTGCCACGACAACACTTAATGGCAGGATCGGTAACAGCAACTATTCCAGTAATGCTAATGTTCTTGTTGTTAGAAAAGTATTTAAGACAGGGCTTAACAGCAGGATCAATTAAAGGATAAAAATGAGTCTACAAAATGACATAAGCTTAGATGCAAGAAAGATTCTCTTGATCAATGATAAAGGCAATTACACCATTCCTACTGATGGTCTCTATCCATTCCAATGGAACTGGGATAGTGCCTTCGCAGCATATGGTTTTGCTCAATTTGATATTCCAAGAGCATG
>NZSE01000050.1 GCA_002703515.1 Paracoccaceae bacterium | reverse complement strand
TCACCATGGGACAATACCTCGAAGATACCTTCAATAAAACCTTTGTCTATCGGGACTANGAGGAGTNANNAANCTGACTGATNAATCCTNGCTNTGGATGGATCACANTACAGTACCAATCTAAGTTGGTACTTGAANNCTTCAACCGTGGGNCTCGATTGCTGAAGATCGATTGATTTTCAAATAGCACATTCAAAAACAGGATCNCCCAAAACCTGCCAATTGGGTTCCACTCCAAGCCCATACGATTCGCTCACGGGCAGAAACCCGTTTTCCTGCNGGGGAACAGGTNCTGCNATTTNGCCTTCCAGGTAGCGGTTAAGATCACAGCAATTCAAAAGCGTTTTTGCTGGGGTACTTGCGGCAAGGTGGGATAAAGCGGCGGTGACGATATCGCTTCCCCAGGTGTCTTCAATGGTCATCGAAATCCCCCTTGAAGCACAAAGGTCNCNCAGTTGNCGTGCTTTAGTGATCCCTCCAAGTTTGCTGATTTTGATACAGACAACGTCCATCGCACGGGCTTCCATAGCACGGATCAGTGATTCCAGATCGTGAACCGATTCATCCAGTTTCACAGCGTGGACTGCCAAATCCCGAACCGCCAAGCAGGCAGNGAGGGTTTCACAAGGCTGTTCGATGATGAAGGGATAATTTTTAAGCAACTGACTCAATCGAACTGCTTCCAACTGGCTCCAGCCCTGGTTTGCGTCGNCAATGAAAAGTTCTCCGGGTTCTGCATTTTCCATGATGCTTGAAATCCGTTCCAGGTCGTCTTCCAAATCACCGATGCATTTGATTTGGAACTGCTTGTATCCCAAGGACCGAGCCCCATTNAGAGCAGAGATCATCTGCTCTTTGGTATCACTGGAAAGTGAAAAATAAAGAGGNAGTTTTTTCTGGTAGCAGCCTCCCAAGAGGAGATGAAGGGGTTGTCCTACGACCTTCCCAAACACATCCCAACAGGCAACATCGATGGGAGATTTTATNTAGGAATGTNCTTTTAAGANCGAATCCATTGTTAAATTGAGCTTTCCCAATTCAATAGGATTGAGTCCCAAAAGCTGTGGAGCCAATTCTTCCANNCCCGGGATGANTCNTTTTGCAAAAGCCGGCAGGTAGTTNGAACCCAANGGACACACTTCGCCAAACCCGGAAACACCTGTATTCGTTTCAACATGAACCACTGTGGTCGTGGCTTCAGAGATNACTTTCNCCATCGACATCCGGTAAACCCCACCTTTCACAGGCAACTGAACCTGGTGGGCAGAAATTCGGGAAATCCTAATCTCACCCATCAGACCATTCCTTGTTCGGAAAGCATCCTGGGATAAAGCGTTTCGGTATGTCCATCCAGGCCGATGATCTGTCCGGAGATATGCCTGCCATGATCAGATGAAAGAAAAAGGATCATGTTCGCAATTTCTTCCGGTTCGATGAAACACTGCATCGAAGTCCCGATGGCATAAAGTTTCCTGACCACCTCCGGGCTGATCTTATCGGCTTCTGCATGAGCCTGAACCACGCGATCCATCCTTTCACCGTTGACGTTTCCCGGAACGATCCCGTTGACCCTGATATTCTGCGGCCCTAGTTCCATCGCCAGGGTTTTGGTCAATCCGGTGACGGCCCATTTTGCGGCGGCGTAGGGACTCCGATTCGGAAATCCGAGAATTCCTGCACCTGAGATCAAATTGATCAAAACACCATGCCTCTGTTTTTTGAAGAGAGGAACCACAAGACGGTTGAAATAAAACTGGGAATTGAGGCAAACGTTGATGGTATGGTTCCATTCCTCCAAGGATATATTTTCTATCGGTGCAGTAGGCCCCGCGATGCCGGCATTGTTGACCAATACATCAAGTCCATCCGGAAGGATTTCATCCATCATCTTTTTCACCTCCTCGGCGTCCCCGACATCACAGGTAAAGGTCTCAATTCCCTGAGGCAAACTGGTGAGAGCCTCCTGATTGATGTCACAGGTGAAAACCTCTGCACCGGCTTGGTGAAAGGCTAAACAGGTAGAACGGCCCATGCCTGCNCCCCCGGCACTGACAAAGACTCGTTTGCCTTCCAAGGTGATATTCATATCAGCCAGTGGTGGNATTTAGTTTTTGTAGGAAGGATCAATCTGCTCCAAAAGCCTCAGCAACCCAGGCCATTCGTATTTACCCGGAGGAAAATCGGCATATTGGCGGCGGGATAATTTCCAGATTTCTTCAGGACCTTTGTCCAAAGGCAGGCTGGTGCTGTAGGCTTCAATCATGACTTTGCAGGCACGGATCAGGTAGTACATGTTCATGAATGCTTCACCAGCGGTTTCACCAACTGTCAGGAATCCATGATTCCGCATAATGAGACAGGACTTCCCTTCGATGTTCCTGGCAAGCGCATCACGTTCTTCCAGGGTGAGTGAGAGCCCTTCCCAGTCATGATAACCGATGTCTCCATATAGCATTGAGGTATCCTGGACGAGGTAATCAACACCATTTTTCAGGGCGGTCACTGCCAGCCCTGCCGGGGCATGGGCATGGAACACGACTTTCATGTCCGGATGGGCAAGATGAATGGCTGAATGGATGACAAAACCAGCCGTGTTCACGTCCCTGGGACCACTCAGTACATTCCCATTTTCATCGACCTTGATCAGGTTCGATGCCGTAACTTCGTTGTAAAGCAGCCCGAATTTATTGAGCAGGAACTGGTGATCGGTTCCCGGAACACGCATGGTGATGTGATTCCAGATCAAATCATCGTATCCAAAATGCGCGGCAAGCCGGTAAAGTGCGGCAAGATCGATCCGTGCCTGCCACTCTTCCTCATTCATCTGGGATTCTTCAGAAGCCTTGAAGCTCTCCGTATTCAATTCTCTTCGTTGTTGTTCATTAAGTTCTTTTTTCATTTCATGATCCTCTCAAAAAGGTCTGATTGGCTTCTTCCAGCAATTTCACAGCCATCAGATGGTTTTGATCAAAGCCATATTTTTCAACAGCTCTTTTGTAAAGGTCTTCCACCATTTCACACATGGGCAGTTCGGCATCCAGGGACCGGGCAAGTTCCATGGAGAGTTTCATATCCTTGTGGGCCAGGCCCAGCGCAAATCCGGGATCATAACTGCCNGAAAGGATGGGAGGCCCGTAACGGTCGGACACATAAGACCGGCCGGTGCTGTTCTGGATGATGTCCAGCATCATCTCCGGCTTCAATCCTCCCTTGACCCCCAACATCATCGCCTCACTCAGTGCCACCGAGTGCAGATAACAGAGAATGACCTGGGCGATTTTAGCGACATAACCTGCTCCATGATCACCAAGATATTTGATGTCTTTCCCAATGACTTCAAATATCTCCCTACACTCATGGAAAATCTTTTCTTCACCACCCACCAAAACACAGAGAGTTCCTGATTCCGCCGCTTCGGTTCCTCCGGTCACCGGTGCATCCAGGGTATGAATCTTCAGATTATCAGCGAGCTTACGTATTTTTCGTTCGACGTCGAGATTGTTGGTGGAGAGGTCAATCCACACCGAACCTTTTTTCATTGAATTCAAGATATTGTTTTCTCCCAACACCAGGTTTTCCAATTCAGCAGGACCTGGCAGGGAAGTCATGACAAAATCCGCATCTTGAACCGCTTCCGGGGCACTCNCNGCTTCATCTGCACCCAGATCAAGATGAACTCTGATTTTATCTGGATCAATATCAAATACTTTCATCGGGTAGTCGGCACGGAGAAGATTCTGTGCCATCGGACCACCCATGTTGCCTAAACCCAGAAACGCTATTTTTTTCATTTCAAAACCTGGTTCAAAACGATCAATCCGTGAGGGTGTCAATCCGGTGGGCTTCCCGTTCATAATGAATCGGCAATGCCCTGCCATAAATTTGTTTCGAATGCTCAGGACGATTCATCGTCAAAGGGTCTGTTGAGTAGGTCGGCAGGGCAATGATTCGTTTTCGCCTCCCNGNNACCTTGGTAACACGATGGATCGAGTAACGCCCCATAAAGATTTGCATGTCTCCNGGACGCAAACTCAAACTTTGCACGCCTTCCCTGAATCCATTCAGAATTTTGTTGACGCCTTCGAAATTCTCATCATCTGATGTTCGAATGTTCGGAACATATTCGAAGTCTCCGCCTTGTTCCGCTTGCTGGACCAGAATACTCACGGTGAAATCATTGCCATCAAAATGCCATGGGAAGTAATGCTCATCATCCATCACAGAATAAGGATGGTTCCCCAGTGGATCCGCCCAACAGTAAAGGGGAGAAATCTGAAGGCATTCACTGATGAAATCAAGAAGAACTTTTGAATAAAATATTTTATTGAGATCGGATTCTTCCTCTAAAAGGTCGGAGTTAATNAATCCGCTGCTTCGGTTCTGGAAAAAACGTTTCGGGTGATCTTCGGGAATGAGATGGTCTTCTTTTGTGAAATAAGGATTGTGGGTCAACGAAGCCCAATAGGTCTGATCCATCAGTCGATCTGCTTCCGACAACATACGTTGCAGGGATTCAGCTTTGACGAAGTTGCGGATCACTGCACAGCCAACCGTTTTCAGTTCTTCCTGACACTGGGCAATCAACTCTTTTGTTTTGGGATTTCCCAAATCCTGAATCGGATACTGGCCCAAATCAAATATCGGATCCATCGGTTCATCATTCATCAATTCCAGAGGACTTTTGTAAATCATTTTTCGGATCTGAAAAAGGGTTGTTGACTTTTCAGGCAACTTTCACATATACCACTTAATCAAAGCAAACGAATTTTATTGATATTTAATATCGAATATTTCGATATTAAAAGTTTGGAATTTAATCCCTCATTATGTTGGGAAATCAAGATGAATATTGAGCACATGCGGGCGTTCATAGAAATTGCCGCTTCAGGAAGTTTTTTGCTGGCCGCCAAAAAACTCCATGTGACCCAGTCGACCATCAGTGCCAGGATCAAAGCACTTGAGGAACATCTCAACCGTCAGTTGTTTGTTCGAAAAAGAAACGGAGCGGAGCTCACCGGAGCCGGAATCCATTTTCATCGTCATGCTCTGACCACCGTAAGGAGTTGGGACCGTGCCAGACAGGAAATTGCCCTTCCGGATGAATTGAATGCGATTGTCAATCTAGGAGTCCAGTTGAACCACTGGGATCGAATCGCCGCACCCTGGCTGATCTGGATGGAAAAAAATGCTCCACACTTGGCCACCCATGTGCTCTCGGATTATTCCGACACGCTGATGCAGCGCTTGCGGGATGGTTTACTCGACCTGGCAATCCTCTATGATCCCCAGCAAAGAACAGAACTTGTCATCGAACCTTACCTCACCGAAAAACTGATCCTGGTTTCTACCACTCCCAGGGAAGTCACTTCGGGCAGGATCGATGGATATGTTTTTGTTGATTGGGGGGACAGTTTCAGAACCCAACATGCACTGGCGTTTCCCAATGTCTCCACGCCAAAACTGAGTGTCGGCCTTGGGTCCGTCGGACTGGATCATATCCTCAAGAACGGAGGCTCAGGCTATTTTATCGAAGAAAATGTCAAACCTCTGATTAAGGAGGGTCGGCTCTATCGGGTTAAGAAAGCTCCGGTATTCAAAAGACCGACCTACCTTGTTTATCAGGACAGCCCAAATGACCAGAAAACACTTGAAACAGCGATCATGGGCCTGCGCAGTTTTTTGCCAACCCCTCAGAAGAAGAATCCAGAATTATGAAAATCACTGCATTAAAAACCCACCTGGTACAACTCCCTTTTGAAAAACCCATCAAAACGGCGATCCATAATATGCGTTCCGTGAATTGTGTTGCCGTCCAGTTGCTGACGGATGAAGGTCTTCAGGGAGAGAGTTATCTGTTCACATTGAATCCAAACAGGCTGAAGCCTTTTCATGAGATGGTTCTCAGTTTCGAAGATCTGATTGTTGGCCGGGATCCCTTTTTTGTTGAAGAACTCTGGACCATGATCTGGTCGGAAATCAATCCGAGCGGTCACCAGGGGGTGACCATTTCGGCTTTATCCACCATCGATACCGCCTGCTGGGATTTGATTGGAAAGGCACTGAACCGCCCCTTGCATCATATCTTTGGGGCATGCCGGGATAAAATCTGGACCTATGCCAGTGGAGGATTGTGGCTTTCAACCACCATCGATGACCTCCAACGTGAGGCCGATGCTTTTATCCAAGAGGGATTTCGATCGATGAAAATCCGGGTCGGAAACCAGGAAATACCTAAGGATGTNGAAAGGGTCCGGGCCGTACGAGAGGCCGTCGGACCTGAAATCCAATTGATGTGTGATGCCAACCAAAGCTTCACTGCCAAACAGGCCNTCCAACTCGGAAGACAACTTGAAGAATTCGATATTTTCTGGTTTGAAGAACCTGTAAAGGCTTATGACCTGGCAGGCCATGCCGAAGTGAGAAAAAGGCTCGATCTCAATGTTGCCAGTGGAGAAACCGAATACACCCGTTTTGGGATGAAAGCCTACCTGGACTCCAAGGCATGCGACATCCTGATGCCGGATCTTCAACGNATCGGAGGATTGAGTGAGATGCGAAAAACAGCAGCACTGGCTTCTGNCTACAACATCCCCATCTCAACTCACATTTTCACAGAGCATAGCTTGCCGATTGCCGGATCANCCCCCAACTGCATCTCAGTGGAACACATGCCTTGGTTCGTCAATCTCTTCAATGAAAAAATGGAACTCAAAGACGGCTACCTCACCATCCCCAATCGACCNGGATGTGGCTTTACCCTCAATCCAGAGGTGTTGNATAAAAACCGNTTATCCTGATAATTATTCTGGCAGTCGGACTTTATAATTCACTCCGAATCCGCCTGTCCGGCTTCCTGCACCTCCAGATCCTTCATGAAGTGAGTACTCCTCGAAGAGAACGGAATAATACTGTTCNATGATTTCAATCGGAGTGGTCTTTGAGATACCAATGGTCGAGCAACCTTTTGAGAGCCCGTCCTCCTTGGGGTTTCCTCCATAACCACCTCCGCTGATAGCATACATCATATAACTGCTTTCCCTTTTCGGGTCATATCCTCCAAGACAAAAATTTCCGCTCGTACCTGCGGGAACTGCAAAAAGCTGATCCGGAATGACCCGAAACAGAGCGCTGAATACCGCTTCGGCAATCCTTTGGATGTGTATCAGAAACGCATCCTCCCGCCTACCAACCCATCAACATGGGACAATACCTCGAAGATACCTTCAATAAAACCTTGGTCTATCGGGACTATGGGGAATTAGCAAACTGATTCAACCATCCTGGCTGTGGATGAATAAAATACAGTACCAAACATTGTTTGTCTGTCCAACATTCCTAACTGTGTGGACTGCATTTGCAGGAATGAAGACTTCCTCACCTATCTGAGGCCTCTGAGACTCTCCTTCTATCTCCACCTCGATCTCTCCTTCTGCAAGGACTACAAGTTCATCAGTCCTATGTACAAAGTCAGCCCAAACCTGTCCTGGAGGATCACGGAAGACTCCGAAGCTGTATCCTCTAGATTGCCAAGCTTGTTTGATTAAATCAGAATTCATGGAAGATTATTTAATCTGCATTCTGGGCACTGTTTTCCCTTTTGAGTTCTGGCTCTAATTTCTGCATTCCAAGAATGACCATTTTTACATTTCCACCATGCCTTGTAGTGTGAGCCGCTTATGAATTCTTCTGGACCTCTTTTATTTCTTAAAACATCCCATTCTTGTAAAAGATCAGGAAAATTTATTTTAAACGAATTTTCAACTGATACTTTTCTACCTGTACAGAATGGGCAATTTGAGTTATTAGAGGTGCGATTACTAATTTTTGCTTGATAATTATGTTCTTTCGGACAAATCCACCACACCAATTTCCCACTTCCATATGTAAAATCTTCAGGCACTTTTGGAAAATTATTTTTGAAATCCCACTCTTTTATTATTTCATTATACCTATCAATTGCACTTTGTTTTCTTTTGATTGTTTTTTTAAACGGCGCACATTCTGGACATCTTGAGCCAGAAGCCACATCTTTAATAACTGCTTTCCACTCATGACCATATTTGCATTCCCAAAATGCTTTGTAGTGACTACCTGATGAATAATCACTAATAGGATTTTTATTTTTTAAACTCCAAAGATCTTTTAACTCTGGATAGTTATCACATAGTGATCCATTCTTAGCTATTGCTAGGTTTCTTTTATGTTGGGCTTGTTCATCTTTATTACATATTTTGCAACCATTACTTCTTATTCTAGCTTTAGGAGATTCATGAAAATAA
>NZSE01000049.1 GCA_002703515.1 Paracoccaceae bacterium | reverse complement strand
GGTAGCGTAGAAAATTTTAACGATGGGGTAGCAGTAGGAGCTCAACTTGCTAGAAAATTGAATATATCTATTGATGACACAATTAAACTCATTAGTCCAAATGGGGCAAAATCAGTCTTTGGAACTATTCCAAGGGTAAACGTATATAAAGTAAAGTATATATTTTCAGTTGGCCGATATGATATAGACAGCACACGAATTTACATGCCAATAAAAAATGCTCAACTTTTTTTTAATAGAGCTAATAAGGCTGACTTAATCGAAGTGCTCTTGGAAGATCCATTTGATGTCGATGAATTCAAGGAAAATTTAGTAGATGAATTGGCCGAAAGATACTTGCTTTGGTCTTGGAAAGAGAGAACAGCGGCTTTCTTAGATGCTTTAGATTTAGAACGTCGAGTAATGTTTATAATTCTGTCGCTTATAGTTTTGATTGCTGCCATGAACATTATTTCTGGACTGGTAATGCTTGTTAAGAATAAAGGCAGAGATATTGGGATACTCCGTTCTCTTGGGTTAACAAGGACATCAATTTTAAGAATATTTTTTATATGTGGAAGTTTAATTGGAGTGTCTGGAACTATCTTAGGTGTCATTATTGGGATGCTTTTTGTAACTTACATAAATGAGATACAATGGCTTGTTGAGTACATACTTGGATCTTCAGTTTGGAACGAAGAGATTAGGTTTCTTGCTCAAGTACCAGCAAGGCTAAGAATAGAAGATGTAGTTTTTGCATTAACAGTCTCTTTATCAATCTCTTTTGTAATAACTATTTTTCCTGCCAGAAAAGCAGCAAATTTGGATCCAGCGGAGGCTTTGAAGTATGAGTAATATTGTTTTGAGTTTACAGAGAGTTACAAAGATATTTGGTGGTAANGGTGATGTGCCATTGGCTGAGATATTTAAGGGGATGGACTTCAATGTTAAAAGAAATGANGTNGTAGGTCTNTTTTCCCCNTCAGGATCAGGAAAGACTACTNTTCTTCAAATTGCAGGCNTATTNGATAGCCAATTTTCAGGCGATATTTATATTAATGGCTCAAAAGTNGATACTAAAAACGACTTTCAAACGTCGATTATTAGACGAAAAAACATTGGATTTGTTTTTCAGTTTCATCATCTCATTCAAGAATTTTCAGCATTAGAAAACATTATTTTCCCTTTGCTTTTTGAGGGTATATCGAAAGGAATTGCAGTTAGAAAAGGCCAACAACTACTAGAAAAGGTAGGTTTANGTAAACGTATGGACAACCGACCGGCTGAATTATCTGGAGGTGAACAGCAAAGGGTAGCAATCTGTAGAGCAATAATAAATGAACCAACATTACTNTTAGCAGATGAGCCNACAGGAAATCTNGATCAATCAACCACTTCAAAAGTNATGAGCTTTCTAATAGAACTAATAAAAGAACATAATATTTCAGCAATTATTGCTTCCCATAATCCAACTATTTCACAGTTAGTAGACAAAAATGCAAAAATTGCAGACGGAAAGATAGTGTATGACTAAAGCTTGCAAAGATTTTTTAATTTAAGCCATTCCTTGTCAGTAAAGCCTTCATCTAAGGCATAAGAGGTACTGTCCAGGCTAATTAATAGACCGTTATCCCTGTAAAAATTTAAGTCAGTAAAACTTCCAAAAATATAAATCAATAGAGCCTTGCTTCGCTGCTTAGAGAAAAATTCTATTGTTGCTTTTTTATTTTTTAAAGCCTCCTTNGCCNATTTAATTACTTTAATTAAAACAAATGATCCATCTTCGTTTTCTAAGATATTGTAGGGCACTAGTAATTTTCCNCCNGGAAACAGTATGCTATTCTTGATTTTTNAATTGATAAAAATNAGNTCAATAGNGTTANTCATTCCGGAGAGGTANTTTTTGTCTANGCTACGAATATATCGATTGGTNTTGTNTATATNGCAATATGNCACTCNNGAAATTTCACTAAACATTATGTTTCCAAGATTACTTTCNTGTTCAGCAGAAGTTATAGAAAGNGCAATTTTTTCAGTAATTACTCTAAAGTAGCNTGAAAAAAANNCNGANGAGATAAACAATAAAATAATTACAAAAAGCCATGGAAACAATTTAGAGAGTTTTTTTCGCTTGGTTTTATTNCATAAAAGTATCAGGTGGTTTACTGCGTCTTGGTCAAAGATATAAAGACTTTCAGTTTCCTCTAAATCTGGACAAAAAATAGATTTGGACGCTTCGTTATTTTTTAAAAATATAGAGGAGTACGCCCACTGCCTTAGAGGTTCTCCTGTGGTATCAAGGATATTTAGAGAAATAGAGCCAAATGCAACTAATACTTCCTCAGACTGATTGGATTTAGAGTTCCACTCGCCCTTAACCTCGAGTTTAGAGTATCCGGCCAAGCTATCTTAAATCTGGATGTTTGTAATCCAGATTTGCTACTAATTTTCTAAGTTCCAGTTTTGAAATTTTACCAGTTGCTGTGTGTGGAATTTCGTCTACAAAAATTACATCATCTGGTTTTTGCCACTTAGCTACNCTCTCTGATACATGGCTAATAATACTATCCTTATTGGCATCTTTCCCGTCATTTGTCACTATTACCAAGACAGGCCGTTCATCCCATTTAGGATGAGGAACTCCGATTGCCGCCGCTTCTGCTACATCAGGATGACCAACTGCAGCATTCTCCAAGTCAATTGATGAAATCCACTCGCCACCTGATTTGATTACATCTTTTGATCTATCTGTAATTCGCATATACCCATTTTTATCAATTGTTGCAACATCTCCTGTATTGAACCAATTATCGCTGTCAACGGCTAATTCGTCCATTTTGAGATACCTTTTAACAACTGCAGCTCCCTTACAATAAAGATCACCTTGAGTACTTCCATCCCACTCTATTTCTTTACCATCGTCATCGACAATTTTCAGATCCACGCCGAAAGGAGGATGCCCAGTTGTTTCTTGTATATCGAGCTTATCATTTTCGTTTAAACTTTCTATTTCCGGTTTAAATGAACAGATAGTGCCAAGAGGAGAGAGTTCTGTCATTCCCCAAGCGTGTAGCACTCTTACCCCATATATATTTTGGAAATCTTCAATTACACTTCTTGGGCAAGATGAACCTCCTATTACCACCCGTTTAAGTGAACTGAGTTCCTTTTTCTCGCTTTTAAGAAAATTTAATAAGAGTAACCAAACCGTTGGCACTGCTGCTGTAATAGTGACTCCTTTCTCTAGCATAGAGTATAGAGAGGATGGACTTAAATCGCCACCAGGAAAAACTATAGCGGACCCCACTAACGGTGCTGTATAAGCTATCGACCAGCCATTAGCATGAAAAAGTGGGACAACTGGCATTATGGTATCGGTGCTGGATAAATTTAGCATATCGGGAGCCGCCTGCGTTAGCGCGTGTAATGTATTGGAGCGGTGGGTATAAACAACTCCTTTGGGGTTTCCGGTAGTTCCAGAGGTATAGCATATTCCACATGCATCCGTTTCTTCACCGCTTATCCACTCAAAATTTTCGTCTCCTAGTGATAAAAGTTCTTCATAGGAGATAACGTTTGAAAATTGAGTAGAAGGCAGATCTGCTTTGGAACAAAGTATTATTAGTTTCTCAACCTTAGGACAATCGTTGATTATTTTCTCGATTATAGGTACGAGGTCTGTATCAATGATTAAGATTTTATCGTTTGCATGATTTATTATATAAATAAGTTGTTCAGAAAATAGTCTTGGGTTGAGGTTATGATTAACTGCGCCAACTCCGGGAATACCATACCAAACCTCTAGGTGGCTATGATTATTCCAAGCCATAACGCCTATCACATCTCCTTTTTTGACTCCAAGCTTTTGTAAGCCGTGTGCGACTTTTTTTGAATTTCTATGAACATTTCTATAGTTTGTATCTGTAATATTTCCTTTGGTGTCTTTAGATATAATTTTTCGTTCAGGATGATACTTCGCAGCATGGTCAATAATACTAGTTACGCGCAAAGGAAAATCTTGCATTAAATTGTCCATATTTTACTCCCTAAATACTTTCTTTAGTTATAAAACTTGCGGCCACTACTTGCTAGTTCTTTAATTATTTTTGGTGGGGTAAACCTAGCTCCGTACTGATCAGATAAGTCTTGGCATTCCACAACCACTTTTTCATGCCCGACATGATCAAGCCAACTGAAGGGACCACCTGCCCATATGAGACAGCCCCAACCTAAAATACCGCCGACATCTCCTTCTTCAACACTAAGCAAAATGTTTTCTTCAAAAGCTCGTACCGCCTCAAGTGCTTGAACATATGCAAGACGGCTTTTCACAGACTCCGCTGTTATATTAGCAAACGTATTTTCTACGTTAAGATTTCTTAAACCTTCCCAGAGCTTTACACGCCGTCCTTTCTCATCATATTCATAAAACCCAGCCAATTCTTTTCTTCCGAGCCTATTGTTTTTGGACATTTCTAGCAAAATACTTTCAGTTCCAGTTTCTTGATATTTGGTTCCTAGAGCTTCCTTTGTCTCTTTTGCAACATTTAAAGCTAATGAAACTGATAGTTCATCAAGCAGTTGCAAAGGTCCGACGGGCATTCCTATTTGCTTAGCAGAATTCTCAATAAGAGCGGGTTCAATGCCCTCACTAAGCATTCTTAATCCCTCATTTATATAAGGGATTATGCACCGATTTGCATAAAAGCCTCTAGAATCATTAACAACTATCGGCGTCTTTTTAATCATACTTGTATAATCCAAAGCAACAGCCAATGCGTAGTCATTTGTTTTCTCGCTCTTTATAAGCTCGACCAAATTCATTCTGTCAACTGGGCTAAAAAAATGTATGCCTATGAANCGNGTGCTATCCTGNTAANNCCTCNGANAANTTNGTNATAGGCAAAGTGGATGTNTTAGATGCTANAATNGCNNNNTNNTTTAGATNNGGCTCNATTTTTTTATANAANNTNTGTTTAAGCTNNAANTCCTCGAANACAGCCTCTATNACNANATCNCTGCNNGAAATTTTNTCNANTGATGANANCGTNTTTACNTTTNCNAGNAGTNNNNTTTTNTCNTCTTCNGATAATTTTTTTCNTTTNACNCTCTCACTTAAGAGCATNTCAATTTTTGTTTTTCCNGCNTCNGCAGCTTCGATATTTTGATCNATAAGCAAAACCTCTAGCCCCTGCAATATAGACGCGTAAGCTATACCTGACCCCATCATTCCACTTCCAATAACACTGATTTGTTTCAAATTGGTTTCTTTTACGTCTGAGGGTCTTTGCTGACCTTTTTCCAATGCACTCTTATTTAAAAAAAGAGTTCGTGCCATATTAGTGCATGTATCCGTCATTAGCACTTTTGTAAACCAACGAGCCTCAATTCTAAGAGCACTATCAAAGTCAACGAGTGCACCCTCGTAAACTGATGAAAGNAGTGCTTTTGCNGAGAAATACAAACCTTTCGTTTTCCCATTAACCAAAGCNGAACCTCCAACAAANGACATGAAGCCACTNGGATGATATGGCGCCCCTCCAGGAAACTTGAATCCTTTTTGATCCCATGGTTTGACTAGCTCCTGAGGAGAAACAGATAAAATCCAGTCCTTNGCTTTTTGGATTAATTCGTTCTCNGGAACAAGCTCGTCAACTAATCCAATACTTTTCGCCTTTTCACTTGTAAATAGTTTCCCTTCTAACAGAACTGATGACGCACCCATGAGCCCCATCATTCTTGGTATTCTTGTTGTCCCTCCTAAACCTGGAAAAAGAC
This sequence comes from Paracoccaceae bacterium, assembly GCA_002703515.1. Classification (GTDB taxonomy): domain Bacteria; phylum Pseudomonadota; class Alphaproteobacteria; order Rhodobacterales; family Rhodobacteraceae; genus CACIJG01. The sequence continues at coordinate 19,968 of NZSE01000049.1, read as the reverse complement.
CAACNAGTATNTCTGGCAATCCAATTTTCGATCTTTTTGACGATGAGAAAAAGCGTCGGTGACAAGCTAGGCCAATTTCGGTGCCTATTCCNGCACAGATACCNCCACCTGCAAACGCCACAGGTTTGCTTTTAGAGGTATCATCCATTTTTCCTAACTCTATTTTTCTTAGTAAACTATGTCCTTCCATAATGTACTCGAAAATTTTAGAAGCTGGGTCAGANCCAGAATTCCGTTTTAGTGCCTCTAATGTGGAAAGATCCATGCCCCCCGAAAAATCAACCTTACCTGAGGTGATTATGATCCCTTTGATTTTTTCTTCAGACAAAGCTTCAGTGACTACTNGTTTGAANCTCCTTAACCCACCTTCAGTCATTGTGTTCATTGACTTATCAAGACAGTTCCATGTAATTACTGCGATATTATCTTTGTCTATCTTTTTGGTAAAATCACTACACATACTTTCCCTTATTAAACTTTTTCTATTATTGTTGAAGCCCCCATTCCAGATGCTACGCAAAGTGTAGTAAGTGCTGTGGACTTGCCAGTTCTTTCTAACTCATCTAATGCAGTTCCCAAAAGCATCGCTCCTGTAGCTCCCAAAGGATGACCCATNGCAATAGCACCACCGTTTACNTTCACTTTNTCATGNTCTACCCCAAAATGTTCCATGAAGGAAAGTGGTACTGANGCAAAGGCCTCATTTACCTCAAATAAGTCAATGTCTTTTATACTCATTCCGCTTAGCTTAAGGACCTTTTCAGTAGCAGGAAGCGGTCCCGTAAGCATAATTGTAGGGTCNGTTCCAATTTTTGACGTTGCTACAATTCGTGCTCGAGGCTTTANCTCGTTTTTTTCGCCAAATTCTTTATTTCCAATTAAGACAGCTGCTGCTCCGTCAACAATTCCACTTGAGTTACCTGCATGATGCACATGATTNATTTTTTCAAACTCAGGATATTTTAGTAATGCCACAGCATCAAAACCTGGCATTACCTCTCCCATATTTTTGAAGCTNGGTTCCAAGCCACCCAAAGATTGCATAGTTGTTTCTGGCCTTATGTACTCGTCCTCTTCCAAAATAGTTAAATTGTTTTGGTCTTTTATTGGCGNAATTGACTTTTTGAAATATCCTGATTTCCTTGCAGNAGTAGCTCTNTTTTGACTTTCTACTGCGAAAGCGTCAACATCATCTCTGGAAAAACCGTATTTTGTGGCTAAAATATCTGCTGAAATACCTTGAGGAACAAAGTATGAATTCATTGCCAAAGTCGGATCAACTGCGATAGCCGCGCCATCGGATCCCATGGGAACGCGACTCATCATTTCCACTCCTCCAGCAACATATGCNTCGCCAGCTGAACCTTTAACTTGATTTGTAGCAAGGTTCACAGCTTCTAGCCCGCTCGCACAAAATCTGTTTATAGATAGGCCTGGAGTTGTCTCACTATAGTTGGCAGCAATAACAGCTGATCTTGCCAAACAGCCTCCCTGTTCGCCAACTTGCGTAACATTGCCCCAAATCACATCTTCTATTTCTTGAGTGTTAAGNTTNTTTCTTTCACGTAATNCTTGTAAAATTTTCGCAGAAAGGGCAACTGCAGTAAGCTCATTGAGGGAACCATTTTTCCCTCTTCCCCTAGGGCTTCTAACCGTATCGTATATATACGCGCCTTCCATCTATCGATCCTTTCCCATTTAAAATTGATCCGCTGCCAAGCTCATCACNTGCTTTTCTCCCGTTAAGATTCTATCGAGTCTAAGTTTGGTTTCGGGAAGCTGTCGATGCATAAAATATGAACCCGTCAAAATCTTTGCTTCCAGAAAATTCTTATTAGCCGAAACATCTTTTAGCTTCTCTTTAGCAGATTGTGCNTTNTTTGACCATATAAAACCCAGAGAAACTAATCCAACCAAGTGCAGAAAATCAGTNGCTCCAGAAACAGCGCTTAGAGGATTTTTCAANCCATTCTGCATGAAAAACATCAGCGCTGCCTGCAGATGTTCGATCGATTTTTTCAATGGAGTAATGAAATCGTTTTTTAAGTCTTCAGAGTGCTNCTCATTTATNAAAGNCTGAACCAAATTTAGATACTCCCGCATATATTTTCCACCATCCATAGAGAGCTTTCTGCCAACTAAATCAAGCGCTTGAATCCCATTTGTGCCCTCATAAATCATCGCAATNCTACAATCTCTAGCATATTGACTCATTCCCCATTCCTCAATATAGCCATGTCCACCAAATACCTGCTGCGCGTTTATAGTGTATTCAAAACCCTTATCTGTTACATAGCCTTTAATAACTGGGATTAGCAAGCTAGCAATCCCCTCAGCGCTCTTATCTCCCTCTCTTTTTGCNCTGTCTAAAAGTACAGCAGCCCAGGCAATAAAGCCTCTTGCCCCTTCAATAAATGATTTCTGCTCCATGAGATTTCTTCTAACATCGGGATGAACAATAATTGGGTCAGCGTTTTGATCTGGATCGGCTTTACCTTGAATTGCTCGCCCTTGTCTCCTATCTTTTGCATAAGCTAATGCTGCCTGATACGCTATTTCTGCTTGAGCTAGCCCCTGCATTCCTACACCTAATCTAGCCTCATTCATCATTGTAAACATCGCTTTAAGGCCTTTATTTTCTTCGCCAACGAGGTAACCCTTGGCACCATCATAATTCATAACGCAAGTGGCATTTCCTTTGATGCCCATCTTTTTCTCTATTTTTCCNACTGACAANTTATTTCTTTCACCNAATGATCCATCATCNTTTATCAAAAATTTTGGTACCACAAATAGTGATATGCCTTTTACACCCTTTGGCGCATCTGGAGTTTTAGCTAGAACTAAATGTATAATATTTTTTGATAAATCATGGTCGCCTGAGGAAATAAANATTTTCTGTCCNGTTAGTTGATATGAGTCATNCCCCATGGGAGTAGCCTTAGTCTTTATCAACCCTAAATCCGTACCACAGTGGGGCTCGGTTAAATTCATCGTGCCAGTCCATTCGCAAGTNGCTAACTTTGGTAAATATAATAGTTTTTGATCCTCAGAACCATGAAGGAAAATAGCTGAATACGCTCCCCTAGAAAGGCCGCTATACATGGTTAAGGACATATTAGCGCTTGTGAACATTTCATTTGTTACTGTAGAAAGTATTAAAGGTAAGTTCTGCCCACCAAATTCCTCCTCGATATCAAGAGAAAGCCAACCACCCTCTCTTAGTTTTTCGAACGCAAGTTTGAAGCTATCTGGAGTTCGCACGACCCCATTTTCTAATATACAGCCTTGCTCGTCACCATCCTTGTTCGAGGGAGAAATTACTTCTTTTGCTAGTTTACCAGCCTCTTCAAAAACGGTCTTGGTAAATTCAGGCAATAAGTCGTTGTAGCCTTTGATATCTTCTTTCTCTATNTCAAGAAAATGGTGAAGGATAAAATTGAANTCTTCTAATGGTGGGTGATATGCGTGCATGGTTTCTCTCTAGGTTAAAATTATANGTCTTCAGCGTCCGCTCCCCTCTTGAGAAGGAGGTCTTTACAAAGCTGAAGTTGTGTTTTTAGGTCTTTTATAGCGATGCCCAACTCTTTCTTTTGTTGTTCCATTGAAGATAGTCTCGTTAAGCCAAGTTGGTAGGTTTGTTTAATTTGTCTAGTCCGATGATCACCAAAATTGTATAAATTGAGTAACTGTCTTATTTCTTCCAAGCTAAAGCCAAATCTTTTGCCCTGCATAATTAATTTCATTCTTCCTCTATCACTCTTAGTAAATAAACGATGTTGACCTTTTCTGATCGGAAATAATAGCTCTTTTGATTCGTAAAATCTTAGTGTTCNAGCACTAACCTGAAACATTTTACACATTTCCGTAATAGTGTTAACTTTGTCTTCTTTACGCTTTGTGGAAATTACATTCATCGGATGACCTCTGACTTAAAATGATTTTGACGTTTACGTTAAGTTTAACTAGTCAACAATATTATCAAACTGTTTAGATGGTCAATTAAATTATTATAGTTTTAATGCTTTTATGAATTAAAAATGTCGAGCCAGCTTTTACCTAAAACCGATAAAAGGATTTTTACTCTTGCATACCCTATAATCTTGGCAAACATTTCTATTCCTGTACTCAGTGTTACAGATACAGCTGTAATTGGACATTTGGGTGCACTGGACGTTCTCGCCGGTATCTCTATGGGTGCTGTTTTAATCGGGTCGATCTACTGGTTCTTTGGGTTTTTAAGAATGGGCGTCACAGGTCTTGTTGCACAAGCACGTGCAGCCGACCAAAATGTTGAAGTATCTAGTATATTAATCAGAGGCTTAATTATCGGAGGTGCTGGTGGCATTATTCTTGTAGCGGTTCACTCCTTTTTGTTTTCTTCTATCTTTTATTTTTTAGAGGGTGATAAAGATGCTGAAGAACTGGCAATAGAATATATGTCGATAAGAATCCTTGCAGCACCTTTTGCTATTTCAATGTTTGTCTTCGTGGGGTGGCTGTTTGGAATGGGAAAGACCTTTCATTCGCTTTGCTTATTAGTCGCTGTTAACCTTTTAAACATCTTTCTCGATATTATATTTGTAAAATTTCTTTATTTGGGAATAGCTGGTGTCGCTTATGCAACGATAATATCTGAAATCTGTGGTTTTTGTATAGGTATCTATTTGAGTAGAGAATTTTTGCTGAATAAAGAGCGGATAAAAGTGAAACTAATTTTTCTATCAAATAAATGGAAATCTTTCATTCTTTTGAATATAGATATCGTCATCAGGTCAACGCTCCTTCAGTCCGTTTTTTTATCATATCTTATCTTCGGGACACTTTTTGGCTCTGAAGTTTTAGCAGCCAACCACATTTTATTACAAATTACTTTTCTTTCCGCTTATGCCCTAGATGGGATTGCTTTTTCTGCCGAGATTTTAGTAGGTGAGGCGATAGGTAAACGGAGGTACGAAGAATTTAAGAAAGTGGTAAAGTCTGCTCTAAAACTTGGCTTTATTTTTTCCGGTGTTATTAGTGTTAGCATCTATTCCTTAGGTTTCTTAGTTGTCGATTTGATGACATCCATTAAAGAGGTCAGATTAATTTGTTACGACTTTATAATTTGGATATCAATCATGCCAATTGTNAGTGTATTTTCTTACGTTTACGATGGCATTTTTCTCGGTGCAGCAAGAGGTAAAGAGATAAGAATTGCAATGTGTCANTCTTTTGCAATCTTTTTTACGTGCGCAATTGTTCTCATCCCCTTAATAGAAAACACAGGGTTATGGACTTCGATAGTAGTTTTCAATTCAGTAAGAGCTATAACCCTTTGGTCTAAAATAGACAGAATTAAAACTTGTTTTTCATCTTAGTAAAGCTCCAACGGCACTGTCAATGGTGCTATATCCGTCATTTAATAAAAGCTTTTTAAGCTCTACCTCCATCTTTTTTACGTGCCTTGGACCATTGTAAACGAAGCTTGTATAGATTTGTACAGCTGATGCTCCCATCTTTATTTTTTCGTATATGTCTGTTGCTGAGAATATACCACCTACTCCAATGAGAGCTGTTGACGCATTTTTCTTTTTAGCAAGTAATCTTAATATATTGTTTGATGGCTTAAAGAGCGGTTTGCCAGATAAACCGCCTTCGAAACTAGTAGGTTTTTTTAAAGTTTTTGAACTTATTGTAGTGTTAGTTGCAATTAGACCAGACACACCATTTTCTTCACAGACATTTAGGATCTCTATTATATTGTTTTTGTAAAGGTCTGGTGCAATTTTAATGAAAATAGGCACTGGACTTTTAAGCGAGACATTAATGGATTTAACGTTTTTTAAGATTTTTTCTAGTAATTCCGGTTTTTGTAGGTCTCTAAGGTTTTTTGTATTCGGTGAAGATACGTTTATTGTTACATAATCGAATAGATGTGCTAAACATTCGAAAACAGATGTGTAGTCCAAAACCTTGTTGATGCTCTTTGCGTTGGCACCTATATTGACACCTACAATTCCTAGTTTTGGTTTTCTTGCATTTTTCGATACATATAACATACCCTTATTGTTGAAGCCCATTTTATTAATTAAGGCTTCTTCGTCTGGAAGTCTGAATAATCGTGGTTTGGGATTACCTGTTTGTGGGTTTGGAGTAATTGTACCAACTTCAACAAAACCAAAGCCTAAAGATAGAGTGGCGTTGAAGACGTCCGCATTTTTATCAAAGCCCGCGGCTAATCCTATGGGTGAAGCTAATTCCATCCCACATATTTTTGTTTTCAAGCCAGTAGTAGCATTTTTTTTTTTTTTACAAGCTGATCCAAAACACGTAGATAGCATAAAGCTATGGCATGGGAAATTTCCGGCTCTATCCTGTTTAGAATCTTTGTGCCGATATAATGATGTAAAATATTTAGCATTTTTTTATAAGATTACTCTAATTGCTCTGGTGGATTGTTTCACTATTTAATTTAATTTTTCTATATATTGCTGGATCCCATTCACAAGCAAATCCATCNCCATCTACATCGATATNATGGAAATCGTTTTTTGGTCCTCCATTTTTTAGAAAAAATATTTGAGCCTCATTTTTATTGGAGAACATTTTGCATCCGGGGTTAGCGTCAANACCTAAAAAACGTCTGTAGTAAATTTTTTCACCTACTTTATTTGAAACGCTTCGCGCAAAAACAGCCAAATTTACCGATGTCGTCCTAATTTTCTCATTGTCATCAGCTTCTAAAATCACCCGTCCTGCTTTTAGTTCTTCCAGTCTTTTAGCAGCCTTTTCCCTCTCAATTTTTTGTTGCTCTTGAGAAAATTGAGAGAGATCTAACACTCCGTCGCCGGTCTTCAGGTTAGTGTTTCCTTTTACCACTTCATTTTTATTGGAGATGTCTGTTTGGCAGCCAAAAAGTAATAGAAAATTCAAAAAAAAGATATATTTGAACATCATGCCCACCAATTTTTTGGCCTATTTTCAAAGGCTAATGCATTTTCAAGATTAAACGCAGTATTTAACAGCAATGGTTCTTGCCAATAGTCTCCAATCAGTTGNACTCCTAGCGGAAGCCCAGATTCGTCCAATCCGACGGGCAGGCTAAGAGCTGGAATGCCAGCGAGATTAGCCGGTACTGTAAATATATCGTTCATATACATTTCCACAGGGTCTTGTGTGCCTTTTGAGCCCAAAGGAAACGCAGCGGTTGGCGTTGTTGGAGTTAATATTAAGTCAACTTTTTTAAATACCTTGTCAAAATCATTCTTTATTAAGTTTCTGACTTTTTGCGCTCTTTTATAATATGCATCATAATAGCCGGAAGAGAGCACATATGTACCGATTAAAATTCGTCTTTTAACTTCAGTTCCAAACCCTTCTGACCTTGTTTTCTCATAAAGCTCTAATATGGAGTCATTTGTATCAAGTTTCGCACGGTGACCGTATCTAACTCCATCATATCTTGCTAGGTTTGATGATGCCTCGGCGGGCGCTAAAACGTAATAGGTAGGTAAAGCAAATTCGGTATGTGGGAGTGACACGTCAACTAGTTCCACTCCCATGTTTTTTAATAGTAATATAGTCTGTTCCAATTTCTTTTTTGCTGCTGAGTCACCTTTTTGCAGGCTATATTCTTTAGCAATACCAACACGTAGTCCTTTTATATCTTTTCCTAATTCTTTCTCGTAGTCTGGCACCTCTATTTTCGCTGAAGTACTGTCTAAAGGATCAAAACCAGACATAGCTTTCAACATTATTGCATTATCCGTAACGTTCTTGGTGATAGGGCCAGCTTGATCAAAAGAAGAAGCGAAAGCTATAATTCCCCATCTTGAGCATCTACCATAAGTAGGTTTTAATCCAACTGTCCCTGTAAATGCTGCCGGTTGACGGATTGATCCGCCTGTGTCAGTACCTGTAGCGCCGGCACAAAGATTAGCAGCTACAGCAGCAGACGAGCCTCCTGAAGACCCTCCTGGTGTTAGAAAGTCATTACAATTAGATGATCTCCAAGGGTTAATTGCAGGTCCATAGGTAGATGTTTCATTTGATGAGCCCATAGCGAACTCATCCATATTTAACTTGCCTAACATAATGGCCTGTTCGTTCCAAAGTTTCTGTGTAACTGTGCTTTCATAAGGTGGTACGAAGTTATCCAAGATATCTGACGCTGCCTGTGTTTTCACATCCTTACAGCAAAACAAGTCTTTTATTCCGAGAGGTATTCCACAGAGCGATTTTTCTGATTCAGTGCCTATGATTTTATCAGCTTGAGAGGCCTGCATTAAAGCTTTGTCAAAAGTTTTTTCAATAAATGCATTCAGTTTAGAGCTCTCCTCTATGTTTTGAATGTAAGCTTTAGTCAGCTCTGTCGCACTTATTTGCTTCCTTTTTAGTAGATCTCTCGAATCTTTTATTCCAAGCTCTGTCAGATTCACTTCATTCATTCCACAATTTTCGGGACGGTGAAAAAATCTTGGTTTTTATTTTTCGTATTTTTAAGTACGTCATCTGTATTATCATTGATGATAATGCTATCTTCCCTCATGTCTTTTAAGTATGTTTCCCCAAAATTGAACTCACTAACACCGCTAATGTCAATTTCACCAAGTTTTTTTACAAATTCAACAATCCTGTTTAGGTCTTTTTGAATATCATCAGACTCAGTATCTGTTATTTTTATACGCGAAAGCCGCGCAATCTTTAACGTTGTTTCAGTGTCTATTTCCATCGAACCTCGTCCTTTTATCTTCAAAAAATTCTCTCATTATTAGTGAGATTTCGGATTGATAAAACCCCCCATAAACCTCTGTATTTTTAATAAGTCCTTCTGTGTTCTTAAAGGTTGAATGATTTGAACTGAAAGCACCATATTTTGGTGAAGGTAGTCCATATACTAACTTTTTAAGCCTTGAATTAATTATGGCACCTAGACACATCGAGCATGGTTCTAGAGTTACATACATGGTGCAATCTGATAAATAAAGGTCCTCACGTACTGTGCAAGCAATTCTTATAGCATTAATTTCTGCATGGGCAGTAGGATCGCATAATTCTATGATTTTATTGCTTTCTTTTGCGATTACTTTTCCAGAATCCTCTTTGATTATTGCTCCTATAGGTATTTCATCTCGCAGAGCAGCTTTTTTTGCTTCTTTTATTGCTAATTCCATATTTTTGTCTTTTATCATAACATGTAAAAAGATGATAATTTTTATATGGATTTATGTTTAATTTTTAAATATGTCAATCAAAAGTGAGATAAGGATATCTAGGTATTTGGCGAAGGCTGGATTGGCGTCAAGGAGAGAGGCCGAGAAGTTGATCCTCGATGGAAGGGTGACACTTAATGGAGAGGCGGTAATTGAGCCTTGGAGAAGTTGCAATAAAAAAGATGTATTGAAATTAGACGGNGTAATTGTAAGCCAAGTAATTCCTACAGTCATATATCAGCTTAATAAACCGAAGGGTTACTTAAGTACTTCTAAAGATGCATTGGGTAGAAGAACTATTTTTGACCTAATTGAAAGTAAATTGGAGCATTTAATGATTATTGGTCGTCTAGATTATAACTCCGAAGGCTTAATGATTTTGACCAACAACGGAGACTTGAAAAGATANCTTGAATTACCGAAAAATAAGTTTGAAAGGACNTACAGAGTGAAAATAAAAGGAAACTTAACAAGTCGAAATTTGAACGAAATAGAAAGAGGTGTTTCATTGAACGGANTAAATTATAAACCAATAGAAGTTAGATTTTTGCAAAGTAATCGATCTTATTCCTGGATTGAAATGGTTTTAACCGAAGGAAAAAATAGAGAAATAAGAAAAATATTAGCCAGCTTTAATCTTACTGTAATGAGATTGATAAGGAACAGGTTTGGACCGTTCAATTTAGATGATTTACAAGCTGGTAAATCAAAAGAATTAAAGCTCAATGATTATTCTGTTCTAAGAAATTACTGGACTTAAAATNATTGAGTTAAANNTTTTTTTGCTGTAAATCANAAGTTGCGGATGGTTGGGTGGCTGCAGCCTAAAAGCTGAGGAAAGTCCGGACTCCATGGAAGATGGTGCCAGTTAATAGCTGGCCAAGGTAACTTGAGGGAAAGCGCCACAGAAAATATACCGCCTTATTATTAGGTAAGGGTGAAAAGGTGAGGTAAGAGCTCACCGCTTTTTTGGTAACAAAAAAGGCATGGCAAGCCCCACCAGGAGCAAGACCTAATAGGGACTCGTGAGCATAGCTCGGTTATTCCAGACAGAGTCCGGGTTGGTCGCTAGAACTTATTGGTAACAATAAGTCAAGATGAATGGTCACCAAACACAGAGTGTTTACAGGATCCGGCTTACAAATCATCCGCACAAAAATTTTTCCATTGATTTCCATAAATTTCCATGATATCCCATAAGATGGCAGACGCGATATAAAAAAATGAGGATAAATTCCAAGAAAAATGAGCAGGTTTATACGGGCATCGCGTCTGCACCCAACGAACAAAAGCTTCATAAACGAATTACCCAAATAATTTTGAATGAGGCCTCTAAGGAGATTTTTATTGATAAGGCGATTTAGAGGTGAGTCATTAAATAAGGTGGATGCTAAAGGACGTGTATCAGTCCCTGCTGCTTTCCGGCGAGTAATTGAAGANGGTGATCCAGATTTCAGCGACGGTTCCTACCCAAATTTTGTTATTGTTTACGGAGGTGTAAGAAGTACTTGTTTAGAAGGCTATACNATCAGCTCAATAACAAAAGTNGACAAGCTNATAAGTAAACTTCCACGGTTTTCAAGAGAAAGAGAAATTCTCGAGCGTTTTATTAATACTCAATCTACATATATGCAGCTTGATGAAACCGGAAGAATTGTTTTATCAAATCGGCTAAAAGAGAAAATTGGTATCAAAGATGAAGCAATATTTGCAGGTATGGGTGAGAAATTTCAAATATGGGAACCAAAAAATTACCAAGATGAAGTGGATGCTTTGAACTCATCTTTTAAGAACTTGCCGGAAGATGAAAATCCCTTTTTAAAATTAGATCAGCTACAAGATTAATTCTTTTCGGAGGTAAGACAGATATCACAAGAACACGTACCGGTTTTATTGAAGGAATTTATAAGTTTATCAGCACCAATTACAGGTTGTTGGATTGATGGTACATTTGGGGCTGGGGGTTATAGTAGAGCTTTACTACAAAATGGTGCTTGTCAAGTTTTGGCAATTGATAAGGACCCAACGACAAAAACTTTTTTTAAGATCCTACAAAATGAATATGGGGATATGATAAAGTTTTATAATCAAAGCTTCGCGGATATGGAAAAAAATAACGACATAACCAGTAGAAATGATATCTGCGGGGTGGTATTAGATCTGGGAGTTTCGTCAATGCATTTGGATAACCATCATAGGGGATTTTCATTCAAGGAAAGTGGTCCCCTTGATATGAGAATGGGGAACCAAACTGGTCCAACTGCTAGCGAAATAATCAATCTCTGTTCGGAGGCTACTTTAGCAGATTTGATCTTCTTTTATGGACAGGAGAGAAAAGCAAGAAAAATTGCGAAGAGAATTGTTGCAGAAAGGAAAAAAAGGAAAATAAATACTACTCTTGAATTAGCACAGATTATAAGAGCTATAGTGCCAAAAAACTTTAAAAAGGATCCTGCCACGAGAACTTTCCAAGCAATTAGAATTGCTGTCAATAATGAATTAAAGGATTTATCAAGAGCTCTAACATTTGCCGAGAAAATAATCATTAAGGGGGGAATAATTGCTGTAGTGACCTTTCACAGCATTGAGGACAAAATCGTTAAGGATTTTGGAAAGATAATGTCAGGAAAGGCCTCTTCAACCAATAGGTATAGGCCACCAACCTCTAAAACTTTTGCGTCACTTATACCTGTAAATAAAAGGCCGGTAGTCGCCACCGATAATGAAATCTATAGAAATAAAAGAGCGAGATCTGCAAAATTGAGAGTCTATAAAAAAGTTTCAGATAACCCCTCTAGTATTTTNGCATCAATCCGATTCCCAGAGGTTGAGTTAGGAATATGAAATGTTGAGATTTNTTTTATTTACAANGCTTGCTCTCAGTACTTTTANGTTGGGCTTCTGGTCCTATAAAATAAATTATGATAGCCGAGCTGCTAATGAAAGAGTAAAAGAGCTCGAAAAATCAATTCTCTCAACAAGTAAGGAAATCAAAATTTTGAATGCAGAATGGGCTCATTTAAATAGTCCAGAACGGCTTAGAAAACTTCTTGAGTATTATTTCTTAGAGCTAAGATTAACCCCAATCAACCCTGATGATTTCATTTCATTTTCCGAAGTATATCGGAAAGAGCCCATTAAAAATATACCAGCTACGTTAGTAGGTAAAAGACTTGCTGGAATTGGTGATGATGAGTAGTAATAATGAAAAAATTTTTACGGAGCGCCCTAGAACTCGAAGAAGGCTTTTTTTATTTGGTCTTTTAGTATTCACAGGCTTTTCATTGATAGGCGCGAAGATAGCCTTTCTCGCATCTAAGGAAAACCAAAAAAGTAATAGTTATTTTCAGGAAGAGAAAATACATTCCAGGCTTAATATTACAGATAGGAATGGATATATTTTAGCAACTAACCTTGAGGGAGTTTCAATATATATTCGACCTCAAGAAATTCAGAAAAAGTCACTTGTGGCTAAAAAGTTAAAAAATATTTTTCCCGATTTGGATGAAGTTGAACTGTTAAATAAATTGAAAGATGGGCGAAAATTTTTCTGGTTAAAAAGCTTAGTATCACCAAAGCAGGAAAAAGCACTTTTTGACTTAGGTCAACCTGGAATATATTTTGGTAAAAGAGAGTACCGTTTTTATCCCTATGGAACGTTAGCATCCCACATTGTAGGCTACACAAAAGTCAATGAGTTCGATGTAAATTATGCCACAATTTCAGGAATTTCAGGGGTAGAGAAAGCTTTCGAAGATAAATTAGCNGTAAGAAATTTTAATAAAGTAAACAATAACAAAATTGTTTTATCTCTAGACTTGCCGGTACAAGCGGAAGTGGAAAATGTTTTAAAAGAATGGCAAAAAAGAATGGGAGCTAAAGCCGGAGGCTTAGTTATAATGAACATACACAATGGTGAAATAATAGCGCTTGCCTCCTCACCAGATTTTGACGCTAACAAAGAGCGAAGNGGATCAGNAAAAAATAAAGATGCTAGTATTTATTTTAATCGGGTTGTTCAAGGTGTTTATGAGATGGGATCAACTTTTAAGATATTTCCCGTNGCTCAAGGTTTAGAGAAAAATTTATTTAAACTGGATTCCTTAATTGATACAAGACCNTTTAAAATAAGCTCTAAAAAAATTGAAGATAAATATAAATTCGATAATAAAAGTTCAGTCAACGAGATAATTGTTAGGTCATCAAATGTTGGAGCTGCTAAAATTTCTCTGATGGTTGGAGAAACGGGATTGAAAGAAATTTTTTCTACACTTGGGCTTCTTGAACCTGTTAACTTGGAGTTAAAAGAAGCAAATCTAACTCAGCCTATTATACCAAAAAATTGGCAAGATATAAGCTTGGCGACTCTATCTTATGGATATGGTATGTCTGTCTCCCTGTTACATATGGCAAAAGCCTATGCAATATTGGGGAATGGAGGATTTAATATAGAGCCTACCATATTGAAAAAAAAGGAAGTTGGTCATGTAGGGTCTCGGGTTTTAAAACAAACCACTTCTGATGAAATCCTTAAACTACTAGAAGCTGTTGTAATGGATCAAAGAGGAACAGCAAAAATTCTGAGGAGCAAATATTATCGAATTGGTGGGAAAACCGGCACGGCAGAGAAAATATCTATTGTTAAAAAGGGGTATCAAAAAGACAAGGTAATTTCAAACTTTGTGGGAATATTCCCGCTAAGTGAGCCCAAGTTTGTTATAGCTGCGTTTTTAGATGAGCCAGAGAATAATTTTCTCCAGCAGCCGTGTAGATATGCAAGCTGTACTGTAGTACCAATGATAAGAAAACTAATAGAAAGAACAGGACCATTAATGAATGTAATTCCGCAGCAAAATGCATCAAAGTTTTAGGAATGCTTATTATGTTTAGAGGATTTGATTATGCCTAGACTTTCAACTCTGAACATAAAAGAGATAGAACGGAGAGGGCAATGGAGGAATCAGGATCCTGAAATAACTGGTGTTGAAACTAACTCACTTAGGATCGAAAAAGGGTATATCTTTCTTGCAAAATCAGGGGACACTACAAACAGCCATGGTGTACATTTTAGCAATCAAGCTTTTCAAAAAGGAGCAAGTCTTATTATTACAGACTCAGAAGGGTACCAGTTTGCTCTAAATAAAGACTTAAATCTAGCCTTTCCTTTCCTTATAGTCCAAGACCTTGTGCAAACTCTAGACTTTATTTGTGAGATATTTTACTCAGGCAAACCAAATTTTGTAATGGGAATAACAGGAACAAATGGGAAAACATCAGTGGTGAATTTTAGCCAACAGCTTATTGAAAAAAAAAACAAGTCATGTGTGACTATTGGGACTTTAGGGGTGGGAGGAATTTTAAGTTTAAAAACTGATAACACCACGCCTGATCAAGCTTTTATCTTAAGAGTTTTACAAATGGCAAAGTCAAAGGGAGCAGATTATGCTTTTTTAGAGGTATCTTCGCACTCCTTGGTGCAACGCAGGGTTAAAGGTATAGCTTTTAAGGTTTTTTGCTTCACAAACTTATCACAAGATCATTTAGATTATCATAAAGATATGGAAACATATTTTAAAGCCAAGCTAAGTATTATCGATACACTGAGTATAGATACAAAAATCATTGTGAATATCGATGATGAATATGGTAAAATATTTTTTACTGAAGCAACAAACAGAGGCTTCAAAGTCGAAACAATTGGCTTCAGTGATATAGCGGATGTCAAGCTAAGGGTTACTCAAGGTACACTAGGCACACAATTTATTGAAATTGTGAGAGGTGATTTTGTTTATAAATTTCAAACACACTTGATTGGTGAATTCCAGGCAGCAAATTTAGGTATGGCGCTGCTTACATGTGAAACGTTTGGGTTTAAATTTGATGAGTTGGTGTGTTTTTGTGACACTTTAAAACCGGTTCCCGGTAGACTGGAGTTTGTTGGGAAAACTAAAAAAGGAGCGTTAGTTTATATAGATTTTGCACACACNCCTGATGCTTTAAAGNATCTNTTNAAAACCCTNAGAGGCTTAACAAAGNGNANGTTACTTTTGGTNTTTGGTGCNGGGGGAGAAAGAGATAAAGATAAAAGGAAATCCATGGGAGCCATNGCATNTGAATATTGTGATTTGATTTATGTTACNGATGACAACCCTCGCNACGAAGATTCTAAATCCATNAGACGTCAAATTATTAATACCTGTCCGAGTGCCATTGAAATCGAAGATCGAGCGGAGGCAATAACAACCGCCATTCATGGTGCTCGACTAGATGACATCGTGATAATTGCAGGAAAAGGTCATGAGANNGTACAAATNGTAAAAGATAATCATTTTCCNTTTANTGACTTTGAGCAAGCCAGCATAGCAATAGAATTATTGGAGTAGATTGATCATGGCAGANATTCTATGGAACAAATCTATGGCAGAGGCTGCTACTTTAGGCAAATGTAATTCTTTCTGGGAAGCTTCAGGAATATCATTTGACTCGAGAACAATCAATAAGGGAGATTTATTTATAGCCCTTCCAGGGGAAAGAGACGGTCATGACTTCGTAAAATCAGCTTTTGATAATGGTGCGGTAGCTGCGATGGTCAGTAAANAACCAAAAGGTTTTAATGAAAATGATAAGTTATTAATAGTCGATGACGTGATGAAAGCATTAGTTAGAATGGCAAAGATTTCTAGAAATCAATCTGAGGCCATATTTATCGGAATTACCGGCACCTCTGGGAAAACATCTACAAAGGATATGGGAAGCTTGGTGTTTAAATGCTATGGAAAGACACATTTTTCTATGAAAAGTTACAACAATATTTTAGGTTGTTCTTTAACGTTGGCTACTATACCGAAAGACACTAAGTACGTTTTGGTGGAANTTGGTACAAGTTGCTTAGGAGAAATCGCAGAATTATCCCAGTTAGTTAAACCCGATCATATAATTATAACAGACGTATCAATCGGCCATATTGAAGGTCTAAAGTCTTTAGATAACATTGTAGACGAAAAAGCCTCAATTTGCTCGGGGCAGAAAAAAAAAGGTATAGCTATCATTCCTAGAGGGATTGAAAAATTTAGCCAGCTTNAAANAAAGGTTCAAGGTTTTGGTTCCCATTTAATCTCTTTTGGGGAAGAANAATGCAGTGACGTGAGGATCACCAATATAGAAGTATCGAGCAACGCTATTACTTCAAGAATTTTAGATCAAAAAAGAAATATATGGAAATTAAAGCTGAAAACTGCTGGAAAACATTACATTAAAAATGCTNCGGCGCTATTGACGCTAGTATCCTCGCTGAAGTTAAGTCCAGCTGTCGCGATTTCAGCCTTAGAGAAGTGGACCCCATTGGCTGGACGTGGTCAAGTTTCGGAGATAAAATTTAACAACCATAACAACAATATATCAATTCGCCTCATAGATGAAAGCTATAATGCAAATCCTGGGTCTTTAAAATCTTCTCTAGAGACCCTTGTAAGTATTTTTACAAATGAAAAAAATCAATCCCAGCAATCAAGGAGAATTGCTGTTTTAGGAGACATGTTGGAACTAGGTTTATCTGAGGTGAAAGAACATGTAAATATATCTAAATTGTCTACATTAGATAAAATTGATAAAATTTTCTGTGTAGGNCCTCGNATGAGAAAGTTATATAATGTGTTGCCGTACCCTAAGCGAGGGGTCTGGACTGAAACCGCTCTAGAGATGCAAAATGTTTTAGTTAATAAACTTAACAACGGCGATATAGTAATGATTAAAGGTTCTTTCTCAATGGGAATGAACACNATAGTAAANAAATTGAAAAACACTTAACAAGATAGAGTTTCAGCAATGTTATATTTCTTGAGTTTTTTATCAGATGGCGGNGATTTGTTTAATCTTTTTCGTTACATAACATTTCGTGCAGGCGGTGCTTTTTTTACAGCGCTCATNATATTTTTTACTTTTGGAAAGCACAGTATAAATTTTTTGAAAAAATTACAGAAAGAGGGCCAACCAATAAGGGAGGATGGTCCTAGTGATCATATTATTAAAAAGGCTGGAACACCGACAATGGGAGGCGTAATCATATTGTTAGCTGTTACAATTTCTACTATTTTATGGGCTCGTTTAGATAATCAGTATGTTTGGATTATTCTTTTTGTGACTTTTTCTTTTGGTATTATAGGATTAATTGACGACTATATCAAAGTTGTTAAAAGAAGTTATGGAGGTCTTTCTGGTCGCTTGCGTCTGCTGTTCGGATTTCTGATAGCTTTTGTTGCTGTCTATTTTATTCAGGCNCAACACCTNGATCATTTGAGTAAGTCTCTCGCCTTACCAATTTTTAAAGACTATTTGGTCTTTTTNGGATTTTTCTTTTTTCCCTTTGGTATGATTGTAATTGTTGGTTCCGCTAACGCTGTTAATTTGACAGACGGGCTCGATGGATTGGCTATTATGCCAGTNATAATTGCAGGAGCATCATTAGGTATAATTTCCTACATTGTGGGTAGGGCAGATTATTCATCTTACTTAGATATCCATTATATTAAAGGTAGTGGTGAAATCCTTATATTTTCTGCTGCCCTTATAGGAAGTGGTTTGGGGTTTTTGTGGTACAATGCGCCTCCTGCGGCAGTTTTTATGGGAGACACAGGGTCTTTATCTCTTGGCTCAGCTCTTGGTTGTATAGCTGTATCAATTAAACATGAGCTTGTATTATTGATTGTNGGAGGTTTGTTCGTGATTGAGACACTTTCTGTGATCATTCAAGTTATATTTTTTAAGATTACAGGAAAACGAGTTTTTCTCATGGCGCCTATCCATCATCATTTTGAAAAACTGGGCTGGTCAGAGTCGCAAATAGTGATAAGGTTTTGGATTATAGCTGTCATACTAGCTGCCCTCGGTATGGCAACGCTAAAGCTCAGATAAAATGATAAATCTAAAAAATCTGAGAGATAAAAAAATNGGAGTTTTGGGACTTGAAAAAACCGGTTTGTCCGTTGTCAAGGCGGTTCAGGAAGTAGGTGGATTGTTGATCTGTTGGGACGATGATAAAGGAAAGAGGGATAACTTAGAAAAAAATGGGNTCACTGTTGGAGATCTAAACGATAAAAACTTNATTAAAGAGCTNGATCTTCTTGTTGTAAGTCCTGGAGTCCCTCACTTGTATCCAAAGCCACACCCANNAATTGCCTTAGCNNATAAATTGAATNTCANAGTGGATAATGATATCGGACTTTTTTTTTCAAGCCACATTGAAGAAGATTATAAAACTTTTAATCGTCCACCGAAGATTATTGCTATAACTGGGTCCAATGGTAAATCTACGGCAACAGCGTTGGCTGGTCACATCTTTTCTAGGCTCTTTAAAGATGTTGAGATTGGGGGTAATATTGGGAAACCGGTTTTAGAATTAAGTCCTCCTGATGAAGGTTCCATCAGAATCTTAGAGCTCTCTTCTTATCAAATCGAATTAGCGAAATGTTTGGCCCCAAATATCNGTGCCTTTATTAATTTTTCTTCAGATCATCTTNACAGGCANGGAGGGTTAGGGGGNTATTTTTATGCTAAAGCACGATTATTTTTGGAAAACNTAATAGATATGTCGGTTATTAGCATTGATACTGCAGAGGGATTATTTTTATATCAACGACTTAATAATACAGAAAATAAGATCATTGCTATAAGTACAAAAGTAGATTTGAAAGATTATCTCTGGGGTGTAGGTCTAAAAGGTTATTTCATTACTGAATGGAAAAAGGGTAGACAAGTTTATTCCTTCGATTTACGGGGGTTAGATCACAACTTCTTAATTTTGCGAGAAACTCTTTTGGTTGTTTATGCTCTGGCAAGAACGCTTGGTATAGCTCCTAAAAACATTTTAAGTAATTGTGAGGGATTTAAGCCACTTGCCCACAGAAATGAAAAAGTTGACGTGATTGACGGTGTAACTTTTGTTAATGATAGCAAAGCTACAAATGTTGATGCAACTAGCTACGCATTGAAAATCCATAAGAATGTCCATTTAATTTTAGGTGGGCAAGCAAAAGAGAATAATTTTGATCAACTCAAATTTAATATTGAAAATGTATCTAGGATATATCTAATTGGAGAAGCGGCACCTCTAATAGCAAAAAGTTTTGTAGATCATAAAATTGAGCAATGCGATACTCTAAATAAGGCCTTTGATAGAGCAATAACTAATGCAAAGGAAGGAGATACGATTTTATTTTCGCCTGCTTGTGCAAGTTTTGATCAATACTTGAATTTTGAGGAAAGAGGCAAGCACTTTATTTCCTTAGTTAAAGAATATAGAAAAAATATAATTTAGTGTGTCTTTTTAATTCAAGTGATGGTAGAGTTTTAGCCAAAAACGAGCAGTAAAAATGACAGATATAATACACGGCAACCCTCCTGCTGTGCCTGTAGACAACCCATTTTTTCGTTGGTGGCAATCGATTGATCAATGGACCTTAGTTGCAACTTTGGCTCTTATTGTTATAGGGTTGCTCCTATCAATGGCAGCCTCTGTGCCTCTAGCGGACTCCAATGATATGCCCGCTTTTTATTATGTTTACAGGCAAACTATTTATGGAGTGATTTCCTTTTCTCTAATTTTGTTTTTGTCTACCACAAGCTTGTCGTTTGTTCGAAGATTTGGGATAGTAGGTTTTTTTTTAGTGGTTATTGCACTTGCACTCCTTCCAATTTTTGGCACTGATTTTGGGAAGGGAGCAGTGCGATGGTTCTCTCTAAAGTGGCTAACAATCCAACCATCTGAATTTTTAAAACC
>NZSE01000048.1 GCA_002703515.1 Paracoccaceae bacterium | reverse complement strand
TCAGATATTTTTGGAAACAGAATTGTTTTACCAAGGTATCCGTCCAGCTGTGAACACAGGATTGTCTGTCTCAAGAGTTGGATCATCAGCGCAAACAAAGTCTATGAAATCGGTGGCAGGCTCAATAAAACTTGAGTTAGCCCAGTATAGAGAGATGGCAGCATTTGCACAATTTGGATCAGATTTAGATGCAAGTACACAGGCGCTTCTAAATAGAGGGGCTAGGCTTACTGAATTATTAAAGCAGCCTCAATACTCTCCCTTAACTAACGCAGAACAAGTTATTGTTATTTACGCTGGAACAAAAGGTTATTTAGATAAAACAGCCGTTAACGAGGTTACAAGCTTTGAGAAAAACTTGGTAAATTATCTAAGGTCTGAAGGAAAAGCTGTAGTGGACGAATTGACAAGCAATGACCAAAAAATAGAAGGTGAAATTGAGAATAAAATAAAATCACTTTTAGATAAGTTTTTAAACACACAGATTTAATTGATCATAATAAAATGCCAAGCTTAAAAGACCTAAAGATAAGAATTGATAGTGTGAAGAGCACTAGAAAAATCACTAAAGCTATGCAGATGGTTGCCGCTGCCAAACTTAGAAAGGCTCAAGAGTCAGCTGAGAGGGGCAGACCATATGCTGAGAAAATGAGAGCTATAGTTTCTAATCTCGCTTCAAGTACTAAAAATATTGCTTCAGAAAATAAATTTTTGGGAGATGGTGCTGATAGTAAAAAGTTTTTACTTATAATAGCAACGGCCGAGAGAGGTCTTTGTGGAGGGTTTAATTCTTCAATTGTCAAATTAGCTAAATCAAGAATTGCGGAACTTACTAGCCAAAATAAAGAGATAAAGATACTGACAATAGGAAAAAAAGGAAGAGAACAATTAAACAGAGAGTTTGAGAGTTTGTTTGTTGGTCATGTTGATCTTAGTGAAGAAAAAGCCATTACGATAGACACTGCAAGAAAGATATCAACAGATCTTATTTCCAGGTTTGAAAAGGGAGAGTATCAAGTTGCAGAGATTTTTTATAACAAGTTTGCTTCAGTTATATCCCAAATACCTAGTTCATATAAATTGTTACCCGTGTCATTTAATGAAGAAGAATCCTCATCAGATAGCATTAGTTTTAATTTTGAGCCTGACGAAGATGAGATATTAAAGGAAATAATACCGAAGAGCATCGCTACATCAATTTTCTCGGTTCTCCAAGAAAATGCCGCCTCTGAACAGGGATCAAGAATGGCGGCTATGGATAACGCAACTCGCAATGCAGGTGAGATGATTGACAAGTTAACAATAGATTTTAATCGATCAAGACAAGCGGCTATTACAAACGAATTAATTGAAATCATTTCTGGTGCTGAAGCACTTTAAATTAAAAACAGGAGTTTAAGATGTCAAAGGAATTAGGAGTTATAACTCAAGTAATTGGAGCCGTTGTAGACGTAAAGTTTGAAGATCATTTGCCTGCAATTTTAAATGCTCTCGAGACAGATAATAATGGATCAAGGCTGATTTTGGAGGTTGCTCAGCACTTGGGTGAGAATTCAGTGAGGACTATCGCTATGGACAGTACTGAGGGTCTTGTCAGAGGATCGAAAGTATCTGACACAGGTAGCCCAATAAGCGTACCAGTGGGTAACGCAACGCTTGGTAGAATATTAAATGTTGTTGGTGAACCAGTAGACGAGAAGGGTAAAGTAAGTCAGAAAGAAACAAGACCAATACACCAGGATGCACCAGATTTTTCTGCTCAGGCAACAGAAACGGAGATTTTGGTTACAGGTATAAAAGTAATCGACCTTCTATGCCCCTACTCAAAAGGTGGTAAAATAGGACTGTTTGGAGGAGCTGGTGTTGGAAAAACTGTTTTGATTATGGAACTAATCAACAACATAGCAAAAGTACATTCAGGTTTTTCGGTTTTTGCTGGTGTTGGAGAAAGGACTAGGGAAGGCAATGATTTATATCATGAAATGATCGAGTCAGGAGTTATAAACCCAGAAAAGCTTGAAGAGTCGAAAGTTGCTCTTGTTTACGGACAAATGAATGAACCTCCAGGGGCTAGAGCAAGGGTTGGATTAACAGGTCTTACGCTAGCTGAGCAATTTAGGGACCAATCAGGAACGGACGTGTTATTTTTTGTAGATAACATTTTCCGTTTCACTCAGGCAGGTTCAGAAGTCTCTGCTCTTTTAGGCCGAATTCCTTCGGCCGTTGGTTACCAACCTACATTGGCGACTGATATGGGCGCGCTACAGGAAAGGATCACGTCGACTAAATCAGGATCTATTACTTCAGTGCAAGCAATATATGTTCCAGCTGACGATCTTACAGATCCTGCTCCAGCAACATCCTTTTCGCATTTAGACGCCACTACAGTTTTAAGCAGAGCGATATCTGAAATTGGTATTTACCCTGCGGTTGACCCACTCGANTCGACAAGTAGGATATTAGATCCNCAGATTGTTGGAGAAGAGCACTATAATGTTGCTAGGGATGTACAAGGAATACTTCAAAGGTACAAATCCCTTCAAGATATTATAGCGATATTGGGTATGGATGAATTGTCGGAAGACGATAAACTTACTGTTGCTAGGGCAAGGAAGATACAAAGATTTTTGTCTCAACCATTTGATGTTGCAAAGGTTTTCACGGGTTCTGATGGTAAGCAAGTTCCACTAGAAGTCACTATTGACAGCTTTAAGAGAGTTGTTGCAGGGGAATTTGATCATCTACCAGAGTCAGCATTTTATATGGTTGGAGGGATCGATGAAGTTATAGAGAAAGCGGAGAGAACAGCTGCTGAAGTAGCCTAGGTCTTCCAGGGTATTAAATTATGAAAAACAAATTTGAGCTCTCAGTTATATCGGCAGAAAGTAAAGTTTTCGAAGGCGAAGTTGAAAATGTTTTAGTGCCTGGGATGGTTGGTGACTTCCTAGTTCTCCCTAATCACGCACCCTGCATTAGTAGTATACGTCCTGGTTTTTTAGAGTTTTCCGATGGATCTAGTAGTAAACATAGATATTTTGTTTCAGGTGGTATTATAGAGGTTATCAATAACACTGTATCATTACTAGTCGACAAAGCTGTTACAGGTGATAAGGATATAAGGGAAGATATATCAACTTTGATATCAGGAATTGATGAAAAATTGGCTATTGCCGATATTACAGATAAAGATGATTTGGGATTGAGGAAAAACGACCTTGAAGAGGCATTAAAACAGGTCTAACTTTTTCACTTCCCCTTAAAGAAATTGAGAACTTTCCTTTTTAAAGATATACGATTTGTACTCATTTTTAGCGTCGTATTATTAGATATTATCGGCATAGGAATTATATTTCCCATAATTCCAGATTTATTGAAGGACGTCGGTATAGCGCAAAATGCTAGTGCTGCTTTTTGGGGAGGACTTTT
The DNA here is from genome assembly GCA_002703515.1 of Paracoccaceae bacterium. GTDB lineage: Bacteria > Pseudomonadota > Alphaproteobacteria > Rhodobacterales > Rhodobacteraceae > CACIJG01. The sequence goes on along the minus strand of NZSE01000048.1, from coordinate 13,734 downwards.
ATCTTCCTCCTACGCTTTCATGCAGTTTGTTTTTTCGCCGACTCTTGGGGCAATATCAGATATTTTTGGCAGACGACCCGTGTTACTTACAGCATCTTTATTATTAGCACTCGATTATTTGGTAATGGGGTTTGCTGAAACCATTTTTATTCTGTTCATTGGAAGAATCATTGGAGGTCTAGCGGGAGGAACTATATCTACAGCTACTGCCTATTTGGCAGATATTTCGGAGGCAAAAGATAAAAAAAAGAATTTTGCCGTTATTGGAGCAGCTTTCGGCTTAGGATTTATACTGGGGCCGGTTATAGGAGGTTTGATAGGCGAGATTGATGTCAGAATGCCGTTTTTCTTATCAGCGTTTTTATGTTTTTTAAACTTTTTTCTATGTTTATTGCTTCTCCCAGAAACTCTTGAACTAACATCTAAAAATAATTTCCAAATTAAGAAACTTAATCCATTTTTTAATATGTCTTTTGTATTCAAATTACCCCTCTTAAAAGGTTTGTTTTTTTGCTTCTTTCTTATAGCCTTTGCGAACACAGTCTACCCAGCGATATGGAGTTTTTGGGGTAGAGAAGTCTTTGGATGGTCTTCCGGAATGATTGGGTTTACTTTAGCGTGTTATGGGTTTCTCTTGTTTATTGTTCAAGCTTTTGTTATACGATTGAAATTTTTTGATAATCTCCCAACGAAAAAATTAACTGTTTTTTCTTTAACATGTGGAATTATAGCATTATTTTCTTTTGGTCTTGTTCGGGTGGAGGTACTAGTTTTTGTAATAATACCAATTGCAGCGTTATCTGAAATGGTTAACCCAACATTAAAAGCATTTTTGTCAAATGAAATATCNGATAATGAACAGGGTTTGCTCCAAGGAATTTTAAACAGTATAGTGGGACTAACTTCTGTAATTGGTCCGATCTCAATGAGCTATATCTTTAGCCTAGGAGCTTCTCAGGGTTCAATTTTTTATAACCCAGGAACACCNTTTCTATTCGCCGGTTTTTTATTCCTAATTTCTCTTATATTTATAAGGCGATTTCTATCTTAGATGTTTCNTTCAGTTGGAATAAAGACCTTCATAGATAGGTTTCAGAGACTCCTCGCTGAATAAAGAGGAAACAGAGCTTTCATTAGATATATTCAACATTGCGTGAGCCAAAAGAGGTGCGGCAGTGATTATACGAATTTTAGGGCATTGCGCTACAAATTCAGTCGGTTCAATGGTGTCAGTTATGACCATCGAACTAAGGTTAGATTTTGCAATTCTTTCAATTGCCTCTCCAGAGAGAACTCCGTGAGTTATGTACGCATGAACTTCCCGAGCCCCCTTTTCTAGGAGCAGTTCTGAAGACTTGATTAAAGTACCGGCCGTATCACAAATATCATCAACTAGGATGCAGGTTTTATTTGAAACTTCCCCTATAATAGTCATTGAGTTAATTTCTCCCGGAGCANTTCTTCTTTTATCTACTACTGCTAAATCCACGTCTATTTTCTCGGCTAGCTCTCTTGCNCGTGATACTCCTCCAACGTCAGGTGAGACTATTGTAATATTTTTATTTTTTGCAAAGTTATGTCGTATATCAATGGCAAATATTGGNGATGCATAGAGATTATCTACTGGAATATCAAAGAAACCTTGGATTTGAGCGGCATGTAAGTCTAATGTAAGCACCCTATTGATACCAGCTTGTGCTAGCAAATTAGCTACTAATTTGGCACTGATAGGGGTTCTGGCTTTAGTTCTCCTATCCTGTCTCGCGTATCCAAAATATGGAATAATTGCTGTTACTCTACTCGCGCTGGATCTCTTCAGCGCGTCAGCAATTATAAGCAGTTCCATAAGATTATCATTCGCAGGATTAGAAGTTGACTGAACTATGAACATATCTTCACCACGAACATTTTCGAAAACTTCTACAAAAACTTCTTGGTCACTAAACCTTTCCACTCGAGCTTTAACCGGTTTTACCTTTGTCCCGAACAATAATCCAATTCTCTTACAAATACTCTTTGCCAGTGAAATGTTAGAGTTTCCAGATATGATTTTAAGTTTTCCGTTCGAGATCATTACTTACCACTTTTTAATAGAAATAATCCTATACATTTTTTAATTTAATTAAAGAAAAAGGATGCTTTTTCTTTCGTAATTTTTCAAAATTTTAAACTCCATATACCGTTAGCCTTCACTAATTTCTGCCTCAATATGATCTTGCAAATTTTNTGGACTGACGGCAGCCTCCGAAACACAGTATTCTCTAATTGATTGATTTGCTTTATGCACACTCTCTTTGTCATTGGTTATTAAATGATGCCAATGAGGTAGAGTTTTACCTTCATCTAATAATTTATAACTGCAACTCGCAGGTAGAAATTTCGAATTTTTGCGCAAATTATCTTTAGTGAGTTTTATACAATTTTTTACNTTTTTTTGTCTGTTTTTGTAATCACTACATCTACAACTATCCTGTTCAAGCTTCGAGCATGATATGTTTGTCATGTAAGTTTTTTTCTTGTAAACTATNTTTAAAAGACAGCACTTAGCGCAACCATCACATAAAGCTTCCCACTCCTCTGTATTTAATTGTTCAAGGCTGTATTGTTCCCAAAAAGATTTTCGCACATTCGCCATTATCTTAAAAGACTTTCTATTGTTTCACAATCAGCTTGCATTTGTGAAACTAATTCTTTTTCAGTGTTAAACTTTAATTCAGGTCTTATAAAGTTAACCAGAGAAATAGAAACATTTTCTCCATATANGTTTTCATTAAAATCGAATATGAAAACCTCAATATTAGGCTCATAGTCTCCATAAGTNGGTCTAGATCCTATTGATGCCGCTCCCTTTAAANTTCTTTCCTTATCATGGGATAAAATTTTAATNAGTACTGCATAGACACCATGTTTNGGAACAATNGTNTTTCTTAACNCNACATTAATTGTTGGAAATCCGAGATCTCTGCCTCTTTGAAAACCCTTCTNTACCTNCCCTTCAATTTCATAATAACGAGAAAGCATTTCANTAACTTCAATAACGGAACCTTCAGCCAGTTTTTTCCTTAATTCACTTGAAGATACAATTTTGCCTTTCATCAAAAATGGACTCGCTATATGCAAATTTAATTTTTTCTTTTCCTGATAGCTCTTCAATAAATCCACTGAGCCCTCTCTGTTTTTGCCAAATCTGAAATCTGGGCCAACCACAATGTTTTTAACATGAAGTTTTTCTAGAAGAACTTTCTCTATAAAATCTTTTGGAGATAAATTTGCAAGTGAGTAATCNAAAGGTAGTTCAAAGAGAGCATCAANACCAAAGGATTTCAAAAATCTTTCACGCGTTTCTGATTTCATTAATCTAAACGTAGGTTGANTTTTTTGNAAATATTGTCTGGGATGAGGTTCAAATGTGACTACGCCTAAAGAGGATTTATTACTTGTTTTCCTTGCTATCTCAATAACAGACTGATGACCTAAATGCATTCCATCAAAGTTACCTATAGCAACAGAGTAGCCAATATCTGTTTTTGGAATGTTCTCTATACTTTTAAAAACCAACATACTGTTTCCTAATCAAATTTTCTACTGGGAGCCAAGACAAGCGCCTCTCCTGCCAATACTACTCTTTCATCTACTTCACACTTACAATCTAATGTAACCCGCCGATTTGAATAATTTATNTTAGTTACCTGTACCGTAGTTGTGACTAAGTGACCAGGGAGAACAGGTCTGATGAATTTTAAAGTTTGACTTAAATAGACCGTTCCATGTCCAGGCAACTGTTCTGCGATTACAGCCGAAATAAAGCTTGCGGTAAGCATACCATGAGCAATGCGTCTGCCAAATATTGTTTGCTGTGCATATTCTTTATCCAAGTGGACTGGGTTTTGATCACCAGAGACTTTAGAAAATAGTAGGATGTCATTCTGGGTGACTTTGCGCTCAAGCATTCTGGTCATGCCTATTTCCAAGTCCTCNACGCATATTGTTCCCTTTNCTATATTCTTGTGTCATAACTTTTTAGTTGAGAAGCTGAAGTAAGACTAAAAAAGATGTAATTGTTTATTGAAAAAATTTGATAGCATAGTCTACGTGCACTCCATTATTTTCTATTGTTTGATTTAATCTTCTTTCGTCGATAATNGTGTTATTGTTTTTCTCAATTATATGTATTTTTTTCAATAAGCCTCCAACCACTAGAAGAGAATCAAGTTTCTCATTGTTTGCCCCTTTGATATCTGTGTTAAGTCCATCCCCTATGCAAAGAATTGATTCTGCTTTGAGCTTATTAAATTTGCTCAAAAAAGAATATACCTCTTGATAAACATTATTATGTGGTTTTCCAAAATATATTACTTTACCTCCCATTTTTTCGTACATTGATGCAATTGCGCCCGCACACATCTCTCTTTTTTCACCGACATCTACTACNAGATCAGGGTTTGCACACAAAAAAGTCAATTGTTTGTCTATTCCAATCTTAAACATATTTTCGTAATCAGAGAGTTGGTCTCTTGAGGGATCAAATGGCTCGGTACAAACGATTAAATCTGACTCTGAAATATTCTCTATATCTATTGATATTTTTTTTTCATGAATCATGTCCTTGTAAATACTATGATGTCTTTTCCCTCCGATGTGGTAGACGCGTAACTTATTTTCACAAATTTTGCTTATAAAAGTGGACGTTAGCTCTCCTGATGTTAAAAGCATATCATAGTAAGTTTTTTTAATACCAAGTGTCTCTATTTGATATCGAACGTTTGCGATAGGTCTAGGAGCATTTGTTACTAATATAACCTTGCCATTTGATTCTTTGAAATCCTCTAGTGCTTTGAGAGCTCGAGGAAAGCTTTTTACACCGTCATGTAAACAGCCCCATAGGTCGCAAATTACAGTTGTATATTTTTCTGATATATCAGAGAAAGTACTTATAATGTTGGGCAAANGAATTGAGCACCTTAATTAAGTTTCCAAATTTCGTCTTTTGAGTTGATAAAATATAAAATTAAAAAATGCAAGAATCACATCTGTATAAAATTTATAAAAAAAATTTGTAAAAAAAGTTACATGAGATATTGACAAGCACGAAATCTTGCATAAATAACANCGCNAGGCGGGGAAGCCTCTTTCNTAGGGGCTATAACCTTTGATTTATTTTTTATATGAGGAGATTCTGAATGGCTTTTAAACCTTTACACGACCGTGTTGTGGTTCGTAGAGTTGATAGTGAAGATAAAACATCCGGTGGACTTATAATACCGGACTCTGCGCAAGAGAAACCCGCAGAAGGCGAGGTTGTTTCAGTTGGAGCTGGTGCAAGAGATGATGCTGGCAAATTGATTCCGATGGAATTAAAATCAGGCGATAAGATCTTGTTCGGTAAATGGTCTGGAACCGAAGTAAAAATTGATGGTGAGGAATTACTCATCATGAAAGAGAGTGATATATTGGGTATAATTTCCTAAGAATTTTTAACAACATTAATTGAGGAGCCAAAAAAATGGCAGCTAAAGAAGTAAAATTTGAAATAGACGCACGTACTAGAATGTTAAAAGGCGTAGATATACTTGCAAATGCAGTGAAGGTAACGCTTGGACCAAAGGGAAGAAACGTTGTTATAGATAAGTCCTTTGGTGCTCCAAGAATTACAAAAGATGGTGTTACTGTGGCAAAAGAAATTGAGCTCGAAGATAAGTTCGAAAATATGGGAGCTCAAATGGTTAAGGAAGTTGCGTCAAAAACAAACGATACTGCTGGAGACGGAACAACAACTGCAACTATTTTATCTCAGGCNATTGTNAGGGAAGGTCTTAAATCTGTGGCAGCAGGCATGAANCCTATGGACCTCAAAAGAGGTATAGACGCAGCNGTATCTAAAGTGGTTGAAGAGATAAAAGCCATGTCAAGACCGGTAAAAGACTCGGCAGAGGTCGCCCAAGTAGGTACTATTTCAGCTAATGGCGAAGCAGAGATAGGTAAGCAGATTGCGGATGCAATGCAAAAAGTAGGTAATGAGGGCGTCATAACCGTTGAAGAAAATAAAGGTCTTGAAACAGAAACCGACGTCGTAGAGGGAATGCAATTCGATAGAGGCTACCTATCCCCTTATTTTATAACAAATGCAGATAAGATGATTACCGAGCTAGAAGATTGCTTAGTTCTGTTACACGAGAAGAAGCTTTCTTCTCTTCAACCNATGGTCCCGCTTCTTGAGACTGTTATCCAGTCAGGAAAGCCTTTGCTTATAATTGCCGAAGATGTCGAGGGCGAAGCTTTAGCAACGCTTGTTGTAAATAAGCTCAGAGGTGGCTTGAAGATTGCCGCTGTAAAGGCNCCGGGTTTTGGCGATAGAAGAAAAGCCATGCTCCAAGATATTGCAATTTTAACTGGCGGNCAGTTGATATCTGAAGACCTAGGTATGAAGCTAGAAAATGTGACCATGGATATGCTGGGTACAGCGAAAAAAATATCAATCAACAAGGACGATACAACCATTGTTGATGGCGCAGGTGATAAGTCTGAGATTGAAGCAAGAGTAGCCCAAATTAAAGCGCAGATAGAAGAGACTACATCCGATTACGACAAAGAAAAGCTTCAAGAACGATTGGCAAAACTAGCTGGTGGCGTTGCAGTCATTAGGGTAGGAGGTGCAACCGAGGTCGAAGTGAAAGAGAGAAAGGATAGAGTTGACGATGCTCTCAATGCAACCAGAGCGGCTGTACAAGAAGGGGTAATTGTGGGTGGAGGNACNGCATTAGTCCAGGCCGCAAAGAAGCTTGATAAGGTGAAAACTGAAAATCCTGATCAGGAAGCTGGTGTAAAGATAGTCGCTAGAGCCTTAGAAGCACCACTAAGACAAATTGCTGAAAATGCGGGAGTGGATGGATCAGTTGTTGCTGGAAAAATACGAGAGTCTTCTGATATGACACATGGATTCAATGCACAAACTGAAGAGTACGGCGATATGTTCAAATTTGGCGTAATAGATCCGGCAAAGGTTGTGCGTACGGCACTTGAAGATGCCTCATCAGTAGCGGGACTTTTGATTACAACGGAAGCAATGGTTGCTGATAAGCCTGAGCCTAAATCTGCAGCTCCAGCAATGCCTGACATGGGCGGCATGGGCGGCATGGGCGGCATGGGCGGCATGATGTAGCTCTGAGCATAAAATTTTAGAGAAGGGGAGCTCAGCTCCCCTTTTTTTTTATTAAGTTAACATGGCCCATTTTTCTTCCAGGACGAGGATCTTTCTTTCCATAGATATGGACTTTCGCTAATTCGTTTTTCAAAAGATCACTAGTTACTTTTCCAATTAAGTTGTACATGACAATGTCAGAATGTCTCTCGGTAGATAGTAGGGGTAATTCCATAATCGCTCTAATATGTTGTTGGAACTGACTGGAATAGCTACCATCCATGGTCCAATGTCCTGAATTGTGTACCCTGGGTGCGATTTCATTAACCAGAAGCTCTTTTCCTTTTAAAAAAAACTCAACTCCCATAACTCCGATATAATCGAGATCGCCGACTATTTTTTTTGCAATCTCAGTAGCATCATTTCTTAGCGCTTCACTTATNGAAGAGGGTAAAGTCGTAGTTACGAGAATTCCACGTTCATGCACATTTTCACCAGGTTCAAAAGCCTTGGTATTGCCCTCTTTGTCCCTAACAATTATTACGGATAATTCCTTATCAAATCTAAGTACTTCCTCACCTATAGATGGAGAAAATTCATTTTTAAGATAATATTCATTAATATCATCTTGTGTTTTAATTAAAACTTGTCCCTTCCCGTCATAACCTAGCCTACGTGTCTTTATAAGAATGGGTGTCTTCATTTTAACAAAATGTTTNTCAATGTCAGAAACTTCATCAATTTTATAAAATTTTGTAGTTTTAATCCCCAGAGAATTTAGATAAGTTTTTTCAGTATAGCGATCCTGAGATATTTTAAGAGCTTTCACAGAAGGTCTTATGTCCACGACCTTCTCCAGTTCTTCTAATGCTTTTGTGTCTATATTTTCAAATTCATATGTTANTACATTTATATTTTTTGCAAAAGCGACAAGCTTTTCATTGTCATCATAGTTACCCAATACCGTCTTGTTAGCCACTTGTGCTGCAGGACAATCTCGATCGGGACAGTATATATTTATTTCAAAGCCTAGTTCAGCTGCAGCTGTGGCAAGCATTCTTGCTAATTGCCCTCCACCAATAATTCCGATAGTTCTATTCGGGTTCATCTTTTACTCGATTTGTTGTGTCAGCTCGCCAGTCTTGAATTTTCTGGCTAATGCAATTATCTGAAACTGCTAAAACCTGTAGGGCAAAGATGGCAGCATTAAAAGCGCCTGGTGAACCAATTGCCATAGTAGCAACTGGGTAACCCTTTGGCATCTGTACTATTGAATAAAGACTATCAATTCCTTTAAGATCGGTGGCACTTATGGGTACTCCAATTACAGGTATATCAGTTTTTGAGGCAATCATTCCCGGTAAATGTGCAGCTCCCCCAGCACCAGCAATTACAACTCTTATATTTCGTTTCTTTAGTGAATTAGCGTATTCGTACAATCTATCTGGAGTTCTATGAGCAGACACAATTTTTTTTTCAAAATAGACTTCAAGTTTTTCCAAAAAATCGCACGCCACCTTCATTGTCGGCCAATCTGATTGACTCCCCATTACTACTGATACTTGGATGGTTTTTTCAATTTCCATTATTGATCTCGCTTAGATATTTCTCAGCATCTAAAGCGGCCATACATCCCATTGCAGCCGAAGTTACTGCTTGCCTGTACACATTATCAACTAAATCTCCAGCAGCAAAAACACCAGGAATAGAAGTTTTTGTTGTTCCTGGCAAAGTAGACACATAGCCACTATCAAAAGTTTTGAGTTGATCTTTAATAAGAGCTGATGCGGGAGAGTGCCCTATTGCTACGAACACCCCTGAACAATTGATTTCAGATAGTTCATTGCTTGTTGTATCTTTTATCTGAATCCCAGTTACTCCTAAAGGATTATCTTCTCCTAACACGTCTGTTACTTGCTTATTCCAAATGATTTCTATTTTTTCATTTTCAAAGAGGCGTTTTTGTAAGATTTTTTCGGCCCGCAACTGATCTCTTCTATGGATCAAATAAACTTTAGAAGCAAACTTTGTTAGGAAAATTGCTTCTTCAACAGCCATATTTCCGCCACCTATTACCGCAACTATTTTGTCTTTATAGAAAAAACCATCACACGTAGCACATGCCGAAACTCCAAAACCTTTATATTTTTCTTCATTATCTAGCCCGAGCCAATTTGCTTGTGCTCCCGTTGCTAAAATTACAGACTCTGTCAAATATTGTGTGCCACTATCNGTTTCAACAAAGAATGGTCGTTCTGTAAGATTTACTTTTGAAACATGTTCCGAAATTATTTCACATCCCAGATTACGCGCATGATCTTCCATGTTTTTCATTAAGTCTGGCCCAAGTATTTCTTTCTCTCCTGGCCAATTCTCAACCTCAGTAGTTATCGTAAGTTGTCCACCAGGCTGGATTCCCTGAAAAAGGATTGGTGATAACATAGCACGTGAAGCATATACAGCTGCTGTATAGCCTGCAGGACCAGAACCGATTATTAAGAGTTTTGTTTTTGTTGGAGACATATTATCCTCGCCACTTTTTGTTAGGTTACAAACTAATTATCGAAGCCATTCGACCGAAGTCTTTTTCGGATTTATGATAAGCCCTCCTATTGGAATAAAATAATTCAGAATTTTCGTAGGTACACAAACCAAGATTATGTATATCATATACTCCAAACAGATTGAATCTACTTTCTATAAATAAAGGAAGATTAAAGAAATAATTACCATCCTTTTTGATAAAAAAGTGTTCGAAATATGGATCGGTCTTTATGAAGGTTTCAAAAAAGTCTGATTTTACTTCATAGCATTTACTAGAAATTGTTGGACCAATTGCAACTGAAATTTTCTTTATATCAACGCCAAGATCTCTAAGAGAAGTTAGGGCGTTTTCACAGATTCCTGTAAGAGCTCCTTTCCAGCCTGCGTGAATAGCTAAAATGAATCCGCTTTCACTCTCATAAGCCAAAATAGGAGAGCAATCAGCAGTTAGTATTCCGACCCCAACACCATTTAGATTTGTTATGACTGCATCAACTGGCTTTTGACTTACTTTGTCAAAGTCAGTTTTTTTATCAATAAATACTACATTGTTTGTATGCTGTTGGTTTGGAAAGAAGACTTTTTGATCTGAAATTTCAAGCTTATCCATAACTAACGCCCTGTTCGTGTAAATATTGGCTCTGCTATCGGATGTTTTTTCTGACAAGTTTAAACTTGAGTAAATGCCAGTGGACACTCCGCCTGATCTACCAAAAAAACCGTGCTTAACATTTTGCAAGTTTTTACTTTCGAACATATTAACCATATCAGTTCAGGCCTTCTAGCTGTCTTTCGTTTTTAGTTATCGCAATAACTTTAAAAAGGGAACCCATTTTATCAGGATCAATTAGTCTCCTTATTTCGGATTCGACTCTCTCTGCTATGTTTGAGCTGACATTTTTGGTTAAGCCTTTTAAGCGTTTCATTATACCAAGTTCGAGCAGAAAATTTTGTTGTTCTCTAATTGGTGAAGCATATAAATTTTTTTTTCTAGCTATTTCAGCCAGGAGCTTGAAATTAACGTGTGAACTTAAATCACTTTGCCCTGGTTTTTCCAAGACGCTTTTAAATTTATGTTTGTTTACGGCTTGGAGAGTATCCCCTATACCTGAAATGTTTCCATAATCGATCACTAGCAAAACACCATCATATTGAACTAAATGATTACAAATTTTTGAAAAAATGGATATAGTCTGTTCAGAATACTCCAGTGTATCTCCTATCTTGAAATCTGAAAAAATACTGTCACTGGGTACCCAGATTTTATTATCTAAAGTGAAACAGAGTTTGCCATTTTTTATTGCTACTTTTTTTTCATACCATCCCTCGTCACTTCTCACATATTGGTTTACAGGAAGAGCATCAAAAAATTCATTCGCAATAATTATTTGTGGCTCTGTACCTAAGTCTCTGATATCTGATATCCACTTTACAGTTTTATTCCTGAGATTTTCTTTCTGTAAGTTTATCAGTCTTTCGGATTTTTCCAAAATTGTTATGACAGGATCTATTTTATTGTCGGTAACCTTACAAATAGTTCTAATGGCGTCCTTTAAAAGTGTTCCTCTTCCAGATCCAAGCTCTGTTATACATAAGTGTTTTTTATTTATGAATTGCTGGTAAAAACTCAATGACCACAGCCCTATAAGTTCACCAAATGTTTGAGAGATATCTGGAGAGGTGATGAAATCACCATTTTTTCCTAATACTTGATTGGAAGCATAATATCCATTTTCATCATCCCACAAGCAGATTTCCATGTATCGCGATAGGCTTATTGGACCACTTTTTTTAATTAAATCTTTTATCTTTGTTTCAATTTGCATCAGTGGTTCGCTTAGTCACCAAAAGGATCATTAAAAGTCCAAAAATAATCATTGGAACTGTGAGCAGTTGACCCATTGATATGCCTATACCAGGAAAAAACTCAATTACATATCCATACGGATTTTCATTTGTTATAAAAAAAGCGTCTGGCTCTCTTAGAAATTCAATTAAAAATCTTATAACACCATATCCGAGCAAAAAAGAACCAAAAATGATCCCAGGCTTTTTAAGCGCTTTTGAGAAAAAAACAAGATAATAAAAAATCAGCATCAAAACGATACCCTCAAAGAATGCTTCATACAATTGTGATGGATGCCTGAGACAGGTTATTTCAGTTGAGCTTGGACAAAATTGTCCCTGACCTTTTGTAAACTGGATTCCAAATGTTGAGGTTGTTGGTTTGCCCCAGAGCTCACCGTTAATAAAATTTGCAATTCTCCCAAAAAATAATCCTGGAGGGGACGAAAATGCAATCAAATCACCTAAAGACAACAGGTTAATTTTTCTTTTTACGCCAAATAGAATGCCGGATATTAGCACTCCTAAAAAACCCCCATGAAATGACATGCCTCCTTCCCAGATATATATAATTCTTATGGGATTATCGAAGTAATACGCAGGTGAATAAAATAAGCAATATCCCAACCGACCGCCTAAAATAATTCCCAATATCATATAAGTGATTAGATCATCTACTTCGTTTCTTTCAACAATGCTATTACCGGCAATCCAAAGGTCTTTTTTTTGTACTAGCTTTATCATAAAAAACCAGGCTAACAGTATACCTGCTATATAAGATAGACCATACCATTGAACGTTGAGATTCAACCCTAGTAAATTTATAGAAAAGGCGGTCTCATTTATATTCGGATATTGAAATATTTTTTCCTCCAAAAAAATAAATTTCCAATTATATTTTTGTTTAACGTTAAAATAGAGAAAATTAAAGGAGAATCGATGCAATTTAAAAACCCATTTATTGATAATCTTTCTAAAGCTATGGCGGATGCATTTGGAGCAGCACATTCAGCAAAAAATGAAGCAGAGAACGTTTTGAAGACATGGTTAGATGGCTGGTTGGCTGACAGAGATTTTGTAACAAGAGAAGAATTTGAAGCACTTAAGTTAAGTGTGGAAGAATTGAGGAAAAAAAGTAAGCCATCACCTACGAAGGTAAAGAAAAATATAAAAAACTAATATTTACAAGATATAGCGTAAAACAGACTAGAATATCTAATTGTAGTAGAGATTTCTAAGTTTTGTGGGTATACTGAAAGAAAAAAGAGGAGCAGTAACCCCATGAGCCGAGCAACATCAATTATATTTTTAGATGAAACACATCCAATAGATGCCTTGGAACTAATAGCGCATGAAGAAAATTGGGAATTTTCAAGAGATTACGATAATGAGATAACCGTCAGCATAGATGGAGGTTGGAAAAAGTATACCGTCACCGCGAGCTGGAATGCATCACGAAACCTCTTTAAAACTATTTGTACATTCAAAATGATGCCACCAAGAAAAAAGCTAGTAAAGCTCTATGAAACTATCAATTTAGTTAATAGTAGTGATGTTGATGGTAGCTTTACTTATGACAATGATGAGAAATTAATGAATTACAGCACAAACATATTATTTTCCGATGAATTACTTATTTCCAATACAGAGCTTAGAGATTGGATTAAATCTTCTATTGAAACAACAGAAAAATTTTATCCGACCTTTCAAAAGAGCTGTTGGGGAGAAGTAATGCCAAAAGATGCTATGTCTGCAGCTTTTGGAAAAATAGCAGGTCATGCTTAGTTTATATAAATGACTGCAGAAAAGAAAATAAATAAACAAATTAAAATAATTGGTTGTGGTAAGATGGCGTCTGCAATCCTAGACGCGTGGTTAAAAAAATCTGTATCTCCCGAAAATATTTATGTGGACGATCCCAAACCATCTAATTGGCTGCTTGAAAAAAAGAAAGATGGACTGAATATAAATACTAAAGAGGATATCTCATTTGATTATTGCTTTATAGGAGTAAAGCCACAGTCTCTTGATGAAATTAAATTAAAGCTAAAAGCGCTTTCCAAAAAAAAAGTTACTTTTGTTTCAATGCTTGCCGGGATCAGAATAAACAGACTCGAAAGTATTATTGGCAAAGATGAGTCGATTGTGAGGATAATGCCCAACTTACCTGCGGAGATACAAAAAGGGGTTACAGCAGTTAAAGAAAA
>NZSE01000047.1 GCA_002703515.1 Paracoccaceae bacterium | reverse complement strand
CTTTTGGATCTTTTTGCGCCTTAGCCTCTTTTTTTACAGGCGTTTTTTCTACAGGTTGAGATTTAGTTTTTTTTGTGTCAGCGACTTTTTCTACCTTTTTATTGACATCTACTTTNGCNGTATAATCGATCTTTAGACCTTTACCNGACGTAGCCTCTTTAACATTGGTTTTATCAGCTCCTGNCTCCAATATATCTGTTATTTTTACNAGAGTAATTTGCTGTCGNTGGCCTTTTTTACTCTTTGAAGAGCTTTTTCTACGTCGTTTGACGAATGAAATAACTTTCTTATCTTTTATTTGATCGATAACAGTTGCCTGNACTCCAGCCCCTTTGATTAACGGATCNCCAACTTTTATATCTTTACCACCAGTCAAAAGTACGGAATTAAATTGNACTTTATCTCCTCCANTTGCAGATAGCTTTTCNACCGCCAACACGTCGTCCTTTTGGACCCTATANTGTTTACCGCCAGTTNNAATTATTGCGTACATGCTTAACTCTCAAAAATANTGTNNTATTCCTATTATGTCTGTCTGTATTGTCAAGTTTTTTCTAGCGTATTTACTATTAATATTTGCTATTATTGTAATCTTATTCACCAAGCAANTGAACAATGATCGACCTATNATGAGNATGAGTGCGCCACTCACATAGATAAATCCCTTGCCATACTCCGAGCACTANTTTATTTGAAANCACTGACAAGGTTAAGTTTGTATTTGTCACTAAGGTTTTCAAATGTGCAGGCATNTCATCTGNTCCTTCCACATTATGAAGATAATNNGCAGTNTTTGGTGCTAAATTATTTAAAAAAGCACTAATGTCACTTAAAACTTCTTTAGAAGCATTCTCTTGAATAGTTAAAGATGCGCTCGTGTGAAGGATAGATAAGTTAACCAACCCTTTTTCAAATGAATGTCGATTAACTAATTCCTGAATTTCCCTTGTAATATTTACAATTTGATATCCTTCTGTCTTAAAATTTAATTTCTCTGTAATATTCATTAAATATTAATTATAAATCCCCTNCATCAACAGAAGACAGTGTGTTTGTGCTTTTGTTAGAAATATCATCTGCTATAAGTTGGCTACATTTCGTAATATTTGTTTCTACTACTTTNCAGGAAGAAAGGGTGTATTTGTCTACATTTGACTTACAGCCAGTGAATAAAATTGGAATTAAAATGGTGAGNAGTACCGCTTTAACAATACCNTTTAAAATCATTTTTTATCCTGCAAATTTCTAACTGTTTGAGAGAGTATTCTTANTAAAGCTCTNATGAATGGATCTGCTTTTTCTACTCTTGCTTCAAATTCGCTTTCTGATAAAGCAATTACAGTGGNATCGGACATNCAACGTGCACTAGCCATCCTAGGCTTATGTTCAATTACCCCCATTTCTCCAAAAACTTCATTCTCTCCAACTTTAAAATTTGGATCCTTNGTATCNTTTGTTGGCAAGAAAATACCAACATCTCCCGACATAAGCAAAAATATTTCTTTACCTTTATCTCCTGCNTTAAAAATATACTGACCAGACTTAAAATCTAACTTTTTCATTTTATTATCAACTCACACTGAATGGGATAAACCCTGATATGCAAAGAAAACCTTGTCACTTGTTAAATTATTAGAGTGCTCGTTGAGTTGTTCATCATTTCTACTGGGCGCATGATGAGCTATAGCTAAGCTTTTACACGANGTCTTTTCTGAGAAAGCAATTCCCTGCTCAATACTTGAATGTCCCCAGCCTTTTTTGGGCGGAAGTTCCTCATCTAAAAACATACCATCCCATACTATAAGATCGCTGTCTTTAGCATTATTAACAAGCTCATTGTCAATTACTGGTTCCAATCCATATTCATGATCAAGAAATACACAAACTTTTTTATCATCTTTTTTAACTATATATCCAGCAGCTCCCCCTGGATGGTTTAGCTTTATGGTGCTCAAAGAACAGAGATCAGAAAGATCGGTTACAATCAAATCAAATTCTACAAACTTTAAATTTTTTAAAGTATCTACCAGCGGAATTGGGAAATACATCGGTTGAAAAGCTCTGACGAACACCTCTCTCAATTCATCAGCTTTTACCAAGCCAGAAGAAATTGTAACTTTATTAGAGGGGTCAAAGATTTGATGATTGAATGGTAATCCTTGTATATGATCATAATGGAAATGCGAAAAAATTAAGTATGTAGGACGATCCTTAAGTATTGCTACATCTTGAAAGCCAGTACCGGCGTCAAAAATAATTTGAAATTGGTCATGTAGTATTTCGGTACATGTTGTACTTCCACCATACTTTAGAAAATTATGGTCAGCTGTTGGAGTTGATCCTCGCACACCGTGAAATATAACATCCATAAGTAGCCCTCATTTTTGTTAAAGGATACACCAACAGAATTAGAAAGCCATCGATAATTTATAATTATGTGACTTGCTTCTCAAAACGTCATTTCAGAATAGGCCTGCAGGGTAATGTGAATGAAGTAATTTATTTCTGCAAAATAATGTTTATTATTATAAGTATGATTAATGTTGAATTCATAAAAAATGAAATAGCCTATGTTTCATTTGATACTGGGAAGCGTTCAAACCTTTTGTCATTGGATATTATAAGGCAACTAACGGATATTGCTGATGAACTAAATCATAACAAAAAATTGATGGCTATAATTTTATCTGGAGGACACCAAAATTTTTCTTTTGGCTTTGATTTAAAGGATAAAGAATTCCTAAAACTTGAAAAGCTAGGTTTTGAAGAGAATAGAGATTACTTCCAACTTGGAAAGATTATGTGTGACACATGGGAAAAACTCAAATGTCTCACTATTTGCGAAATAAAGGGATGGTGTGTAGGAGGCGGAGTTGCATTAGCTACCTCGTGTGACTTGAGGCTTGCTGAAACGGCGGCAAAATTTTATGTGCCAGAGGTTGAAAGAGGTTTAAATATGAGCTGGGGTTCAGTACCCAGAATAAATGCTTTATTGGGCCCCGCAAAAACAAAAAGACTTTTGCTGTTAGCAGAAAAAATAAGTGCACAAAATGCCAAAGCCTGGGGATTAGTAGATGGTTATTATAGCCCTGACAAACTAAAATTAGAGACTATCAAATTAGCAGAAAAAGCGGCGGAGATGCCACGTTTACCATTTATGCTTACCAAAGAAAGTGTAAATAATCACTCAAACGCAATGGCAAGGGCTACATCCTACAACGATCATGACATTTTTAGCTTAGCTTACGCAAGCCTAAAAGATAAATTCTTCAAATAGTCCTTCAATCGCTTTTACTACATTCGCTTGGCGACTTCTTCTAACATAACCTCTGTAGCACCGCCGCCTATTGACTGAGCTCTAGCATCTCTTGTGAGCCTTTCTATCTCTGTTCCTGTCATGTATCCAGTGCCGCCGTGTAATTGAAGACATGTATACATAACTTCATTAACAAGCTCTCCACAAAGGACTTTAATCATTGACACTTCTTTTATCACGTCAATTCCAAGCCTTACTTTATTGGCAACACCATAGACCATGTAACGCGCTGCGGTCACCTTTGCTTGTGCTTCTGCAAGCTTATGTCTTACAGTCTGTTTTTCCCATAATTTTCCACCAAAAGCGTCTCTCTGTTTAACATAATCTACAGTGGTATCAATAGCAGCTTGAGCCTCGCCCATTGCCATGGAACCCATAACCAATCTCTCATTTTGAAAGTTTTGCATAATCGCGTAAAAGCCTTTATGTAGGGTTCCCAGTACGTCAGCTTCTTCAACTTCACAGTCTTGGAAAAAAAGCTCTGCAGTGTCCGAACACCTCCAGCCGTGCTTATCTAACTGCTTATTAACAATCAGCCCGGGGTTGTCCTTTTTTACAATAAACATTGTTATGTTGCCTGATTGCTGAGATCCATCACTGGTTTTAGCTGCAACAAAATAGATATCAGCATGGACACCATTAGTGATAAAAATTTTTGATCCATTAATAAGATATTTATTTCCGACTTTTTGAGCTTTCGTTTTAATGTTTTTTACATCAGATCCAGCATGTGGTTCTGTTACCGCAACGCACGATATTTTATTTCCTGCAACTATATCAGAAAGGTACATTTCTTTCTGTTCTCTATTCCCTGCGTTTAATAAATGAACAGAAGCCATATCAGTATGCACTAAGGACGCAATTGCAAAACCAGAAAATGTAGATTTGCCTAGTTCTTCTGCAAAAATCACGCTACCTCGAACATCCATTTCAGATCCACCAAATTCTGCTGGGTAGGTAATGCCTAAAAACCCAAGAGCACCCATTTTTTTAAACACCTCTCTTGGTATAAATCCATCTGCTTCCCATTTTGGTCCCTCAGGTTTTACTTCAGTTTCGACAAATTTTTTTATCTGATCCTTTAAAATAATGTGTTCTTCTTCCAGAAACAAANTATCTTNAGACTGCTTAAAATTTACATCTTTCATCATCTATCTCCCCCTTTAGAGTCTTCTTTTTGACCCACAAATATTTTCTTAATCCTTATGATCAAACTTAAAACTTCCAGTATTTTTTTAAAAAACCCAGATACAAGCCACCAAAGCACCAGAAANGATGCTCCAATCAATTTAAGNGCGAATCTTATCATTTAAAACCTTCATCATTTTTATAATAAATCACAAATGGAGTTATTAAACGAAAAAAAAAGGCCGCAGTAAATACGGCCCAGTNAAGGGAGGAANGTTGCATGNANANNGCAACNNNCAAAGNNNTACANCTTGATCGCTACAATCACAANATGCATNTATGCAAAATCGATATGCTTTCACTGCAAGGANTGATTAACTAATTTTTTAAGTTCTTTTCTATTTGGGTAAGAAGCAGACGGCAACAATTGAGTCATAAAAACAGCCGTNTACCTTTTTTCAAAATCAATCCAAAAATAATTACTTGCCATTCCACCCCAACCAAAATCACCAATATTGCTGATAAAGTCTGGGTTTGGGTTAGTAATAACACTACCTGCAAGGCTATGCCCCATACCTAATGTCGGCATCTGAGCGAATGTGTCTACTCCAATTGAAGCTATATCCCTGACTAATGAGTTTCTCCTAATTTTGTCCATAACATCTTCTTCAAAGATCCTTTTATTTTTGAAAATCCCATCATTAAGCAAAACCTTTGCAAATTTAAGATAGTCATGACCAGTAGATAAAAGCCCTGATCCCCCAGAGAAATTTGTCACTTGATCTTTTTTATAATTAAAATTTTCATATTGCTCAACCAGAGGGATGAAATTCTCATGCATTTCCGAATAAAAAAAACAATCAGTAAAGCGATCAACTTTGGACGCTGGCAAAAAAAATTGAGTGTCTTTCATTTCCAACCGATCCAACAATTTTTTTTTCATATAAATATCTAAAGGCTTTCCCGAAATTATCTCAATTAAACGCCCAGCAATATCAATCCCTACGGAATAATTCCATTTTGTACCGGGCTTGAAGGCTAGAGGTAGACTGGACACCTTCTCAGCAAAAACTGAAATATTATTATTACTAGGGGTTGCCGTNAGATTTTGCTTTAAATATTCCCTCCCNATTAAGTCATCATTAAAAAAATATGATAATCCAGACGTNTGATTAAGTAATTGATAAATAGAGGGTGCCTTTATCTTTTCNATTTCANTNACATTTTTCGCATTTTCAATAAGAGCATAGCAATNGGAGTAGTTATCAAAATAATGATCTAATGTATCTTGGAGATTAATTTTTTTGTCAGATAGCAATTGAAGTAGACAGGCAGAGACAANAGCCTTTGTCATGGAGAATATTCTTACGATGGATAGAGAATTAAATTCCTTTGTTTTTTCTTTGTCTGCATGGCCGCTAGCAATATCTAGAAGCGTATTACCATCTATATCTGCTATACTTAAAGAACACCCATTAAACCTATTTTTCTTAACATANCTATCCATCCACNCTTTAAGTTTTTCATCATTTAAANTCAANTTAGTCATCGCCTATTCCTNTAANAATNTATATANATCTCTTGNCCATTTGCTTCACAAATGAATTAATTTTAAGGTTTCATGGTTTTTGACCAGAGCCCTCCACGNTAGCAACATAGTATAGAAACCATACTAAGAATTAAAACAATCGTTAATGCGAGCCAAAATTTCTTATCTCCTCCNAGAAGCACTATCAAACTTCCTAAAATTGCACCGCAAAACATCTGCATAGCACCTAAAATTCCACTTGCAGAGGCTACACGTTTTTGTTCGACAGATGAAAGTGCTAGAACTAACACATTTGCTAAAATAAGCCCATTCCCTAATCCAAACAAAAANCANGCNGAAGCAAGTGTTAGTGGGTAGCTAATTACCGGTATTTCAGANAAAAACATNAAAATAATAGATAATAAACACCAAGAACATCCTATAAGAGAAAACTGCTCNAGGCCTAACCGGTTTGAATACTTGTTGCTAAGTAAATTTCCAATAATATAACCTATGCTGGTTAAAGAAAACCAAAGCCCAAACTCGGTCGGTGACGCGCCCAAGCGCTCAAATTGATAAGGCATAAAACCGGCCATTGAAAAGAAAAAAGCNGCTTGAATGGAGGAAACACCTGCAAAATAAAGAAAAGAANTTTGTTTAAATAAGTATCTAAAATCTATAAATGTTGCCCTCAAAGTAAGGCNCTTTTTTTTATCTCTAATTGTTTCAGGCGAATGGATGAAATTTAGTAAAAAAACAAGAGAACCAAAGATAAATAGGGTTAAAAAGTTTANTTGCCATCCGTAATTCTCACCAATCAAGCCACCAAAAGCAGCACTGAGAATAGGGAAAATAGCCATANAAGCTAATAAGGTCGACATTTTAGCTGCTGCTTTTTTTACTCCATAGCTTTCAGTCAACATTACTCTTGGCATTGAAAGACAAGCCGCTGCACCAATTCCCTGCAAAANTCTGAAAAATATAAAANCCTCAAAAGCTAAATTTAAAGATGCTAAAATNCCACCTAATGAAAAAAGAGAAGCTCCNATTATCAACACTANACGTCTTCCGATTAAATCNGACAAAGGCCCCCAAAAAACNTGAGAAATACAGATAGCTACAAGATAAATNGTTATTGTTAACTGAACTTCATTTGAACTAACGTNNTAATGATCTTTTATTAATAAAATTANAGGGCTGATAAAAGCTAGACCAGTCACAGAGACAGCAGAGGCTGTAGANAGAGCGATTATTGAAGGATTTTTTGTTTGCAAAATATTTTTTTCTGTAAGTTTTATTATGGNTTGAAAGAGAGCAACAATTTAACTATTTTCATATGNGCGAATACATTTAAGAAATTGAAAAAGGTTCTAAAACTATTTCCTTATCGACAAATCTACATTTCTTCGCCGAATCCAAGAGAGTTCGACAATAATCAGTCATTATTCCATCCACTCCCATCCCGATAAGACTCTCCATATCGTTCCTCTTATTAATTGTCCAAACATGTACCTTTATTCCATTTTTTTTGCAGTAGTNTAATAATTTTTTAGATACAAGTTTATAGCCTANATAGCTCTTTGGAATCTGAAGATAACTAGCATCGTATTTAGCTTCATTGTTGAATTTTATGCCCAAGATAAGCCAGAACACCTCTCTTTGACTAAACGAGAAAGGGATATCTCTTTTTAAAAACTTTCTCATATAATTNATAGTATTATGGCTGAAGGAACCCAAACAAAGGNTNTAAAATNATTTATTACTATTAAGAAGATTTACCAGNGCNTTAGCAGCNTTTATGTTTTTAGCATCGAGGTTAAAGGTTACGTCNTNAAATTTTNGTAGTAATNAANCAANCCTAGGAATTCTATGTTTCCCATTTATTAATATTTGATCTAAATCTTCTGAGTTAAGTTGGTCAATATTAATATTAATTCCAACAACCCTTTTTAAATTATAATCATGCATGGCATATAGAACTCCATCCTTGGAAATTTG
>NZSE01000046.1 GCA_002703515.1 Paracoccaceae bacterium | reverse complement strand
CCGCAATAAAGTCAGCAAACTTAACATGGGATCATGAAAATTTAAATAATTTTATTAGCGATTATTGTCGAGAGAACAACTTTAAATATCGTGATATTGGCGTGCCTCTAAGAATAGCTATAACTGGATCAACTTCATCTCCTAGTATAGCTCACATAATGGAAATATTAGGGAAGAAAAAGACACTTCACAGATTAAATATTAATGTTGATTCAATCAAAAATTGATTAATAATTATTATAAACTATAATTAGGATCTAATAACAGGGGACTGGAAAATATTGTTAGATAAATCACAAAAGTTTGCTGAGTTAAAGATAAATGAAAAAAGTATTAAGGTACCAGTTAGCAAAGGAACACTGGGACCAGATGTTTTAGACATAAGAAACTTATATAAAGAAACTGGGCTTTTTACATATGACCCAGGCTTTACATCAACAGCATCGTGTGACAGCAANATAACATTTATAGATGGAGATAAGGGAGAATTACTATATAGAGGATATCCCATAGAGGAGCTTGCAGAGAAATCNAATTTTTTGGAAGTTGCATACCTACTATTGCGTGGTGAATTACCAACACAATCACAGCATGATGACTTTTGCAGCAGGGTAACNCGCCANACGATGTTACACGAACAAATGTTNAATTTCTTTAGAGGGTTCAGAAGAGACGCTCATCCTATGGCAATCGTTTGTGGAGTGCAAGCAGCTATGTCTGCATTTTATCATGACAGTACAGATATAAACGATCCATGGCAACGAGAGGTGGCGACAATCAGAATGATCGCCAAACTCCCTACTATAGTAGCGTGGGCGTATAAATACTCTATAGGGCAACCTTTTGCTTACCCCAAGAATAATCTGCAATACGCCCCTAATTTTTTGCAGATGTGCTTCTCTGTACCTGCTGAAGAATATGTGAGTGATCCAATTTTAAGTAAAGCTATGGATAGAATATTTATTCTACATGCTGACCATGAACAAAACGCCTCGACTTCTACTGTTAGGTTAGCAGCTTCTTCTGGAGCTAATCCATTCGCATGCATAGCCGCAGGCATTGCATGTCTTTGGGGTCCTGCTCATGGTGGAGCCAATGAAGCAGCATTAAATATGTTAAAGGAAATTGGATCTCCCAATCGTATACCTGAATATATTATGAAAGCTAAGGATAAAAATGATCCATTTCGCCTAATGGGATTTGGGCACAGGGTCTATAAAAACTTTGATCCAAGGTCACGGGTTATGAAACAAAGTGCAGACGAAGTGCTTGAATTGATGGGTGTGAAAGATAATCCAACTCTTCAAGTTGCAAAAGAGCTTGAAAAAATTGCTTTAGAAGATGAATATTTTATTGAAAAAAAACTATACCCAAATGTTGATTTTTATTCTGGAATAATTTTAGAAGCNATGGAGTTTCCAACATCNATGTTTACTCCAATATTTGCTCTTGCACGAACNGTAGGCTGGCTTGCTCAATGGCAGGAAATGATTTCAGACCCAAATATAAAAATTGGGCGACCGAGACAACTTTTTACTGGTTCAACTCGTCGAAGTTATAAGGCCTTTGATAAGCGGTAAAATATAGCTAATCTAATTTAAAATAAGTTTTAATTGATTTTGCAGCCCGTATTGATGGATCTTTTGAGCCATATCCTAATTCTCTAATTGCTTCCTTAGACGAAATTAACTGCGCTTCTGAATATCGTTTTTTCTCAAGTATCTTAATTGCTTCATCATAAAAGTTCTTTGAATTACATCGAAAAAAAAGAAACTCCGGAATGTTGTCACTTTTTGTAATAAGATTTACCAAATTTGCTGATGAAACTTTCACAAAAAGTCTATAAATAAATTGAGTAAGAAATCCAGCACGATATCCTACAATCATTGGGACACTGGCTTTTGCGAGTTCTAGAACCACAGTGCCTGAGGTTGCTAGTGCTAAATCAGAACAGGCGTAAAGAGAGTTTTTGGTTTTCTCAAATTGTTCACTTGAAATTTTTTCAGCATCTATATGTTTAATTGCAATATTTTTTCCAGACACTAACTTTTTAAATTGCTTGGAGACTAATTTTGGAGTTGGACATATAAAAATGATATCTGGAAATTTTTTAGCTAATAACTTAGCGGTCTCTATAAAAACCGGAAGCATTCTTTTTAACTCACTGATCCTAGACCCAGGTAGCAGGGTAACTATTTTGGTTGACTCTTTGATACTCAATTCTCTTTTAAATGAAATAACGTCTCTTGTTTTTGGCAAAACATTTGTAGATATCGGATGCCCAACAAAATCGCATTTAATACCAAAACTTTTTAAAAATTCGTTTTCAAAGGGTAGTATTGACAGAATGTGATCAAAATCTTTCTTTAAAATTTTTGTTCTGCCTTGACGCCAAGCCCAAACAGAGGGCACAACGTAATGAACAATTTTTGCATTTTTCCATTTATTTTTTATCATAGAAGCAAGACGTAAGTTAAATTCTGGAGCGTCTATAGTGATTATAATATCAGGCTTCCATGCAAGGTTATAATTGCAAGCTTGTCTCAAAATTTTTAAAATTGGAAAGAAATTAATTAAAATATCTTTTATTCCCATAATAGAGAGTAACGAAAAGTTAAATATACTCTTGAAACCTTCACGCTCCATCAGAGGCCCCCCTACCCCCTGAAAATCTATATTATGGCCAGCATCCAACTCATCTTTCAAAGACTTCATTAAGCGTGCTCCTAGCAAGTCGCCAGAATGTTCTCCAACACTTATAAAAATTTTTAACATTAAAAATCTTAATTTAAAAATCTAGTGGCAACAAGAAACATATTATAACCTCTAAGCATATCTAAAAGTAAGTCCTTGTTTAGGAGTATGACCTTGTGGCTTTCAATCACTAACCCTTTCAATTGTGCCTTTTTTGCTAGTTTTATTGTATTAGGCCCAATAACAGGAGTATCGATGTGTAAAATCTGATCTGGCTTTGATCCTTTTATTAATATTCCCTCAGAATAATTTTTTTGAGATTGTTTAGCATTCTTCTTTTTATAATTAATGAGTGCCTTTATCATTTCATCGGTTCCAGTAATTGTTTCTATTCCTAAACAATGGCCACCCTGAAGGATCAAAGATTGACCGATATCGAGCTTTGCGTATTTAAGAAAAAGTTTTAAACCTCCTTCTATTTCATCAAGAANTTGTTTATCTATTGGATTAGTTCCATAACTACCGGACGACAATGTAAGTTCAGGCAAAAAGTCTTGAACTTTTACTAATTTAAAATTTTGTTCAATAAGCATGTTCCTTACAGCTACAAAAATTTCTCCGTCTCCTTTTGTAAGCATTGAAAAAACATTCATTAAAATTTTTTGTGAACCTAAGGATACTTTTGCAATGTTTATTTCAGGCCTTTCTACATACCCTATTAACGCTATGTCATGTACATTTTTTTCTTTTAGTACATCGAAAGTTTTGTCTATTTCCTCATATTTTGCATCAATATAATCTATATTTTTTATTATTTTTATTTTGCTACACGGCAAACGAACCACTATTAACTCATAGCCTAGTAGAATTAATTGCTCCATACAGTAATTAGCTAGTTCACCACTGCCTACGATTAACCCGATTTTTTTTTTTTTAACGACCATATTATTGTTAGCTTTTTGGGGCAACAAACGATCTTGTGCTTTCTTGCTTCATAAACTCTAATACTTTTTTAACTTCAGAGATTTCATGGGAAGCACCATTACTAATTGCCTCCACTCGTTCCTGAAAATTCTGACTCCCTTTCCTATCAAAGATTTTCGAAAATATCTGAATGAGTATTTTTATATTTTCTTTCTTACAACCTCTTCTTTTTAAACCCACTAAGTTTACTCCAGATAAAACGGGTCGCATGCCCACAATCATTGAAAAAGGTATTACATCCTTGGAAACCATAGCGTGAGCCCCAATCATTGAACCTTCTCCTATTCTACAAAACTGGTGAATACCCACCAATCCCCCAATATTTACATTATCTTCAATTACTACATGACCAGCTATTGCAGAATTATTTGCAACCACAATATTGTTACCTAATTTGCAGTCATGACCAACATGGCTACCTAACATAAAAAGACAATTGTTTCCGACACTAGTGTTTCCCCCACCACCNGCGGTACCNATGCTTATACTTACACACTCCCTTATCAAATTATTTTCACCTATTGTTAGTGTGGTTTTTTCTCCAGAATATTTCAGGTCCTGTGGATTACTTCCTACAGAAGCAAAAGGCCAGATCTTNGTTCCTTTTCCNATGAATGTTTTTCCAGATATCACAACATGGCTATCTAAAGTAACATTATCATCTAAAGTAACTTCTGATCCGATACAACAATAAGGCCCAATTTTACATGAATTACCTATTTTTGCTCCATCTTCAACAATTGCTGTTGGATGAATAGTTGAAGATTGNGTAGTNATCATAATTTTCNTATCCTATTACCTAAAAAGCAAAAAAAATTGTAACTANATAAAAACANTTGAAAATGATATTTCAAGAAATTCAAATTAAATCCTCATCATTGCAGAGAACTCACACTCGGATACTCTTTGAGTNTCTACTATAACTTCACCCTTGAATTTCCATAACTTATTTCTGATTTTTTGAACAGACACTGATAGTGNCATAACATCACCAGGAGCAACAGGCTTTCTAAATTTGGCATTATCTATTGTAGTAAGCAGTACCAATGCAGATGGGTCTGAAATGTCAAGACTTTTTGCTACCAAGACCGCTGCTGTTTGAGCCAAAGATTCTATTTGTAATACTCCAGGAACAACAGACAAAGTAGGAAAGTGTCCGGTAAAATAAGGCTCATTTACAGTAACATTTTTTATTCCTATAGCTGACTCATTTTTCAGAATATCGATTACCTTGTCTATTAGTAAAAATGGATATCTATGAGGTATTAATTTCTTGATTTCTTCAACATTGCAGGACTCCATGCTCATAAAATTCTCCTAATCATTTGCCTATAATAAGATCTAGGTATTTTGGATCACTCTCATAAAGATTATCTAATTCAAATATTACTTGATCAGTTATATCGATCCTATTATCAAAAAATAAATCAATTTGAGATGAGTCTAAAACAATAAAAGCATCGTATTGTAACATTATAGGTTGAATAACTCTACCAGATAACTCAATAAATTTTTTTTTCCATGATTCTAAGTTGCTTCTCAATTGGCTGTCTTTTAGATCATAGAGATTTCGAGTCTTTTGAACTCTTTTATCGAAATTATCAGCTAATTCATTGAACTCTTTTTTAGTTAAGATCTCTCTTTTTTGTGTAAGTTCTAATTCCTCTTCCTCGAATTTTTTTACGTTAAGATCAGCCTCCTTTTTTAATTCAAAGTCAGCCTGTTGAAAGGCAATTAAAATATCATTACCCAACTTCGATTTCTCAAAAACAATTATGCTATTAATTATTAGTACTGAGGTTACAATATCTTTTTGTTGTGAAAAAAGAGGGGAACAAAATAATAAAGGTAAGATAAAGACGTATACAGAGAGTCCAATTTTATTCTTATAAAAAAAAGTCAAAATCTTGTTGCTAAATTTAAACTGAAATATTCAAGGTCATCAGCTTCTAAATATTTTTGTGGGCGAGACCAGTTAAATTGAAGAGGCCCAATGGGAGTTTCCCAATTCATTGCAAATCCTATAGAAGTTCTAATANTTCTGTCTGTAAGTGCGACCTTATCTGAAAGCCCAGATATATTTGGATCAGTTTTTAAATCCCATAAAGTACCCGCTTCAGCAAATAAGCTGCCATAAAGCCCTAGCTCTCTGGGTAAACCCAGTGGAAATGAAGCTGCTAATCTTGCTATTGCATATTTTTCTCCTCCTAGGGGAATAGTGTATGACCCATTATTTAACTCCCTAGGCCCTATTCCATTGTATTTAAAGCCTCGAAATGAACGACCACCTAGAAGGAATCTATCGACTACCTTAGAATAACCTTTTCCCATGGATAAAATACCACCTTCCAGTTCGGTTGAAAAAATAATACTATTGTCAAATACTCCTTGGTATATTTTGCCACTTGCTTTGGACTTTAAAAACTGATCATCTCCACCTAAACCAGCAATTTCAGACCCAAAATTTATTATATATCCTTTCGTTGGTTTTATAATAGAGTCTCGCTTGTCATGCCTAAGAGAAAAATCTATTAATGATCTTGTAGATTGACCAATATCCTGTTTTAAGACTTCTGATGACCCCACTGCAGTAACATCTATATTTTCAAATTTATAAGTAAGATTAACTCTTGTATTTGACGAAATATTAAATCCAACCGAAGGTTTTAAAGCTAATAGATTTGCTGTATATCCGGTAGTGCGTGGCTTAGAATTCGTATAATCAATATCCATTGACAATAAAACATCTCTTCCAAGAAACCCTCTTTCTTTAAAACCCAAACCAACAGAAGAACTGTCTTTTGATCCAGATACGCTAAACCTAATACCTTGACCAGCACCTCTAAAATTTGACTCACTAAATGAAAACTGAGCAGAAACATCTGTATCAGTTGAGTAGCCTAAACCTAGTGAAAGTGATCCGGTGGGAGCCTCCTTTACATCAATGTCAACTATTGCATTCTGAGGGCTTGAGCCTTGCCTTACATTCACCTTAACGCTTTCAAAGTAACCTAGAGACTGAAGCTTCTCTTCAGATCGTTTGAGCATGGATGGATCAAAGGCATCTCCTTCCTCCACTTTAAATTCACGTCTGATCACATTATCACGAGTGTGTGTATTACCACTAATCTCTATCTGCTCAACAAATAGTTTTGGGCCTTCAATAACCTTAAAAACCAGCCCTATTTCTCTCTTTTTGAAGTCCCTAACTTGATCCACCTTGCCGATTAAAAATGGAAAACCATTACTAACAGAGACTGTCTTTATGTTATCTAAAGTCTCTTTAATTTGTGATGAATTAAATTTATCCCCTTTTGAAGCAACCACTGATTTTTCATAAATTGATGGAGATATGCCTTTTACCATAGACCTAATGGAAACTTCACCAAAATCAAAATATGGCCCCTCGTAAATAGAGTAGGTCAAAAACGCCGAATCACCACCATCTTTGAACCCACCTAAGGAAGCTATGACTTTTGCATCGGGAAACCCTTGGTCGTTATAGAATTTTTTCAAAAGATATTTATCGGCCTCTTGACTATCCTCAGAATAATTATCACTTGTAAAAAATGATGAGAATACGCCTGCTCTTTTAGACTTTATCACATCTCTTAGCTGTCTATCAGAAAAACTCTTGTTACCAACAAAATCTATTTGGGAAATTTGTAAAATACTTCCTTCATCAATTTCAAAAACTAAGTCAACAAATCCATTATCTCTTTCAATTATTTTTGGTTCTACTCTTGCGGAGTATCTTGACTTAAAACGATAAAAGTCTGAAATAATTCTGCTGTCTTTAACGACCTGCGCCCTGCTGAATGCTTGTCTTTCTTTTGACTTGATTAAGGGTAGCAATTCTTTTTCTTCTATTTTTTTATTTCCTTCNAAAACGAGGCGGCGTATTCTCTTGTTTTCTTTTACCTTGATGATGATCGTTTGGCCTTTTGGGATGACCTGAACGGTTTCAAAGAGGTTACTACTATATAGGTTCTTTAACGCCGAGTTAAGATCGCTTGCCGACAAAGAAATGTTTCGTTTCAACCCAGATATAGATTTAATAGTTTCAACATCAGTATTAGAGTTTCCCTGCACTGTAATTTGAGAGAACCTGAACTGCGAATATAAGGGCTTTGAAAGAAATATTGCAAAACAAAAGAGAAAAATAATTAACTGAGTTATAGTTTGTTTCACNTATATCTCCTTAAAATTTTAAAAATAACACTAATCTTGAAAGATCATTAAATGTTGTNAACGTCAGTAGNGATAATAACAAAACTAAACCAAATATCATAGAAAATCTTATAACTGCTTCAGTCGGTTTTCTTCGTAAAATATATTCATACAACAGCATTAGTATGTGACCACCATCTAAAATTGGAATAGGAAGCAAATTAACAAACCCAATACCTGTTGAAATTATTGCTAACAAAGACAAAAAAGTTAAAAGTCCTGATTTAATTGAGTCTGAAACTGCATGAGCAATCCCTATCGGTCCAGAAAGATGCTTGGGGTCAANCTGCCCTTTAATTATACCCTGTATTCCCTTGAAAGATGCTNTTATCACTCCTGTAGTGGCATCTACTCCAAAGATCAAGGCATTCCAAATGCTTGGTGTTTCTTTGGGGGGATAGAATATTGGGCCGCCAGCGATACCTATTCTATAGATCGACTCAAAATTGCCGTTCTGGNTCTCAACGGGNCTCAATACTGGTTGTATAGATTTCTGAAGAATCTTACCGTCCCGAAAAACGGTTATTCTTAAAATNTTTCCTTGAGACTGNGTNANTTTTTCCNTNAAATCGTTGAAGTTGAGAAGTTTTTCTCCTTCAACCGTCAAAAAAACATCTCCNANNCGTAANCCAGCAAGTGACGCAGCAGAGAGAGGTTCTATTGCCTCTATAATCGGTTGAAGAAGATAAGGGAGCTCAATTTCCTTAACCAAACCACCCCTCTTTATAGTGAACGTTGATGTCTCTACACCAGATTTATTTATTAAAGAAAAAATTTCAGAAAATGAACCCACTTTTTGCCCATCAATCTCAAGGACCTTATCATTAACTTGTATATCGAATTTTGCTTCGTAAAACTTATTAATTTTACCAATAACGGGGTCGCTCACAGAAACACCTTGAAGCAGTAGGATCAATGAAAATATCAATATAGAAAAGATGAAATTTGAAAAGGGGCCTGCTA
>NZSE01000045.1 GCA_002703515.1 Paracoccaceae bacterium | reverse complement strand
AGGAGCCACCACCATACCTTTGGTTTCAGTTTTCTTTGATTTGCTAAACATTTTTCTGCCTATGCCTTTGATTGTTTTTTTAAGTTTCTATAAAATTTCCTCATAAGTCGAATTCTTTACAACTTTTAGTATCAATTCATAAGTGCCTAATTATCCCTGTAACACTGAAGTTAATTATAAAAATCCAGTCTTTCTTTTAGGTCATTTATTGTTCAAAAATAATTAAAACTTTCTAAATGATCGCTTACTGAATTTAAACTATCTTTCTATGCGACACAAATCATTTTTAGGCCTTAGGTGATATTAAATTANAAAAACTTTTTGAATTTTATATTAAATTAAAACATTTTTATTGAGTTAGTTTGNGCATTGTAATTAACTGGGCATAGCNAGCTCCTNGCATGCATTAAAAACNTCATCAACATGACCATCAACTTTAACTTTTCGCCAAATCCGTTTTATAATTAAGTCTCTGTCAATTAAAAACGTTGACCTTTCTGCACCCATATACTTTTTGCCNTACATTGATTTCTCTTTCCATGCATTAAGGTTTTGAATGAGTTGTGTCTGGGGATCAGATATCAATGGAAATTGCAAACTAAGTTTTTCAGAAAACGAAATATGACTCTTCATTGAATCTTTAGATAAACCAAAAATTCTTACCCCTAAAGATTTAAAATCNGAGTANCTNTCATTAAATTCTTTNGTTTCCCTAGTGCAACCAGAAGTGTTATCTTTTGGATATATATATAGAGCAGTCCATTGCCCTTTGAAATCAGTATCATTGCATNTGTTGATAATAGTTGCTTCCAAGCTAAAAATTGGTANNCTNTCNTTNAANTCTATNTCANTCATAATACAAATNTCCTNACTTTTNTATAGGTTAGCNTANTNATGTNGTTTATATTGGAGTNNNATATNAATTAATCAAGAATAATAGTGAAAAAAGATAATAAAAAAGAGCCTAAATTTTTGAAATTTTTTTTTTCAAATACGAAGAATAGTGTTTCTTTTTTGGTTTCTTTAGGTTTAACACTAACACTTTCAATTATTNTACTTTCTTCATTTTTTCTATCAGATCTAACTCTCGAAAAACTAGCTAGTTCCAAGTATTTTCAAAATAGAGTTACAGAGGTTTTAGAAGATAACAAAATATCTTCGGAAGGAATTATCTCTATTAAATTTAATAATTTTAGCAGTGGTACTATAATTATAGAGAAAGCTAGACTTTTANANTTTAACAGCGCAGTTGGGTATGAAATCAGTTTAAAAGTTGATTTTATGAAATATTGGCTTGGATTAACTTTTATCGATGAAATGTTTATTAAGAGTGCGTCATATAGCCCNCCAGATAACGNTATAATAAACCTAGATAAGATANGTGAGTTAGATTTGAAGATNTTCACTCAGTCTATGGATAGTAGTCTCANCAATATAACTTCAAAGTCAATTTACATTGANGAGGGCACTATAAAATTTCAAAACCAAATATATTCTTTCAATAATATTTCTNTTGTTAAAAATGAANAATTAATTACTACAGAGTCTAGTATGAGCTTTAGGCCAATAGGCGAANGGNCAGCTTTTTCTGCAACNGTTTATCTATCTCTNAACGAAGAAAATGTTTTAACTTANAATATTAAGTCTCAAGNCTTAAATTATANTNAGCTTTTTGACTCANAAAACATTCCAAGAATAGTCAGTTTTTTTCTAAATAAGCTTGTTCCATTTAAANNATTAAGNGANGAAAAGATAAACGAAATTATGCTNGTTGGTAATTATGATTTGAACTCNACTACAATAAATTTAGAAATATCAGACTTATTTAACCNNTTTAAATTTAACTCGAGAGCCAAGTTTCCAAAGACATTTAAAGACCAAACTATATTGTTTGAAGAGATAGGACTGATACTNGGAGAANATGCTATAGAAGCTTCTAATTTTAAATTTAATTTCGTTGATCGTTCATTTGAAACAAACGTAACAAAGGTTCTAATGCCTTTTGAAAACTCATCTGTTTTTCCTAACAAGTTTAAAGTTTTTGGTATTTTCCCTTTTGGANAAGAAACTATATCAAAAATAAACATTTTAGGAGAAAATCCGTCTCATTTAAAAGCAAGCTTAGAGATACTAGAACCTATAAATGAATTAGACAATAAACAAGCGTCTTTGGACTTTTTTGTTAAAGTAGANGCNTTACGAAAAATCAGTCTCAATAAACTTGGGTTTTCATTAGATATGTATTCTAGAGGAGAAGATGAAGGAATAAGCTTGTCTGATGCAGATGCTCAAATTAGTGTCAAGTTTGGCNATAAAAATGTCGAGTTGAATTTATTTGAAGGAAAAATAAACAACCTTGTTTATTTCCAAAATAATAAGCCATTGNTAGAATTTGAAAGTATTGATTTTAAAGGAAATCTAAAGCAAGGTTATGCCGCTATTAATTCAGTNACTAAGATAGAACTTTCAAAAAATATTTATAGAGATATTAAATTAGAATTTAGCTCAACTGGCGACACCGATTATGTTAAGGAGATNACCTTATCTTTTAAATCCACTATTAGTGATCTTATTCCTCTGGCGCCAAAGGCAAAATATGATTTAACATGGATTAATTCTTTANTTCGCTCTCAAGAAGAAAAAGAAGTCGAAATTANATTGTCAAAAGCAATCGCTNTTGACAATATCGAAAACTTTTTCACTCCTGAAGAAAATATATTTGAACTTAAGGTGAANAATTTATTGATTCCGCTANGCAATAGAAATTCCATTAACTTAGGCATACTCAATGTGAAGGGTGCAGGNAATACNATTTTNTTTGAAGGGACTTTGGCAGGTAACAACAAAAAAATCAGTGGTTCCATCAATAATTGGCTCTTCAATGCCTCGAGTGGATCTAAAGCTAACAATCTTNTTATTTTTTTTGATAACCTCAATTCTCAGACGTTTTTTCCAAATCTTTCAACTTTAAATATACTTGGTCCGCTGAAACTNACTTTTTTGCCTGTTGGAAACAAAGATAATATTTNATTTCAAAGTAATGTTGANCTTACAAATGCGGATGTTTATGTGCCAGCCCTTGCTCTAAAAAAAGAAAGAGGGATACAAGGTCAATTTCAATTTAATTTTACTAAAGATAATAAATCTAACTTTAAATACTCCCAAAAAGATGTTTTNGTCTCAGGAACTGCATTCCACAAATCTTTTTTTGAAATAAAAAAAATAGATTATTCTCAATTAAAAACNCCTGATATTTTAATAGAAGNAGCAACATTTCAAAGATTTGGTGAGTATAATCAATTTAAAACTAATAAAGGAACTATNAGCCTNGAATTTTTAATGCGCTTGAGCTTTAAGAAAAAAGATGTNCCTCTCGATTTAATTTTCAGCGATATTGCTATGACCTATAAGAGGAACCAATTTATAGACTCTTTNAAGGGTGAAATCCGTTCTTTTAANGGGCTTAGAGGNTATGCTAAGGCAAAGCTTTCAAANAATTCAGATNTGGANATCATNATNAAACCATATAAAAATNATAGTATAAATATNGTTATCTCAGGAAACAATGCTGGCGAGTTGCTGCGGAGGGGACAATATTATAAAAATGGCTATGGTGGTCTGTTTAAGGCATCGGTTTTTTACAAAAATAGAACCAAAGTGTCCGGATCTTTAGAAATTGAAGAACTTAGGATAAAGAACGCTCCTGTATTAGCTCAGATTATTTCCTCTGCTAGTATTGTAGGATTGCTTGATAACCTTAATGGGAACGGACTGCTGTTTACAAGAATTGAAGGATCATTCGATTATAATGATGGTGAGTTGGCTCTAAAAGACGGCGTTGCAGTTGGGCCATCGCTTGGCCTGACAATGGCTGGATACGAACGATACGGAAAAAAACAAAATACAGTAAATGTAAANGGGTTAGTGTCGCCAGTTTATATNATAAANGGGGTAGTAAAAGCTATTCCTTTGATTGGTGAATTGTTAGGGGGAGAAAAAGGTGAAGGTGTTTTTGGAGTTTCGTATAAAGTNCAGGGNAACTCAAGCAATCCAAGAGTTTTAGTAAACCCCCTTTCAATACTTACGCCGGGCATATTTAGAAAAATTTTTAATATCCAAGAAAATGTTAACAGATGANGATAGATGATTTAGATTTTTATAACTATTCATATCCNGATGAGTTAGTTGCTTTGAGTCCGTTAGCAGTAAAGGATCAAGCTAATATGCTTGTATTTGAAAATAATATNTTTGGTCATCAAAGAGTTAGTGACCTGCTAAAATACGTNTCTGAAAATGATTTGTTAGTTTTTAACAACACGAAGGTGCTGCCNTGTAGGCTNACTGGTCAAANAGTGAGACCNACCTCAGAAAATATAAAACCAACAGTCAGTGTTACTCTCAANNAAGAGATTNATGGAAATTTATGGACNACCTTTTGTAAGCCACTCAAAAAACTAAAAGAAGGTGATAGAATTATTTTTTCTGAAGAACTGACTGCTAAGGTGATGTCATTTAATGATGGACAATGTGTTATGAATTTTGATTCTGGAGATAAAGGNTTGATATCTTCCTTAAAAGAAATAGGTGANATGCCACTACCACCATATATAATGAAAAAACGCAGTCCGAAAAAATTCGATTTTGAAAGGTATCAAACTCCTTTTGCAGAAATTGATGGATCAGTTGCTGCACCTACAGCATCTTTACATTTTCCTGATGATTATATAGNGAGCCTAGATGCNAATAATATTTCTTATTGNTTTATAACATTGCATGTCAGTGGGGGAACCTTTTTGCCAATCCGTGAAAAAGACATAGGTAAGCATAAGATGCANTCGGAATATGCAAATGTTGAAGAANATGCAGCATTGCAGATACGTAAGACGCTTAAAAAGGGAGGAAAAGTAATCGCAATAGGTACTACTGTGATGAGGGTGTTAGAGAGTTCTTCCTTCGTAGAGAATAACTTGCAGGCTTTTTTCGGATCTATTGACACTTTCATAAGGCCAGGGCATCATTTTAAAGTTTGCTCAGGATTGTTTACCAATTTTCATCTGCCAAAATCTACCCTATATATTCTTGTTAATGCATTTGTAGGTGTCGAGAAGGCTAANGAGTTGTATAGTTTAGCAATAAAAAAAAGATATAGGCTCTTTTCATATGGTGATTGTTGTCTCTTGCTTCCNTAAAGTTTTAATTTAAATTTACAATCAAGGTGTTATATACTAANTCGGGGGACAAATGGATTTTGATTTAACAATTATCGGTTCAGGACCTGGAGGTTACGTAGCCGCAATCAGGGGTNCTCAANTAGGGCTAAAGGTCGCTATTGTTGAAAGGGAAGCTTTGGGTGGTATATGCCTCAATTGGGGATGTATTCCGACAAAGTCGTTTTTAAGATCAGCAGAGGTTCTGAAGATTATAGAAGGATCAGAGAAGTACGGCATAAAAAGCAAATTAGGAGATATAGATATCCACGAGGTCGTCAAAAGATCTCGTTCTATTGCTAAAAAACTATCTTCTGGAGTTAAGTATCTTTTAAACAAAAATAAAGTTAAGATTTTTGCTGGTGAAGCCTCATTCAAAAATTCTAAATCCGTCAGAATTATAGATAAAAATAATGTGGTTAAAGAAATAACCAGTAAAAATATATGCATTGCAAGTGGTGGGAGACCACGTGAAATCAGTGGAATTGCTAATTCTAGTAATGTGTGGTTTTATAAAGAAGCTCTTCAAGTTGATAAAATTCCTAATAAGCTTCTTGTAGTTGGTTCAGGCGCGATTGGTGTGGAATTTGCTAGTTTTTTTGCGCAAATGGGATCAGATGTTTCTCTATTGGAATCAAAACCGTCCATCCTACCTAATGAAGATATTGAAATATCAAACTTTGTTGAAAAACAGTTCTTGAAAAGAGGTATTAAGGTTTATAAAAACCATTCTCTTTTATCTCTTAAAGAAAAAGGAAGTTCGTTTGAGGCTAAATTAAAGAATGAAGACAAAATACTTACTTTGGAGTTTGAGAAGGCTATTTTAGCCATAGGTATTGTTGGAAATATAGAAAATCTAAATCTTGAGGGTATAAACATTAATTGTTCAAATGGTAGTATATTAGTTGACGAATATTGTAGAACAAACGTTGACAATATTTATGCTATAGGAGATGTGGCTAGCCCCCCTTGGCTAGCCCACAAAGCAAGTCACGAGGGCATAGCTGTAGCAGAGCAGATTGCTGGTTTTAAAGTACATCCTATAAATAAAGACAAAATCCCAGCTTGTACTTATTGTGATCCAGAAGTAGCCAGTATAGGTCTTACTGAAAAGGAAGCAGATAAGAAGGGTTTTGAGTTCAAAGTAGGAACTTTTCCATTTAGCGCTAACGGTAAAGCGTTGGCAATGGGATATGAGGAGGGTTTTATAAAGACTATAATTGATAAAAATACTGGAGAATTTTTAGGTGTTCATATGGTTGGAATGGGTGTTACCGAGTTAATCCACAACTACGCCCTGGCTAAAGAAGCGGAAATAATACAAGAAAATATTGAAAATACTATTTTTCCTCATCCCACGTTGTCTGAAGCGATACACGAAAGTGTTTTAAAAGCATCTGGGAGAGAAATTCACATCTAGTATGGTTTAGTTAGTATTATGAATAAAAGAATTGACGTAAGGCACCCAGAAAAGCTTAAAAACAAACCTTCATCCATGGCAAAAAAGCCTTCTTGGATAAAGGTAAAAGCTCCATTATCCCAGGGGTATACAGAGACAAAGAAACTCGTTAGAAAGAATAATCTTAAAACTATCTGTGAAGAAGCAAGTTGCCCAAATATAGGCGAATGTTGGTCTAAGGGGCATGCTACGTTTTTGATAATGGGAGATATATGTACGAGAGGTTGCGCGTTTTGCAACGTAAAAACTGGTATACCCTTTAAGTTAGATCCGTTGGAACCAGATCGAATTGGACTTTCAGTTCAAAAGATGGGTCTTAGACATGTAGTAATAACCAGTGTCGATCGAGATGATTTGCCGGATGGTGGAGCTGAGCACTATGTTAAAACAATTGATGCTATTAAAAGGTATTCTCCTTCTACTACTATTGAAATTTTAACCCCAGATTTTTTGAAATGTGAGGATGAAGTTATATTTCCTATTTTAGATTCTGAGCCTGATGTGTTTAACCATAATTTAGAAACGGTACCTAGCCTTTATCCAATAGTTAGACCTGGTGCTAGATACTTCACTTCGCTGAGACTTTTAAGTAGAGTAAAGGAAATAAAGGGATCGATTTTNACTAAATCGGGCATAATGGTAGGGATGGGAGAAACCAGAATAGAAGTAAGTCAATTAATGGATGATTTAAGGATGGCAAATGTAGACTTTCTTACTATTGGTCAATATTTACAACCTACTCCTAAGCATTTTCCTGTTAAAGAGTTTGTAACTCCTGAGACATTTGAACATTACAAAAAGTTGGCATTAGGAAAAGGATTTTTATTAGTGTCATCAACACCATTAACAAGATCTTCTTTTCATGCTGATAATGATTTTCAACTACTAAAGGAAGCTAGAAGAAAAGCCTGGAATGCTCAAAAAAACGTTAACAAGAAATGTGTATGATTGCAGTGCAGGGGATCTACTTAATGTAGTAGCTGATGTGAAGTCCTATGAAAACTTTATCCCTTTTTGTTCTTACGTCGATATTTTCGATAGGTCTTTGTCAAAAGAATTGGAATGTTTTTCTGCACTTTTATCAATAAACTTTAAATTTACNACCGAAAATTTTTTAACAAAAGTATCAGTAAATAGGGAAAAGAGTACTATATCGATAATCGGTGATACTAAGCCATTTAAGTCTTTAATTGCAGAGTGGTCCTTTATTGAACAGGACAAATATTGCAAAGTTANCTTCTCTCTAGAGGTGTCATTTACTTCAATTATAAAAGAGGGACTGGTTTCAATAAGCTTCGAAAAAGTAGCTTCAACTATTCTTGATGCTTTTGAAAGAAGAGCTAGAGAATGAAATTTTAAATGTCTTTAATTATATCTAAGCTCATTTTAAGTGCTTCATGAACACTTTTTTGTTGAATTTTATTTCTTTCGATATTACCAAAATTAAGTTCTGATATTACCTCAGTGTCTTCAGACGATACTTTCACTCCAATAAAGACTAATCCCACTGGTTTAAATTCTGATCTTTTTGGTCCAGCTACACCAGATATAGCGATAGTTAAAGTTTTAGACTTTGCATGATAGCATAAACCTTCTAGCATTTGTTTCACGGTTTCATAGCTTACAGCGCCATAAGNATTTAAAGTCTCATTATTAACATTCAAGAAATTCTTTTTTGATTCATCTGAATAACAGATGAAGCCATATGAAAAAACATCTGAAGACCCTGCTATTCCTGTAATATTTGCACTTAACAGTCCACCTGTACAGCTTTCTGCTGTCAACAATTTCATGTTTTTCTTAGCACAAATTTCTAAGAGTTTCTTGGATAATTTATTATATTTTAGCATTTATAGAATAAAGGTTAATGTTAATAAAAAAGCTGAAAAGATACCTGCTAAAATATCGTCAAAGATTACGCCGAAAGTACTATTCATTCTATCAAATAGATATATTGGATAAGGTTTAACTATGTCAAAAAATCTAAAAAAGATGAATGACATAAAACATGTATAAATCTCTGGAGGAAATTTTTCTTCAAAAAATAATAAAGGTGATAAAGCTACAAACTGCCCAACGACCTCATCGATTACTATTTCACTTCTATCTTTTTCTTTAAAATCAGTTGTATAGACNTGTATTGCGAAAAAAGACAGAATGGTTGTCACAAAAATAATAATTACAAGAATTATATAATCTAATTTCATTGCAAACATGTAAAATACGATAGTAGTTAACAAGCTTGCAATAGATCCTGGTGCTATTTTAGCTTGTCCTACGAAAAACAATGTTGCAATTAACTTAGCTAATTTCATTTAATAGAATAGAACACATTGATGCTATCCCTTCCTCTCGTCCTGTAAAACCCAACCGTTCGGTAGTAGTTGCTTTAACATTTATCCTATTTTTGTCCAATGAGCATATTCTTGAGAGATTAAGTATTAACCGCTCTCTATGGCTATTTATTTTAGGTTTTTCACAAATGATTGTTAGATCGATATTAGAGATCTCATAATTTCTTTTTTTTGCTTCTTTTATGGACCACGTTAAAAAAATTTCAGAGTTAGAGTCTTTCCATCTTGAGTCAGTGTCCGGAAAGTGAAGCCCAATATCACCAAGAGCCAAGGCCCCAAGAATTGCATCAGTGAGTGCATGAAGAGCTACATCGGCGTCTGAATGCCCAGCTAAGCTTCTATTAAAGGGTATTTCAACTCCGCATAAATTTACTTTATTTCCTGGTTTGAATGCGTGAACATCAAACCCTGTACCTATCCTAAACATTTAAAAAAAGTTTCTCCGCAATTTTTATGTCCTCTGGAGTTGTTATTTTTAAGTTATACTCGCTACCACAAATAATTTCGATTTTTTTTTCATCAAGGAAGGCTAAGTTCACGTCATCAGTATATTCTTCTTCACTGCTCAAATGCCTTTCATAAATATAATCAAAGTGAAATGCTTGAGGTGTTTGTGCTCTAATAAGAGTGTCACGATTTGGACCTAGTTTATCTATTGTTTTTTTATTATTTTTATTTTTTTGTATATATGTAGTGTCTGAAATTTCAATACCTGGAAAAACCACATCAAATTGATCAAGGCCTTCTATACAATTTTTTATTATTTTAGCACTTGTGAATGGCCGCGCTCCGTCTTGGATAAGTATTTTTTTGCAACCAATATTTGAAATCGTTTTAAGACCATTCTTTACTGATTGAGTCCTAGTTTTTCCTCCATAACATGGAGTTAATAGTTTTGAAGATGAGATTTTAGCGATTGCTTTATTATAAAAAGCTCTATGCTTTTCATTGATTACCACTAGAACAAAATCAATCAAAGGCTCATGTATGAAATTTTCAATATTCTTCTCCAAAACCATTTTATGCCCAAAGTTGAGATATTGTTTTGGTACCGTTGACTTTGACCTTATCCCTTCTCCTGCAGCAACGATTATTGCACCTGTAATTTTGTTTTCCATAAAGAATTTATTGTAATTAATATGGTTCAAGTTTAAATTGATAAACTTAATAAATGCAATAATTATTAAGACTTTATGTATGTTATGATAATGCGACCCGAGTTTAAAAATGGATTTTAAAGACTTATGGGAGTCTGTTCCTTATCCAGCATTCGTATTAAATGTTAAAAATGAAATTAAGTTAGCTAATCCGTTATCGCAACAATATTGTGAAAACTCTCTTTCTCGTTTAGTAGGACAGAATTTAAGTAACTATATTGGCCTAAACAGCTCAGTATTTGAAGTTTTAGAAAAAATTAGCAGTAATTCATCCGCAATTGTAAAATTTGATGTGCCTGTAAATTGGAAAAACAAAGGAAATCAAGTATTTGATATGTACGCTGTTAGCGTGGAAACAGGGTGTAGTAACCTTATTTTATTTCATCCTAAGCGTCTAAAGGGTAAGATGGAACAAGCGTTATTAAATCAAAGTTCTATAAAATCAGTCAGCGCCATGGGCTCGGTTCTTTCTCACGAAATAAAAAACCCTCTTGCAAGTATAATTGGAGCAACACAATTACTAGAAAATTCAAATGTAAAAAATAAGAAAACATTGACACAGATAATTTTAGAAGAAGCTAAAAGAATAGAGAACATAGTTGATAGAGTTCAACTTCTAGGGGAGATTAATACAGTTGATTTTAATATTTTGAACATTCACGATGTAATTGATAAAGTGAAAAGAAGTGCTCTACAAGGATACGGTTCACACGTTTCATTTGAAGAAAGTTATGATCCCTCAATTCCTAATGTAAAGGGCGATTTTGATCTTCTTACTCAAGCGTTCCATAATATAATTAAAAATTCTTGTGAGGCTGTTGGTAAAAAGGGCGGAAGAGTGATTATAAAAACATCTTTTTATTCTGGGTTGGCCTTGGGTTCTTTTGGAAAGAAGAATAAAAAGCTACAGTTAATGATAACAATATCTGATAATGGGCCAGGTGTCTCAAAAAATATTTTAGCTGATATATTTGACCCATTTAGTACAACAAAAATAGGCGGTTCTGGGCTTGGCCTCCCTTTGGTAGCAAAAATTATTTCTGAGCATGGTGGATTTGTTGAGCTTGACGAGATTTCTGAAGGAGCCTGTTTTAAAATTTATCTACCTGCACATGATATATCTATGTCTGAAAGGTTTCATTAGTGGAAGGAAATGTAATAATTGCAGATGACGACAGGTCACTAAGAATGATATTAGCTCAGGCCTTATCGCGTGCCGGGTGTAAAGTAAGGGCGACTGGTACTCTTAGTACTCTATGGCGCTGGCTGGAAGATGGTGAAGGCGAAGTCCTAGTCACTGATGTAATGATGCCGGATGGAGACACGATAGAGCTTATACCAAGAATAAAGAAGAAACGACCAGATATGCCCATCATTGTAATGTCAGCAAAAAATAATCTTAACACTGCTATGAGAGCAAATCAATTTGGTGCATATCAGTATTTGCCGAAACCGTTTGATTTAAAAGATTTAATTTCATCCGTGAACACAGCGATAAAATTGAGGACAAGCTCCTCACCTGAATTAAAAGATAATTTGTCAAGTAACGANAATCATCTCGAGGACAACTTGCCGATTGTTGGTAGTTCACCTGTAATGCAGAATATTTACCGGATTTTATCGAAAGTTATCAATACAGACTTCAATATACTTATAGAAGGAAAATCAGGTACAGGAAAAAATTTAATAGCCCAGGTTCTGCATGATTTTGGAACAAGAAGAGATAAAAGGTTTTTAAGCGTCAATCTTTCTCTTATGTCGTTAAAAGAATTGCAGGACATTTTTTCAAAAAATTTTTCAAGTCAAAGTGACAAAAATATCGGCACTCTTTTCTTGGATGAAATAAGTAATGCCAATTTCGAGGTTCAAAACTTTATTCTTTCTTTTCTTAACAAAAGAGAATCGTCTGAAAAAAATTACCAAGATGTGAAAATTATAAGCTCGTCAAGAAAAGATCTTAAAGAATTGATAGAAAATGGAAAATTTCGTGAAGATTTGTTTTATAGACTAAATGAAGTTTCAATCTTGATCCCATTACTTGATGAAAGATTGGGAGATATACCGGAGCTTGCTGCTCATTTTTTAAAAGAATTTTCGAAAAGTGGGATGGAACCAAAATCTCTTACAAAGAATTCTGTAGAGCTTATAAAAAAGAAAAAGTGGACAGGGAATGTTAGGGAGTTAAGAAATTTTATTGGCAGACTTTCCTTGGTTTCAAACAATGAAATAATTGATGAAAAAATAACTAAACATGAGCTTTCAATGATTACTTATGAGGAAACTGATTTAAACACATTAGAAGGATCAAAAATATCGAAATCACTTGAAATACATTTGTCCCATTATTTTCGGTCGCTTGGAGACAGTTTGCCGGCCCCAGGTCTGTATCAAACAGTCTTAAAAGAAGTAGAGATTCCCTTAATTAACCTTACGCTAGCGCTATGTGATGGCAATCAAATTAAAGCAGCNAACCTTCTCGGGATTAATAGGAATACATTAAGAAAAAAAATTAAGGACTATGATTTAGTTGTTACACGTGGTAAAAAATTGATGTAAATTTGCAACAAAAGGTTAAGAAGATTGTAAACATTGTTAAAAAGAGTGACGTCACAAATAATATTTTAGATAAATTTTTATTTTCTAATCTGGTAACTTTTACTGTTGTTTTTTTAGGCCCGCTTCTGTCAATAATAACATTTCTAGCTTTTAGCATCATTGAGGAATCCTCTAGGCCAGAGTTATTGTCAGCGATTATCATATTAGATTTTCTTTACATCTTAATTGTAGGCGTATTAATCTTATTCAAGGTCTCAAAAGTTCTTGCTAATCAAAGAGCCAGAAGAGGAGGATCATCACTTCATCTCAGGGTCACCTCGGTTTTTTCAATTTTAGCATTATCTCCTGCGATAATTGTAGCAGTCTTTGCTACGATATCACTAAACTTTGGGTTAGAAGACTGGTTTTCAGAGAAAGTTCAAAGGGTTGTGGGTAATTCATTAGAGT
This sequence comes from Paracoccaceae bacterium, assembly GCA_002703515.1. Taxonomy (GTDB): domain Bacteria; phylum Pseudomonadota; class Alphaproteobacteria; order Rhodobacterales; family Rhodobacteraceae; genus CACIJG01. The sequence continues at coordinate 3,978 of NZSE01000045.1, read as the reverse complement.
CTGCGCGTGCGTACAAAATGGAACACACAAAAAGCTTAAAAAATGATGCCTTCTGGATGTCAAAAGTTTTAAGCGCAGAGAAACAATTCAGACCTTTTTTAAGCGATGGAGATCTACGCAAAATCCTTAATGTTAACCAGCAAGAAGGCATATCTAAGTCATTCTTAATTAACTACTCAGGCGAACTTAAGGTTAGGGGAGATAGAAGTTATTTATTCGATTTCAAGCCAGTAAAAGATTACGATATATTGGTTGCTAAAAATGAGGGAATAGCAGTTATAGAAGACCTTGAAAACAACGAGTTTAGAGCAATAGTTTCTATGGAAGCATTTCCTGACAGACTACTTTATTTAACTAGAAATGTTGATGGAGAAGTTTTGGCTTTATTAGATCAAACAAAAGAAACTGTCATTTTATATGATAAAATTGAGAAAGAACGTGGGCAATTGTTGTTTGAGTTTGGACAACTTTACTTAGGTTTTTCAATCGTATTGATCCTATCTGCTGTATGGTTTGCTCTCTGGATTGCTGAAAGATTAACAAGGCCCGTAAGCAGTTTGGTAACTGCTGTTGCAAAAGTTGCTGATGGCGATTTTACAGTTGAGGTTTCAGAAGAAAAAGGCAGAGATGAAGTAGCTATTCTTGGTAGAGTATTCAATAAAATGACCAGGCAAATAAAAAAACAAAGAGACTCACTGTTATCTATCAATAGTAAAACGGAAGAAAAAAAGCGTCAGTTCGAAGCAGTTCTTGATGGTGCATCGGGTGGAATAATTGGAACAAATGCTGGTGGAATTGTCGAAGTGATAAATATAGCAGCTGAAAAAATACTTGGTTTATCTGACAATGAAGGCCTAACTAAAAATTTAAAAGATATTGCCCCTGAATTTATACCATTATTCAACAAGGCGATGTTTCTAGATGGAGGCTCGTTAGAAGAAGAAGTTGAAATTTTTAGAGAAAGTATAAAAGAAAAAATATTTCTAAAAATTTCCATTATAAAATCTGAAGAAGGGCAACTTGAGGGATACGTTTTCACATTCGATGACCTAACCGATTTAGTCGCCGCTCAACGCTCTGCAGCATGGGGAGATGTAGCCAGAAGAGTAGCCCATGAGGTCAAAAACCCACTTACTCCAATAAAACTTGCTGCTGAAAGGCTAAAAAAGTATTTTTTGAGCTTGAATGAAAAAGATAAAGTTTCTGCTTCTGAGTATGCAAACATGATTATCAGACAAACAGAAAGTTTNAGTCGATTAGTAACAGANTTTAGTAACTTTTCTAGGCTNCCATTGCCAAAAAAAGNAGAACTAGATTTATGTAANTTAACAGAAAGTGCAATTTTGTTACAAAAGGTTGCTTATAAAGATATTATTTTTAAATTCAGAAAGAGCGAAGATTGCATTTTTATTNTGGGAGACGGNCAAATGCTAAATCAGGCTTTTTTAAATCTCATTAAAAATTCTATCGANTCAATTAATTCTGCAAAGGATGCAGCTTTGATTGATAAAAATAAATCATATGGTCAAGTAGAAGTAGACATCCNTTCTCAAAACGACGAAGTTTGNGTGACAATTTTGGATAATGGAATTGGACTTCCAAAAAATGTCAATCGCTTGTTTGAGCCATATGTAACGATAAAAAAAGAAGGCACTGGATTNGGATTGTCAATTGTAAAAAAAATTATTGAGGATCATTTGGGTAGCTTGTTTTTAATGCCCGGTCGGAAAATGAAGGGATGTGATCATTTTGGAGCAGAAGCAAAAATAATTCTTCCTATTATCAATTCTAAAAAACTTAAGCNTGACTCAAGATTAAGTCTCAAAGAGGAAACGAAATGAGTTATATACTCGTAGTNGATGACGAAAAAGATATTAGAGATTTAATTAGCCAAATCTTGTTTGAAGAGGGCCATACGGTGAAGCTGGCACAGAATTCAACCACCGCTATCGATTACATTAATAGAGAAGAACCAGATCTTATAGTATTAGACATCTGGCTCAAAGATAGTGAAATGGACGGAATAGAGATACTTAAATCAGTAAAACAAAATAATCCTTTGTGCCCAGTTGTTGTTATATCAGGACATGGAAATATAGAGATAGCGGTAGCAGCTGTAAAACAAGGTGCATATGACTTTATAGAAAAACCATTTAATACTGATCAACTTTTGCTGGTAATAGATAGGGCCTTAGAGACATCAAGATTAAGGAAAGAGGTTTTTTCGCTTCAAAATAAAGAAATAAATGAAAGTAAAATGGTTGGTGGAACTGGAGCTTTTAAAATATTAAAACAAAAGCTAGATAAGTTGTTGAAGTCGAATGGACGAGTACTTATATCGGGTCCATCTGGATCCGGAAAAGAAATTGCGGCAAGATATATTCATCAACACTCTCAACGTGCAAATAATAGGTTTTTAACTGTTGCTTGTGCATCCATTCAATCCGAAAAAATGGAAGAGCTTCTATTTGGTCAAGAGATTGAAGGAAAAATAAGCCCCGGATTGTTTGAAAGAGCACACGGAGGAACCTTGTTTTTTGATGAAGTGGCAGAACTGCCTATTGGTACACAAGCAAAAATTTTAAGAGTTTTAGTTGATCAAGTTTTTACCAGAGTAGGAGGAAAGAATATCGTAAGAGTTAATTGTAGAATAATTTCTTCTACCTCTAAGGATTTGGCTAATGAGATAGAGAGTGGAAAGTTTAAAGAAGAACTTTTTCATAGGTTCAACGTAGTTCCAATAAGAATTCCCTCTCTTGAAGAGAGAATTCCTGATATACCATTGTTATCTGCTCATTTTATAGAGTGGTTGGCCAGAAATGAAGGTTTGCCAAACAAAAAGTTAACGGAATCTGCGGTAAGAAAATTACAAAATATGAGCTGGCCAGGAAATATAAGGCAATTAAAAAATACGATTGAAAGAGCGCTAATCTTAGGTTCAAGTAAAACTGTTGTAAACGCCGATGATATTTTTGAGTTCGTTGGAACTGAAAAAAGTAATTCTCAGAGTAATGTTATGGATTTTAATAGTGAGCTTTTTGTCGAAAAGTCACTCAGGTCAGCGAGAGAAGAATTTGAAAGAGCTTATTTGAAATTTCAAATCAGTAAGTTTGGTGGAAATGTATCTAAAACTGCTAGTTATGTTGGTATGGAAAGATCTGCGCTTCACAGAAAAATGAAATTATTAAATATTGAAAGTACACTCAAAGACAAATAAGAATCTCTTAGGAAAAATATAATGAAAATTATAGTTTGTGGGGCTGGACAAGTAGGATTGCAAATCGCGAAGCATCTTTCTGATGAAAGGATGGACGTTATAGTTATTGATAAGTCATCAAATCTTATAAAAAAAGTTATTGATGAGCTAGATGTTTCTGCAATCTGTGGTTACGCTTCTTATCCTAATGTTCTAGAACGTGCAGGAGCTCACGATGCAGATATGATTATTGCAGCTACAATGTCTGACGAAGTTAATATGGTTATATGCCAAATTGCACACTCCATATTCTCTATTCCAAGAAAAATCGCCAGGATTAGGTCGGATTTTTACCTTGAAGAAAATTACTCCAGCTTTTATCGCTCTGATCATCTTCCAATAGATGAGATAATCTCACCGGAGAGAGAGATAGCCGAAGGTTTACTAAAAAGGCTTGAAGTTCCAGTTGCGTTCGAGGCCACAGAGTTTTTGGATGGAGCTGCTGTTCTAGTAGGTCTTACTTTAAAAGAGGAATGCGCCGTGTTATCAACGCCATTGCGTCAATTATCTGAACTTTTTTCAACACTGAATGCAATTGTCGTCGGTATAAGAAGGGACAATAATCTTTTTGTCCCAAATCCCGAAGATGAATTGCAACCCAATGACAGCATATATATTTTTAGCGACAAAAAAGACTTAAGCCGCACAATTGAAATCTTTGATAAAAAAGGTTTTATTGGTAAATCAATAGTTATACTGGGAATGGGAGCTATCGGTCTTAA
>NZSE01000044.1 GCA_002703515.1 Paracoccaceae bacterium | reverse complement strand
AATTGATATCTAAAACTGTCTGCTAACAATAAAGTTAGCGATTTGGCAAAGGTTTTTAGATCGATCTTCAAAAACTGAAATAGCTTCACAAGCTTCCAGCACTAATTCAGCGGCTTTTTTCTTAGCATTATCAAGACCTAACTTTGAAACAAAAGTAGCCTTATTTTTTTCTATATCTTTACCTGCTTTCTTTCCTAAGGTTTTAGAGGAACTAGTAACATCTAATATGTCATCAATAATCTGAAAGGCGAGCCCTATTTTAGAGGCGTATAAGGAGAAAGGTTCAATGGTTTCACCTGCTATTGTTGGACCAACCTCACATGACCAGGATATCAATTTTCCAGTTTTGAATTCCTGTAATTTTGAAATTTCACTTATTCCAAGTTTTTTTCGAGAAGATTCGGCTTCGATATCTAGTGCTTGACCCAATACCATTCCGGAAGCACCAGACTTGCTTGCCAAACTATAAATTAATTTACTTTTCACTTGATCACTTACTTTAAATTTATCCTCACTGAGCNCTTCAAAACTCAAACTTTGGAGTGCATCTCCAACTAAAATAGCAGTTGCTTCGTNCCATTTCTTATGGATGGTTGGCTGACCTCGTCGNAAATCATCATCGTCCATTGATGGAAGGTCGTCATGTACTAGAGAGTATGTATGAATGCATTCAATTGCCAGGGCACAAAANATAGATACATCATCTTTAATATTGAAAACTCTTGATGTTTCCATACACAACAACGGTCTCAATCTTTTTCCTTGCCCTAAAATCGAATATTCGATGGGTTTCTTTAATATTCCAAATTTTTTTTGTTNTAAAAATTNTTTNAGCTGTTGATCGAAATAAAGAGAGTTATTTTCGAGAAGTGTTTTGAAGTAAGTTTCATCGAACTCACTAAAGGCTTTGTTCATTATCACCTACTTGTAACTCTTCTGTCACTATNTTCTCTTTGTCAGATACTTTTAGAATTTTCAACTCAGCCGTTTTTAAAAGTTTTTCACAGTGACTTTTTAGTTTTACACCGATTTCATAGTAAGAAATTGATTCTTCTAAGCTCAAACTACCATCGTCTAGCTGATTTACCAGCTCCTCCAATTTCTTTAGTCCATCTTCAAACTTAAGTTCTTTTATTTCGTCTTCTGTAAGCATAATAAGTCTTATGTTATCTTTTAATATAATCTATAGTATAATTTTTTATACGAATAGCCACTTCATTTTTACAATTAAATTTTGCCAGAGCTCCCGGAAATAGAAACAGTTAAATTGGGCATTGAGAAGACCGTTTTAGGAAGCCTCATCACTNCCACNAAAATATTTAGGCGCGACTTAAGGTTCCCNATCAATAAGAATTTTGAAAAATTGATCTTGAACAAAAGAGTTTTGGGTGTTGGTAGAAGATCAAAATACCTTCTTTTTTTTCTGAATAAAAAAACGATTTTAGTCATGCATCTTGGGATGTCTGGTAAGATAAATGTNAGCATAAANGGCGANNCTAAATATGAACCAAAGAAACATGATCACATAATAATCTCATTTGATAATGGTATTTTTCTTATATACAACGATCCTAGACGCTTTGGGTTTGTTGAGACTATAGAGTGTGACCTTGCTGANTATAAAAGGTTCAAATACATGGGAATAGAACCCCTTTCAAAAAAGTTTGACGGACAATATCTTTGGTTAAAAATCAAAAACTCTTCGAGAGTTTTAAAAAATATTTTTCTGGATCAAAAAGTAGTTGCAGGTTTAGGAAATATTTATGTTAGTGAGGCTTTGTGGGACAGTCAAATCAAACCAACTAGGATTGGTAAAAATACGTCACTAGCTGATTGTAAAAAANTGGTTGGGTCCATAAAAAAAGTTCTTGTAAAAGCAATTAAATATGGAGGTACCACCTTAAAAGATTTCAGGCAGGTTGGAGGAGAGGTAGGGTATTTTCAGAATAAGTTGCAGGTTTATGGGAAAGAGGGGCAAGAATGTTGTCGCAGGAAGTGTAAAGGTACTGTAGAGAAAGTTGTAATTAGCGGGAGGAGCACTTTTTATTGTGCTAACTGTCAGAAGTAATTGATTGTTTTCTTGATAAATCCAGATTAGAAAATTAAAAGTTTGTGCATATTATTTTTTAGGAGAATCGAATGGCTTATGAGACGCTTATCATCGAGCACGAAGAACCGGTTTTGATTATAAGGCTAAATAGACCAAACGCCTTAAACGCCTTAAACAGCAAATTGCTTGAGGAACTTAGCAACGCATTAACAGATGCAGACGAAAACGATTCTGTTAGAACAATTATTTTAACAGGCTCAGAAAAGGCCTTTGCTGCTGGTGCAGATATTAAGGAAATGATATCTAAGAATTTTGTGGATATGTTTTATAATAACTTTTTTTCCAACGATTTGGATAGAATTCAGGCCACCAGAAAACCGATTATAGCTGCTGTAGCTGGATATGCTCTCGGGGGAGGGTGCGAGTTGGCAATGAGGTGCGATTTTATTTTAGCAGCAGACAGTGCAAAGTTTGGGCAACCAGAAATAAATTTAGGCGTTATGGCAGGTTTTGGAGGAACACAATTGTTGTCAAAATTTGTTGGAAAATCTAAAGCAATGGAGATGCATCTTACAGGAAGAAACATGGATGCTGAGGAGGCTGAAAGAGCAGGGTTGGTAAGTCGAGTGGTTCCTGCTGAAAATCTGTTAAAGGAAGCGAAAGCTGTTGCTCTTAAAATCGCAGAAAAATCTATGTTATCAACCATGGGAATAAAAGAATCGATAAATCGTTCATTNGAAATTGGAATGTCAGAGGGAATATTATTTGAAAGGCGTATATTTAATGCTTTGTTTTCAACCGATGATAAAAAAGAAGGAATGTCTGCGTTTATAGAAAAAAGAACTCCGAAGTTTGAAGACAAATAGCTGTTCGCTTGTTGACAAATACAGCTCTATTGTGTATTCGGTTGCGTAATAAGGAGAACAACCAAAATGCCAAATAAAGCATCAGCCAAAAAACGATTAAGACAAACGATTAAAAAAACTACGGAAAACAAGAATAGAAAAACTAGGATTAAAACATTTGTTAAGAAAGTTGAGCAAGCTGTAGCTCAGGGCGATCAAGATGCTGCAAATGGGGTTCTCAGGACGGCACAGTCTGAAATTATGAGAGGTGTGTCTAAGGGAGTTCTTCATAAAAATTCTGCAAGTAGAAAAATATCTAGATTAAACTCGAAGGTAAAAGGCTTAAAAAAAGCAAGCTAATTTAATATTTTCTTTTTCAGGTGTTGCTAGAATCTCTTTGCGAGGTTATCTTACAACCTCGACTTACCACTACGTATTAAAAAAATAGAACAGCACTGTTCTGGTTTAAAACAGGTTTAGATTTGGTTGAGAATATAAATTCAAAAGAAGCTTTTGATCTTCTACAGAAAGATGAACACGCAATATTAATTGATGTAAGAACTAAAAAAGAGCAGTTGGCTGTTGGAGTACCTGATCTACATAAGATTGGAAAAGAGACATATATAATAGAATGGAAAAACTCGATCTTGCCAGGGTCTCGAAAACGCTTTTTAAATGATTTTAATGAAAATTTAGGCCTTAGTAACGAAGGAAAATACATTTTTATATGCAGATCTGGAATTAGATCCAATTTCGCCGCATTAACTGTAGAAGAATCGTTTGATTCCGGTAATTATAGTGGTAGGTGTTTCAACGTAGAGGATGGCTTCGAAGGACATGAACAAAGTTTAGGCTATCCACAAAAGCCAACCGGATGGAAGAACTTGGGATTGCCCTGGAAGTAGAGTTAATTTATGGAAAAAGATGAGTGGTCGAAGGTAAAGGAGTTTGTAAAGAGTAATATTGGTGAAAGTGCTCATACAAACTGGATACAGCCTATCGAACTTAAAGAAATTAAAGGCACCGTTGCAAAATTTAAAGTGCCGACAAGGTTTATTGGGACTTGGGTACACAGAAATTATGGCGACCATATAATACAAGGGTTTAAAAACCTAAAACTAAGTATAAGTAGACTTGAGTTCGTTACCTCGTCGGATAAAACATCAGCCCAGAGTAAAGGCTCAGAAAAAAGTATATCCAAAAAAAGTGATCAAAGAACTGAAGACACTCAACTTGATTTACCAAGCTCACCTCTAGATGCAAGGTTTACATTTGATAAATTTGTCGTTGGAAAACCCAACGAGTTAGCACATGCAGCGGCAAAAAGGGTTTCTGATGGAGGAAAGGTAACGTTTAATCCATTATTCTTATATGGAGGAGTCGGTTTAGGAAAAACCCATCTGATGCACTCTATTGCTTGGGCTACAAAAGAGAAAAATAAGAAAGCTAGGATACTATATCTATCAGCAGAACAGTTTATGTATAGATTTGTTCAAGCCTTGAGATTTAAGGATATGCATGGTTTCAAAAAGTTATTTAGATCAGTAGATGTTTTGATGGTGGACGATGTTCAGTTCATTGCTGGAAAGGAATCAACCCAGGATGAATTCTTTCATACATTTAATGCCCTCATAGAGCAGGGAAAACAGATTGTTATATCAGCTGATAGAGCTCCTGGTGAAATCGATGGTTTAGAAGAGAGGATTAAATCGAGGCTAGCTTGGGGTCTGGTTGTGGACGTACATCCAACAGATTACGAATTGCGGTTGGGAATTTTGCAAGCTAAAGCTGAAATTCAAATGGAACTGAATAGAGACGTAAAAATTGATGAAGGTATATTAGAGTATTTGGCTCATAAAATTTCCTCAAATGTAAGGGTATTAGAAGGAGCACTTACAAGGCTGTTTGCCTTTGCATCTTTAGTTGGAAAAGAGATAAATATTGATTTAGTTCAGGAATGCTTGTCAGATATTCTTAGAACATCAGAGCGAAAAGTTACTATTGAAGAGATAATTAGAAAAGTAGCTGAGCACTATAATCTTAGAATGTCAGATTTGATATCTGCCAGAAGAGCAAGGGTAGTNGCTAGGCCCAGACAAATAGCTATGTTTTTATCGAAAAGCCTCACCTCAAAATCTTTGCCAGAAATTGGAAGAAAATTTGGTGGCAGAGATCATACAACTGTNATACACGCAGTTAAGAAAGTNGAAGAACTAAAACTTGTTGATGTACAGGTGGCTGACGAAGTTGAAATATTGCGNAGAACTCTTGAGGCATAAAATATTTTTTTCTTTATTATTTCTATTTAAAAAAGGATAATATCATTCCAACGTATATTTGATATGAAGTAAAAATGAAGATTAGCGTAGAAAGAAACGACCTGCTTAAGTCAATGAGCCGAGCTCAGGCCATTGTGGAAAGAAGAACCACTATCCCCATCTTATCAAATGTTTTAATTGAAGCCAGAGAAGACTGCCTAACACTAAGAGCTACAGACTTAGACATAGAACTATTGGATTCCGTCAAAGCGGTAGTTGAAAAAGAGGGAGCTGTTACAGTTGGTGCGCATACTTTCTATGAGATACTTAGAAAAGTTCCTGACGGTTCTAGAGTCTTAATAGATCTTGATCCGTTGAATCAAAAAATAAATGTTAAAGCTGGCCGCTCTACTTTTTCATTAACAACAATTTCTGTTGATGACTTCCCATTGATGGCATCATCGGAGTATGACTTTTCTTTCTCTATAAAGGTTGAAGAATTAAAGAGGCTTTTTGAAAAAGTAAAATTTGCCATGTCTATGGAAGAAACAAGATTTTATCTTAACGGTGTCTTTTTGCACGAGTTTATTGATCAAGGTGTCAAACTTATGCGNACTGTGGCTACCGATGGTCATAGACTCGCAAAAATAGACTCTGTATTACCAGACGACGCTAGTGGAATACCTGGAGTAATTGTACCACGAAAAACAGTGTCAGAATTAAGAATGATATATGAAACCACTGAGGAAATGGTAAAAATATCTGTTTCAGAAACGAAAATACGTTTTTCAAATTCGACGTTATCTTTAACATCTAAGGTAGTGGACGGTTCATTTCCTGATTATGATAGAGTTATTCCAAAAAATAATGCTAAAAGATTGGTCATTGACGCCGCAGAATTTGCCAAGTCTGTAGATAGAGTAGCAACTGTTTCATCAGAGCGTGCCAGGGCAGTCAAACTTAGTTTAAGCAAAGAAAAACTTATATTATCGGTTAATGCTCCAGAGACTGGGTTAGCGGTTGAGGAAATTCCAGTTGCCTATGAAGGAGAGGAAATTGAAATTGGATTTAATGCCAAATATCTTCAAGAAATTTCTAATCAAGTAGAAAGTGGCGAAGCAATTTTCTTATTCAATGACGTTGGAGATCCTGCCCTTATGAAAGATAATAATGATGACACTGCAGTTTATGTCGTTATGCCTATGCGTGTTTAGACCATCCATATTGAAATGAGTGCGGTCGGAATAGAAAAACTCAAAATCACTAATTTTAGATCCTATAATGCTTTAGAACTTGCCTTTGATTCTATTCCTACGGTGATTTACGGAAAAAATGGCGTCGGAAAAACAAATCTTTTGGAAGCCGTATCACTCTTATACCCAGGGAAGGGTATAAGAAGATCTAGTTTTCATGACATGATAAACCAATCTAATAACCATCCCTGGAAAGTTGAAGCCATATGCCGCANAAAAAATAATCTTTTTGAACTAGAGACTTCTAGCGACGGAAAAGGAAGAGTTGTGAGAATAGATGGAAAAAAAGTGCCCCAGAATAATCTTAGTTCGAATATGAAAATTATATGGTTCTTACCACCAATGGACAGGATTTGGATGGAAACCTCCAAGGACAGAAGAAAGTTTTTAGATAGAATGGTGTTTAGTCTTGATATTAAGCATGCAAAAAGATGTGCTCAATATGAAAAACTGCTCAGGGATAGGAATAGGTTACTTAAAGACCGTATAGAAGACAGCTCTTGGTATCTNGCTATTGAAAAGGAAATGGCCATACTTGGATTTGAAATAGATAATTGTAGACGAGATTTTGTTGAAAAACTTAATACAGTTTTAACCGAAAAGAATAATTATTTTCCAGTGATCAGACTTTATTTAAAAGATGAACCTATAGAAAGCAACGAAGTATTGTTTGAAAATTTAATTAACCAAAGGCGACAGGACCTAGTATCTGGNAGAACAAATTGCGGTCCTCATACAAATGATTTGCAAGGATTTTATTTGGAAAAGGAAATAGATACAAAATACTGTTCTACAGGCGAACAAAAACTTTCGATAATTTCTATTATTTTATCCAACGCAAAATTGATCAAAGAACAACAAAATATCTCTCCTATTTTGCTCTTGGACGAAATAACCGCTCATCTAGATGAAGTGCGCAAAGAGAATTTATTTTCAGAACTACTATCTTTAGAAAGCCAGTTTTTTATTTCAGGAACAGAGGGTAGTTTATTTAATTCATTAAGCACTAAAGCAAAATTTTTGGAATTAGATGTAAAGCAAAAATTTGTTGCCTAGTTTTTTTCAAAAAATGGACAATCTTTAATAATATCTCTATTAACGTCCTTGATATCTCTTCTGCCGCAGAGTGCCATTGTCATGTCAAGTTCCTTATTTAAAATTTCTAAAGCGTTTATAACTCCCTCTTTTCCTTTTGCTGACAGTCCATAGACAAAGGATCTACCAATCATCACTCCTTCAGCTCCCAAGGCAATAGCTTTGAGAATATCCTGTCCAGAGGAGATACCACCATCCATTAATACATCCATATTGGATACGGCTTTCTTTATTTCTGGAAGTGTGGAAATCGAACTATTAACACCATCTAATTGCCTTCCTCCATGATTAGAAACCACTATAGCATTAGCACCACATTCCTGTGCCATTTTTGCGTCATCTGGATCCATGATACCCTTAATAATNAGNTTGCCTCCCCACCAGTCTTTTATTCTTTTTACGTCATCCCAATCGAGNTTTGTATCAAATTGACCTTGAACCCATTTAGTTAAAGAGGTNAGGTTTTTGATATCTTTAACATGACCCATNATATTACCGAAGGTTCTATTTTTTGATCTTGCCATTTCAAAACACCAATTTGGTTTCGATATTAAGTCAAAAACGTTAGACATTTTTATTTTCATAGGGACTGATAAGCCATTTCTTATATCNGCGTGCCTCTGACCCAGTATCTGTAAGTCCAAAGTGAGTACTAACGCTGAACATTCTGCAGCTTTTGCTCTTTCAACTAATCGTTTAGCAAAGTCGTGATCTCTCATTACATAGAGTTGAAACCAAAACGGCTTTGATGTATTTCTCGCAACCTCCTCTATCGAACAAATTGACATAGTAGAAAGAGTAAAAGGAATACCAAAACTTTCGGCTGCTTGTGCTGCCAATATTTCACCATCTGCTCTTTGCATTCCAAGCAAACCTACCGGAGCTAAAGCAACCGGCATTTTATAGTCTATGCCTAATAAACTCTTTCTGGTGTTTCTATTAGATATGTCAACAGCCACTCTTTGTCTAAAAGAAATTTTCTTAAAATCATTAGTATTACTTTCCAAAGTAGATTCAGTCCAAGAGCCTGATAGAACATAGTCNTGAAATGCCTTTGGAACTTTTTTTCTTGCNTCTTTNTTTAGATCATCAATAGTGAGATATTCCATTCGATAATCTTCCTAAATCTTAAGGTCTAGTCTGGGCTTCCAAAATGGACGAAATAACTCAATTTTGGGACATCTATTCATTACAACCTTTAAGCCAGCGGCTCTTGCTACATTCTCAGCCTCATCATCATAAACTCCAATCTGTCCCCAAAGTACTTTTGCATTTATTTTAANTGCTTCTTTTGCCACTGATAATAGCTCTTCTTTTCTACGAAATACCTGTACCATATCAACAGGTTTGTCTATTTCCTCTAAACTGTGAAAGACTTTAAGGCCCCTAATCTCTTTAATATTAGGGTTTGGGTTGACGGGTAGCATTTCATATCCAGTTTCATGCAGCACTCTTAAAACACCATAGCTAAATTTTGTCTTATCTCCACTAGCTCCAACCATAGCAATTGTTTTCACAGATTTCAGAATATCTTCAATATAACCGATGGGGTATTCATAAATGTGATCTACTTCAGCTTCAGGCATTACTTTTCACTTTCTTTTGTTGCAATAGCATCCTTTAATTCATGTGGCTTCAACGGATCTAAAAATGGATTTCTGTAAAGCTTGTCATGACTCTCAACACCAATTTCGAGAATAAGGTTCGACTTAGGTCTTGCTACACAAAGTATAATGTATCCATCGTTTATCTGTCTATTATTAAGTGCCACCTGCCTTTTTTGGTCAACTTCTCCATCAATAAGTTTAGCAGCACATGAAATACAACCTCCATACCTACAACCATAGGGAAGATCAACTCCCTGTTCCCTTAAGCTATCGAGCAAAGGCCGTTTATGCTCAACTTGATAGGATACATTTCCTCTATTTGATATGTTGACCTGAAATGTTTTCACAGCCAAATATCACTAGTGCAATCGCCTCCAGGATATCTACTTTCATGACAGCGACTTGGACCATTTGGTTCTTCCCCAAAATTTACCATAAAATCAGGGTTAATTTTCATTCCACCGTTTACCGGGTCACAGTCTATCATTATCATTACACCACCCTTTTCCCTTATATTTGGATAAAATTGGTTGTCCCAAGTCGAAAATAAAGACGTGGTCACATATAGTCTTTTTCCATCTAGGCTCAGCTGAAACATTTGTGGTCCACCTGCAATCTCTAGACCATTAACCTTTGGAGCTCTGCCAAGCAAACCTCCCATCCAAACTTGACCGGTAAGCTTCGGCTTGTGAGGGTCTGATATATCATACTGCCTCATATCACCGTGTAGCCAATTGTTGAGATATAAATATTTATCATCCATCGAAACAAGAATTGCGGACATCACACCTGGAATAGGAATTGGCCAGTCTGGATGAGGCTGATTTTCCACATCAATAATTTTTTCCCACTGCCATTTTTCATCTTTATCTTTCCACCAATGTATAACGTTTGCACTAAGGGCCGCACCACAAAACCCATGAGTACTATCTGGGTTATGATGAAACTTTACTTCTAAAGGAACAAGTCCATCTTCACCCAGATACATAGTTTCAATGGGTTTGCGTTCCTTAAAATCCCAAAAATGAAGCTGTCTTCCATACTTTAGGTGTCCAACTTCTTCTAAATCAAAGCCTGGCATAAATGTGTTGGGTGCCGCCCATTCAGATGAAACCATTACATTGTGCCTTGGTTGGTACCAAAAATCATAGCCAAATGGTATGTCTCCCATAGAGTTTTCCCATCTGCCTATGATTTCGAAATCCTTATCCAGATGCAAATATCCACCAGGCGCCTCTCCTTTTGCATCACCCAGCATGGAGATAATTATTTCTGAGCCAAGACAATGAACGGTATGTGGGCCGCTCAAGTTTGTTTTTGATTTTATTTCCGCTCCATTAATAATTTTATAGAGAGTAGGCGCTCTCGGATTGGTTGCGGTATCCACTATATGGATATTATTCGACCTGACTCCTGGAAGTAATAGATATTTGCGAGTCATGCTCGAGTCGTCATGGCAAGACGAACACGCATTCCATCCCATATGATGAAGTTCATCACCAATACCTGGCATTTCTAATCTATGTATAACTTTTGAATAAGAAGGACTATTTGGATCAACATCTATAGTGGCCAAATAGTCTGGTTTTTGAATACCCGTTCCTGTATATATTGCAATTGTATATAAAAGTTTTTCCCTTGGTGCTTTTATAGCTTCAGCAGGGGACGAGTAACCAGGACCACAACATGTTTCATTCATGCCTTATTCTTTCGTTTCAACAGGATTTCCAGTTTTTTTCCAGGCAGCAAAACCACCTTCGAGATGCGATACTGGGTTCAGACCCATATCTTGCGCCGCTTTAGCTGCAAGAGCAGACCGACCAGCGGCAGCACAATAGAAAACATATTTTTTATCTTGGTTAAAAATTTCTTTATGATATGGACTATTAGGATCTATCCAAAATTCTAGCATTCCTCTTGGACAGGAGAAAGAATTTGGAATTTTTCCCTCTCTTTGTATCTCTCTTGGATCTCTTATGTCTACAAAAACGTATTCCTCGTTTTCGAAAAATTTTGAGGCCTCCACAACAGGCATGATTTCAACCTCTCTATTTGCTTCAGCAACCATATCTTTTACATGTTTTATAATTTTTTGTGCCATTGTGTTTTTTCTTTCTTTGTTCTAAGTGAAGTTCTCTTGAAACTTATCTAAAGTTTCATCTAGTTTTATAGAGGGTATCTTCTTTGATATCCAAACGTCTCCTTGTGGTTTTACCACCTCTAATTCATTTACAGTTCCTGCATGAATTCTCACTAATCCAGGCCTGCCCTCATTAAAGGAGAACAGCTGACAACCACAGTTTTCACAAAACCTCTTAGTGATTTTGTTACCACTCTCCGATTGATGTATATAGCTATTTAAGGTCCCTTGAATATCTAAATCGACCTCTTTTACAAATATATTTGTAAGATAAGGGGCGCCACTGCATTTTCTGCAGTCTTCACAATGACAATTAAAAGTCCTTAAAGGAGCCGAGTTGCTTTTGTAAGTTATAGCCCGACATAAGCAACTTCCAGTGAATTTTTCCATTTCTACCTCACCCTTATTTATTATAAATTCATTTTATAGTCTTCTGTTCAAGAATTTACCCAACCACCGTCAACGTCAATAGTAGTTCCATTAACAAAATCGTTTTCAACAGCAAATATAATTCCTTTTGCAACTTCTTCTGGTTTTCCAGCCCGCTTAATTGAGTGAGATGCCGTAGCTGAGTTTAGAAATGTTTTTCTATCCTCACCTTCTTGTGAAAACATAGGCGTATCAATTAAACCTGGAGAGACAGTGTTAATTCTCCTCGGAGCTATTTCATTGGCAACACCTCTGACTAAATTTTCTACTGCACCACCAACTGCCGAAAGAGCAATTTGTCCTGGTTTCATTCGCCTAGCAGGCGCACCACTGACCAATACTATTGTGCCATCAGAACTTAAATAGTTCGTTCCATATCGTACGACATTGGCGTAACCCCATAATTTATCAAAGGAGTTTTTAAAGCCAAGTATATCCATTTCCAAAAAAGGACCTGCTGCTCTGCTTCCTCCAGTGGCAGCACTTATTAAAATTTCGAAAGGAGCGTATTTTTCAAATACCTTTTTTACATCCTCTTCAATCCTTACATCACAGATTTCAAAAGTTAGTCTGTTGTGTTTAACACTATTTGCCTTGCTTGGGTCTCTACTGATGGCAATGACGTCAGCACCTTTTTCTATTAATTGCTCACAGGTCGCGAGCCCGATCCCAGAAGTCCCACCAAAAACGAGGGCTTTTTTATTCTTTATTTCCATTTTTTAATTTATCCAAAAAAAATTTGTAATTTACTAAAATTAATACTAAAGCAAACTAAGGTTAATTGAAGTCTTTTTGAGCTAGGCATGAATAATAATTATTTAGGAATATTAGCGATTGTTTTGGGTACCGTTTGTTTCTCAATAAATGACATATCAGTAAAGCTATTTAGTACTGAAATGCCACTACATCAGCTTATGTTTTTCAGGGCGACTTTTGCTATCTGTATATTACTTTTTCTTATTTTACCTTTTTACGGTGGCTTAAAATTTCTAAATACGAATAATCCTGGTTTTCATATATTCAGGGGACTAGCAGTTGTTGGAGCGAATACTTTCTTTTTTATATCAATAGCTGAGCTTTCTCTAGCAGAGGCAACAGCAATATTTTTTATTGCACCCATTTTGATTACAGTTTTCGCTGTATTCTTTTTGGAAGAGAAAGTGGGTATACGTAGAAGTTTGGCCTGCTTAATTGGATTCTTGGGCATGCTATTCATAATAAAGCCAGGTTCAATTTCATTTAATTTAATTTCATTATTTCCCTTGATTGCAGCTCTTTTTTACACAGCTCTTCATATAATAACTCGGAAATACGGGGCGCAAGAAAAACCACTCACAATGGGTTTTTATATTCAGGTGTGCTTTCTTATAACAAGCCTTATGTTTGCTAGCGGTTTTTACATTGCTGACGTGAATGTTGGCCAGAGTAAGGCCTTGACGTTTTTGACTGGCTCTTGGGTTTCGGTAAATACTTTCGATTTGTTACATATTTTTGTTGGTATAGCCTTCCCAATTTCAATTGGCGGTGTTCTTGTTTCCTATGCATACAAAAATTTTGAAGCATCCTTCTTGGCTCCATTTGAGTATGGAGCTTTGATTATAGCAGTTATGTCGACCTATTTCATTTGGAACGAAATTCCGGATAATCTATCTCTCATAGGTATAACTTTGATAATGTTTTCTGGAATATTTGTATCAATTAGAGAAAAGCAAGTAAGCTCAATACGATCATCAAGAAAAATTATACATCGACGATAAATATTTCATGTTAAGTATTAAGGCCAGAAAAAGGAAAAAAGTCATATCTTTTTTTATGAGACTCGTGACTTTAATAAAACCTGGGGATCTAAGCCTATTTCAGATTAAAATAATACGAAACCTCGTTTCAATTGCGTCTTACCGAAGATCGCGTGTTACCAATAACACCATTGAAAAAATAAAAATAGATAAACTGGACTTGTATCATGTAAAGCCAAATGAGCTTTCTGATGAAAAAAAAATCTTGTTTTTTCATGGAGGTGGGTTCTTTATTGGTAATTTTAAAATCTATCGAAACTATGTGTCTTTTTTAGCCGAGGTTGTTGGCAGAGAGATTATTTTTGTTGATTATAAACTAAGCCCGGAGTCAAAGTACCCAATCCAGTTAGAACAGGCAAAACTGGCTTACTCGTTTATTTTGGAAAAATTTCAAGGATCTCATGTTATCCTTGCAGGAGATTCAGCAGGAGGAAATTTAGCGCTTTCATTATTTTTAGCTGTCAGAGAAGAGAAAATTACAAAGCCTGTGGGAATTTTTTGTGTTTCACCCTGGGTTAACCCAACGGCTCAGTTATCAGAATATCCAGATAGTTTTTGTGAAAGTGATGTGCTAATAGGACCATTTATAAAACGGGCCAAGGAAACTGGGTCTGGTCCACTCTCTTACTTGTATTGCAATGAGTTAGATAAAATTGACCCTCTTATTTCGCCACTTTTTGGTGACTTTCGCAATGCGCCACCAATTATGATACAGTATGCAGAAAAAGAGATGCTTTCAATTCAAATTGAGCAGTTCTTAAAAAGACTTAAAAAGAAAAAAATTACAGTTTTAACAAAAGTCTGGAAAGACTTATGGCATGATTTTCAGCTTGAAACAGATTTGAGTGAGACCCGAAAATCTTTTGTCCTTTTTAAACACTTTCTGGATGAACTGCCCACTTAATTTTTATCTTCACCTGCTTGCGCTGCATAAATGGAAGTATACCCTCCTGACCAGTCGGGGGGCATTTGGCAGGGCCTTGGATCGTGGTGGGCCCATTTTACTTGCTCACCCCTCACAATTTTATAAGTATTTACAGTTGGTTGTGGGTGAGGTGTGTACGCCTTAGCGTCCGCAGATGTATAACAATTAAGTAAAAGTGGTCTGGGGTTTTTAGATTTAGAAGATGGAGAAAAATGAAGTGCTCTTGCGTTATGTATAGTTATAGAGCCCGCATTTCCAGTAAGGTAATCCACCATTGACATATCAACAGTATCGGCGTCTTCATCGCTTAACATTCCCGTCCAATTACCGTTTTTGTCATACTGATCATATAAGTCATTTTTATGTGAACCTTTTAAAACAGCTAAAGGGCCATTATTCATGTCAGTGTCTTCTAAATAACAGCCTATTGTCAAAACNTTATAATTTGTATGCGGAAAGAACTGGATATCCTGATGCCACTTTACAGTATCGCTTTCGTCATACCACTTAAAGTTTAATTTAGAGTGATGAAACGTAACGTTAGGCCCAACAAGATCACTAGCAACATCAGCCATAAGACCCTTTGAAAAATTCCAATACTCTTGATGATTTTCATCTGGACTTTTTAACCTTCTTAGCACTGGATTTTCACGGGAATGTCCTGGACCGATATCAAAGATATTATTNGACTCTGTAACNTCACGACTTTTCTCGACAAATTCANTNGTAACTTNCTTGATCAAGTTTAGTGTCTCTGATGGAACAAAGTTTTTTATACCNACGAANCCATATTCAAAATAATGCTCTCTTTGTTCTTGNGTTAAAATTTTTGCTGGANAAGATAATATTTCTTCTGGTGTCATNTCTAAAACTCTTTATAAAAATGCTTCTGACAANTTCNTAAATTTAAGTTGCAAGTANNAGGTTAACAGCTCATATTTTAGTGTAAATATTTTTTTGGAGGTTTTTATGGCCGGNGCTTTAAATGGGATAAGAGTAATNGATTTAACGTCGATGATTTCAGGNCCAAGTGCAACGATGATATTAGGAGATCAAGATGCTGAAATTATTAAAATTGAGAATACTTCCGTGGGNGATTACACAAGAATTGTTAGCACACAGAGATCTGGCGTCTCGGCTGCTTACCTGAATAATAACAGAAACAAGAAATCCGTTTGCATTGATCTAAAAACCGATGATGGGAAGAGAATATTAAAAAAACTAATTGAAACAGCAGATGTANTCGTTCAGAACTTCAGACCAGGAGTCATGGAGAGGTTAGGTTTTGGATATAGTGATGTAACCAAGATAAGTCCCAATGTTATTTATGTTTCAATAAGTGGCTTTGGCTTTGATGGACCTTATAAGAACAAGCCGGTTTATGATCCACTTATTCAAGCGCTATCAGGTCTAACAACCGTTCAAGCGGGATCAGATGAAGAAAGACCTAGGCTAGTGCGAACAATACTTCCTGATAAGCTAACTGGTTTCGCTACNGCTCAGGCAATAACAGCGGCGCTCTTNCATAAAGCAAAAACAGGAGAGGGACAAGAAATTAAAATATCCATGTTGGATACAGTTATTTCTTTTTTGTGGGGTTCAGATATGGGAGGGCATACTTTTGTTGGAGATGAATTTGAAAAGGAAACAGCGCAAAGTTTTATTGATCTTATCTATGAAACTAAAGATGGNTTTATCTCNGTAGCAGTCCAGTCGGATAAAGAATGGCTCAATCTTTGTGATGCTTTTAATAAGAAAGAATGGTTAAGTGACCCAAGGTTTTTGACCGCTGAACTAAGACATGAGAATATTAATGAAAGGCTAGACTTGATACAAACTGAACTTAAGAACAAAACATCCGATGAGTGGTTGAAAGTGCTTACCGCTAAAGATGTTCCTTGCGCACCAGTTCTGACAAGAAAAGAAATGATAAAGAATGANCAAGTAATTGCAAACGATATAATAAACATTTATGAGCATCCTATTGCAGGAAAGATCAGGCAGTCTAAATTAGCAGCTAGCTTTTCTGTAACTAAAAAAGACGCAATGTTCCCAGCTCCGGCACACGGTCAAGACACTGAGTTGGTACTTTTAGATTTAGGTTTTACAGAAACCGAAATTCTTAACTTTCGTAGTAATAATGTAATTAAGGGTCGTTGATCTTTATTTGTAATTAATTAAATGAAGTTGGTACGCTAATTGCAATTTAGAGATAGCATGAAAAATTTTCATGTTCATACCTCCCTGTTGACTAAAGCCGAACAATTTTTTGTTCGGCTTTTTTTTTAATATTTTTAGTGTATATTNTANATATAAATCTATTGTCGGAGATCAGAATGTTAAAAACAATTACCGCAGTCTTGGCTCTATTNTCTTTTTCAACATTATTTGCAGANACCTATTATGTCACAGGNACTGTACAGTCAATTGAGCCAGTTTNCTCGAGNACAAACATTTANACACCTGANACACGTTGCAGNAATATAAAAGTACCTGTTTATGGGAAGGTGGTCAGTGGTAATGGCGCNTCAGGAGCCGATGTTTTAGGAGGAATGGTGGTTGGAGCCCTCATAGGTAAAGCNTTAACAAANGATAATAATGCAGCTGGGGTTGGAGCAGTTATGGGAGGAGTTGTAGCGGCCGAGCAACAAAAAACGACAACTACTAAGGTTATTGGTTATAATACAGAACAGAGATGTGAAGTTGTACAGGTTGTTAGCCAACAAAATGCTGTAGAAAGCTATAGAGTGATATACAGTTGGAATGGATTTACTGGTTCGAGCTTGACGGGACGCTATTACGAGATAGGCTCCAAAATTCAAATAAAAGTTGGCCTGTCTTTAGATTGAAAAAATTTAATGGATAATTTTAATTTCCTCTAAAAGTCTTCTAAGTATTTAGAATTTAATTTGTTGATATCAAAAGTGCCCATTTGAGCCATGGCTATCTCTATTTCTTTTTTTAAATTGTTCGT
>NZSE01000043.1 GCA_002703515.1 Paracoccaceae bacterium | reverse complement strand
GCTGGCAGGATATTCATCGCTGGTGAGCCCATAAAAGTTGCAACAAACAGATTTTCTGGTGTGTCATAAATCTCTTTTGGTGTTCCCAATTGTTGCACGTACCCGTTGTACATGACTGCAATGCGGGTGGATAAAGTCATCGCCTCGATCTGATCATGGGTCACATAGACGATTGTAGTCTTTAACTTTTCGTGCAGCTTCTTTATTTCTGTCCGCATATCCACGCGCAATTTTGCGTCTAAGTTTGAAAGCGGTTCATCAAACAAAAAGACATCGGGATTGCGCACCAATGCGCGTCCCATTGCGACACGCTGACGTTGACCACCCGACAACTGACCTGGTTTTCGATCTAATAATTGTTCAATTTGAAGCAATTTAGAAACCGACTGCAGGGCCTCATCCCGCTCGGGCTTTGGCACTTTGTGCATCTCAAGACCGAACGTAATATTTTTTGCCACCGTCATATTTGGGTAAAGCGCATAACTTTGAAACACCATGGCGATATTTCTGTTGGACGGGTGCACACCATTCATCACGCGATCATTGATCGCGATTTCACCAGACGTGATATCTTCAAGACCAGCAATCATGTTTAACAAAGTTGATTTGCCACAACCTGATGGCCCCACCAAAACGAGGAACTCGCCCTCTTCTACGGCGATGTCTACATTGTGTAACACCTCAACATTGCCATAAGATTTTGTTGCGTTTTTGATATCAAGAAAACCCATCAGATTATCCTTTTACAGAGCCTGCCATCAGGCCACGCACAAAATAGCGACCAGCGACGATATAAACGAGAAGAGTTGGAAGCGCGGCCAAGATTGCACCGGCAAAGTGAACATTGTATTNTTTCACNCCTGTCGAGGACTGAACCAAGTTATTNAATGCGACAGTCATTGGGGCACCAGAACCCGATGCGAATGATGCGCCAAACAAGAAATCGTTCCAGATGTTGGTAAATTGCCAAATCACGCACACTACGGTGATTGGACCAGAAGATGGTATTAAAATGCGATAAAAGATTTGAAAAAATCCAGCGCCATCAATCTGCGCTGCACGCACAAGTTCTGTTGGAAAAGCCGCATAATAATTTCGGAAATACAGCGTGGAAAATCCGATCCCATACACCACATGAACCAAGATCAACCCATAGGTTGACCCAGACAGGCCCAATATTCCCAATATGCGTGCCATGGGGATCAAAACGATCTGAAACGGGATGAAACAAGAAAACAACATCANTCCAAAAAGAATGGTGTCGTATTTGAAACGCCACTTNGTCAGGATATAGCCGTTTATCGCACCCAAAANAGTTGAAATCGCGACNGCAGGCACAACCATTTTGATCGAGTTCCAAAAATATGGACGNAGCCCTGTGGGTTCCACACCCACCTGCGCTGTTGACCACGCCGCAAGCCANGGNTCAATGGTAAANACCTCTGGNAGGGCCATCATATTCCCGCCNGTGATTTCAGACAGCGGTTTNACTGAATTCACCACCATGATGAAAAACGGCAACAGGTAAAACAGTGCCATCAGCAGGAGGAATAAGTAAATGAATGTGCGCGTAATGCGCCCTGTTTGTACGGATTGAGTTTGCACAGATGACATTACTTTTTCTCCCGCAACTCAGCATAAAGATAGGGCACCATGATCGCAGCAATCGTCATTAACATGATCACTGCAGAAGATGCGCCAATCCCCATTTGATTTCGGGTAAACGTGTATGAATACATAAACGTCGCAGGCAGTTCCGTGGCCCGTCCNGGNCCGCCTCCTGTCAGNGCTATGACCAAATCATAACTCTTGATTGCAAGATGCGCTAAGATCACGAAAGCGGAGAGAAATGCAGGGCGCAGAAGNGGAATGACAATGCGACGATAGAGGTTCCAATTTGAGGCCCCATCGATCTGCGCCGCTTTCATGATTTCACTATCAATTCCGCGCAACCCCGCCAGGAACATCGCCATAACGAAACCGCTGGATTGCCAAACTGCCGCCAGAACTAAGGTATAGATCGCCAAATTNCGATCTTTGATCCAACCAAACTCAAAACTTTCCCAACCCCACAAATGCATTGTGTGTTCAAGGCCAATGCCCGGGTCCAAGAACCATTTCCATGCAGTGCCCGTTACAATGAAGCTAAGTGCCATGGGGTAGAGATATATCGGGCGCAAGATGCCCTCACCGCGGATTTTCTGATCCAGAAAAATCGCCAGTGTTAAACCAATTGCTGTACATATCGCGATATACANNCTNGCATATATCCCNAGNTTTTTTAACGATATTTCCCAATGACTTAACCGCCATAGTTTATTATAATTTNCCCATCCAACCCATCCGTAACTTGGCAAAATACGGCTGTCAGTAAATGACAGATAGACAGTAAATAAAATGAATCCGTAAACGAAAATCAGAACCATTGCGAGCGACGGACTTAGCACCAATTTAGGCAACCACGTTTGCAGTCGCGTTTTGAAGTCTGATTTAGAGGCGTGATACATCATAGTCCCTGTCATTTGGATAGGGGATCAAGGGCGCATAATGCGCCCCTGAAACTCATCAATAGTCGTGTTATTATTGAGCTAGCTCAACAGCTGTTACCAACTCTTCAACTGCTGTTGCAGAGTCATATTCACCATTGAAATGTGCTGTTACAACGTCATAGATCGCGTTTTTCACTGCTGCACGGTTTGCGTGACCATGGGCCATTGAACCTACAAGTGAACCGCTATCTGCTGCCGCTGCAAGTTCCGCCATACCTTTTTTACCGCATGCATCAAATGCATCATTTGGTACGTCGGTACGTGCGGGGACTGATCCCTTAACAACGTTGAACGCTGATTGGAATGATGGTGACATGATTGATGCTGCCATCGCGCCTTGTGCTGCTTGGGCACCTGCGTCAGACACTGCAAACATTGCAAATTGGTCTGAGTTGAAGCTGACAGATCCAGCTGAACCAGGAACACGGAAACATAGGAAATCTTCGTTCGGTACTTTACCTGCGTTCAAGAATTCACCTTTGGCCCAGTCACCCATGATTTGGAATGCTGCATCACCATTGATGACCATTGCAGATGCCAAGTTCCAGTCACGACCTGAGAAGTTGTCATCAACATAGCTGCGTAGTGTTGCCATGCGATCGAATGTTTCCTTCATCATGTCAGAACCTAGCGCGGCTGGGTCCATATCGATGAACGCTTTGGTGTAGAAATCAACGCCGCCAACTGACAGTGCAACACCGTCAAACATTGTTGCTTCTTGCCATGCTTGACCACCGTGCGCCAATGCTGTGCGACCGCTTGCTTTTACGGCTGCCATCGCTGCAACAAAATCATCCCAAGACTCTGGCTGCGCAATGCCTAGTTCATCAAGAACGGCTTTGTTCGCCCAAACCCAGTTGGTTGAGTGTACGTTTACTGGCGCTGAAATCCAGTTGCCGTCATGCTTTGCGAATGCTTGAAGCGCTGCTGGAACAACTGCGTCCCACCCTTCTGCAGCAGCAACATCATTTAGGTTTGCAAGTGCACCTTCAGCGGCCCAATCCAAAATGTCAAAACCCAACATTTGAACCGCTGTTGGCGCATCACCAGCTGTGACACGTGCGCGAAGAACTGTCATAGCGCTTTCGCCGCCACCACCAGCAACTGGCATGTCCTGCCAACCGATACCTTGACCTGATAGGTCATCCTTTAGCACATTCAACGCAGCCGCTTCACCACCTGATGTCCACCAGTGCAAAACTTCCACGTCTGCCGCTGACACCACGCTTGTTGACGTCAACAAGGCAGCAACGGCTACAGACTTCTTAGAAAATAAACGCATTTTGGTTCCTCCCTATTATTGCGATTTATTTGGTCTTAGTATCCGAACACGCGGTTCGAAATTCGGTAGTCTGATGCAACGTCAGTTTAAACAATCCCTTTGTGGCATTTTTCGTTGCATCATCATTCATTAATTCATCAAACATCATGTGTCGCCAACCCATGGTGCGCGCGTCTTGCCAATTCGCATAACCATGGATTTGATTTCCAAAAATTCGTCAAACCCATATTGACCAATTTCACGGCCCTGACCGGACTGTTTCATGCCGCCGAATGTCACCTCGGGGAAACCATCCATCCATGTATTCGTCCAAATTGTTCCAGCATTTGCACGACGAGAAAACTCAAGACAATTGTTGATATTTTCGCTCCATATCCCTGCAGACAGTCCATATTCGGTGTCATTGGTGATTTGAATTGCTTCATCCAAAGTTTGAAATGTCAGCACCGTTAACACTGGTCCGAATACTTCTTCACGCGAAATTGCCATATCAGGCCTGACATTAGAAATCACAGTCGGCTGATAGAATTGGTTGCTCAGCCCCTCAACATGCATCCCTGCGCCACCCAAGTGTACAGTCGCGCCCTGATTTATCGCATCTTGAACATAAGTATCAATTTTCTGCTGATGTTCGGTCGTTACAATTGCTCCGACTTGCGTATCAGCGTGCAGTGGATTGCCGAAAACAACTTTTTTAGACAGAGCAACAACCTTTTCGATAAAGGCGTTCGCGATATCTTGGTGCACTATGATGCGGCTCGATGAATTGCAGCATTGACCNACGTTAAAATAGACACCGAACACCACGGCATCCGCAGCGGCGTCTAAATCCGCATCAGGCATAATCACTTGTGGATTTTTTCCGCCAAGCTCTGAAGTCACCTTTTTCAAGGTATCAGAAGCGACTTCGGCCACCTTTTTTCCAACAGCGGTCGACCCAGTAAAACTGACCATATCGACGTCTGAATGACTGGTCATCAGCGCACCAACAGGATCGCCATGACCTAAAACGATATTACACACCCCTTCCGGCATACCCGCCTGCACCAACAAATCCGCAAGCATTGCAGTGGTTGAAGGTGTAAATTCTGATGGTTTAATGACACATGTACACCCAGCAGCCAAAGCAAATGGTAGTTTTTGGCTTAGGATCCAAAAAGGGAAATTCCACGGCGTGATGATGGAAACAACCCCAATCGGTTCTTTGACCGTCATCGCTAAAATATCATCACCCAGATTATTATGCGTTTCACCAGTCGAGGTACGTGCCAGCGAAGCCGCAAAACGCCACAGCTCTGCGGCACCGCCAACTTCGCCACGCGCTTGTGAAACCGGCTTTCCTGACTCAAGCGACTCAATCAGTGCAAAGCGTTCAACATTTTGCTCAATCAGGTCTGCAACTTTCGTTAACACAATGGCCCGTTCTTTTGCTGCAATACGACACCAACGCCCATTGTCAAAAGCGCGACGCGCTGCTGCGACAGCCAAATTTACCTCTGCCTCTGTACCTTTCGCAGCACGGCTAACAACGACGCCATGCGACGGCGCAACACGTTCAGTTACGTCGCCCGACGCACTTTCCAAATATTGCCCGTCAATGAAGTGTTTGTGTGTTACAATGTCACTTGGCAAATGCAAATCCGAATGAACGCGTAAATTCAAATCCAACATCTTACGCTCCCGAAAACTTTGCTGCGCGCTTTTGTTCAAATGCTCCGACGCCTTCTTGCCGATCATCGGTGGCTGATATCGCGGCCGAGCCTAATGCCTCGATCAACGCGGCGTGATCTTCTCCGGCACCAGCATGGATCATGTTTTTGGCAATTTCTGTCGCCCTAGGCGACAGAGTGCATGCGTCGTGCGCCAATTCCAGTGCACGGGCATGCGGATCATCAGCAACCTCACACGCAAACCCCAAGGTCACCGCACGGTTTGCAACGATACGCTGACCGAATAAGGCCATCTCTTTTACAGCAGGTTCACCGATAAGTCGCGTAAGGCGCTGTGTTCCTGACCAACCAGGGACAATACCAACCTTCGCCTCTGGCAATGCCAATGTCGCCCGCGGCGCCATAATACGGATATCACAGCATGCCGCCAATTCCAAACCACCGCCAAATGCGTGTGCATTAATAACTGCAATTGTTGGTTTGCTTAGTCTTGCAAGTCGATCAAAGATTCGATGTCCATGGCGCACCCAATGTCGCGCAAATTCAGCAGGACTGAGTTGCCCCCAGGCTATAATATCCGCTCCTGCACAATATGCTTTACAAGGTGCAGCCGTCAGCAAGACCACACGAACTGTCGGATTACGTTCGATTTCATCCAAATGCGAACTAAGGTTATCCAACATTTGAGTTGTGAGTGCATTCAGCTTGCTTGGATTATCCAAATGGAGTTCCGCAATAGCATTTGTTATGGTCAATGAAACTGCGCTCATATCTGCAACCCCATCGGGTCCATTTTCAAAAGCGATAGAGGCATTTCAACTGCATCAGGAGAGATTTGAACACGGCCATCTGAGGCCGCGACAATGTCACGCTCGGGGTCGATCCCTGGCATGATCTCGATCGCTACTAAACCCTGATCACCCAAGCGCATGACACAACGTTCAGTAATATACAAAACATCTTGTCCCATCTGTTTCGCGCGTTTTCCCGCAAATGTCACATGCTCAACTCTATCGACCATTTTAGTGAATTTACCTGGCGCAGAAACGCGCAAGCCATCTTCAGCCAAGGCAAGCTGTGCACCTGCCTCAAAGAAACCAGAAAAGACAATTTTTTTCGCATGTGCAGTGATATCTACAAACCCACCGCACCCAGCCGTTAGATAAGGTTTTTTCCCGAGTTTAGAGACATTCACATTACCATCCACATCGACCTCAAGGAATGATAAGAAGGTCACGTCAAATCCACCACCTTGGAAATAGGTGAACTGATTTGGCGATGGAACGTATCCATTGGCATTTGACGCGCAACCAAAGGCAAAGCCGGTCAATGGCATACCACCAACAGCGCCCTGTTCAATCGCCCAAGTCACCTTTTGTGCGTGCCCCTCTTCCAATAATATCCGCGGAACGAGCGCAGAAATACCAAATCCCAGATTTGCAGTCTGACCACTCTGCAATTCCATCACTGCGCGCCGCGCGATGATCTTTTCAATGTTATATTCAGCCAGCGCAAAGCTATCCCAAGTGCGCATGATTTCACCCGAAATTGCGGGATCATATTGGGTCTCGGTTGTTTGCTTTTGTTCAGGATCTAACACGATATAGTCAACCAAATGCCCTGGCACACGCACGTCATGCGGCCTAAGGGAATTGGCATCGGTTACGCATTTGACTTGGGCAATCACCACCCCGCCATGATTACGAACCGCGATCGCCTGATCCAAACCGCCTAGATAGGCTCCTTCGTGTTCGTAGGTCAGATTTCCGTTTGTGTCTGCAGTTGTTGCACGAATGATAGCCACGTTTGGCACAATGTTCGGAAAATGAAGCCACGTTTCACCAGCCATTTCGTGACGAGATACGATGGGATGTGACGCTGCGACGTCATTCATCGCGCATCCTTCTCGAATTGGATCAACAAAGGTTTCCAACCCAACTTTTGTCAACACGCCCGGTCTGCGCGCGGCGACATCGCGATGCATATCAAACATTATCCCCGATGGTACGTTGTAGGCACGAACACGATCCTCAACGATCATTTTCCAAATTTCTGGCATGGGCTTGGATGATGGACCAGATGGGTAAGACCCAGCGATGACGCACGACAACATGCCATCCTTGGCAATGTGATCAATGCCTTTGATACCATACATATCACCCGCCGCGATGGGATTAAGCGTCGTTAAATTCCGAGGATGTCCCTCTTCATCAAAGCGTTCCCCTAACGCTTGCAACACAAGGTCTGGACAGCCCAAACCAGAGGAAGAGGATACAGAAACCACGTCATCATCATTTACGAACGATACCGCATGCGCTGCTGAAACAACTTTGCTCACGCCTAAACTCCACCGTAATCAACTGTGATCCGACGACCAGACGTCGCAGCCTGTTTGACAGCTTCTGCAACCGCCAAAGATTTCACACCATCAATGCCACTGGCCGATGGCGTACCCTCACCATTGATCGCGGCCGCAAACATACCCATTGAGCGTTCGTATAAGTTGTGATCGCTAAATTGCACTAGACGCTCGCCATCTGCATTTCTTAGGATAATCTCTCCTATCGGCTGTTGCGTCATTACGTTCCTTGCAATGACAGAGCCTTTATCACCATGCACCTCAAATCCAGTGGTTGCAAAAGGATGCGTGAAGCTTTCGTGTGTTTGCACCATGATCCCTGAGGGCATTGTCCATACAGACATGGCGCTGTCTTCTACTCCGCGCCCCATCACCCCAGAGGACTCCATTGCAACAACTTCTTTTGGATCTTCGTCCAGGTGGAACCGAACAGTGTCCGCATCATGCACCACGATATCTGGAATGACACCGCCGCCGGCGCTTGCATTATTTATTCTCCATCCCTGCAATTGTGGGGGCAGCATAACCGCATGAAAAATACGTATGCTGCGCACCGAACCCAATCGTCCAGACCGGATCAGCTCTTTTATGGCAAGGTGGCTCCCTGCATTCCGCAAATGATGGTTTGTCGCAAAAACAACGCCCGCCTTTTCGGCTGCTTTAACCATTTCAGAAGCATCACGGCTGTTCATTGCTAAGGGCTTTTCACACATGACGTGCTTACCAGCGGAAATCGCAGCCATTGCCTGATCATAATGTTTTTCGTTCGTCGTTGAAATGTACACAGCATCAACTGGTTGATCATTGAGCATTTCCGAAAGTGAAGTAGTTGAGCTACCGACCTCATGAGAAGCTGCGAAATCAGCTCCACGAGATGCATCAGTGCTCAATACTGATGTAATGCTATGACCTTCTTGCGCGCGTATCGCCCCGATCATCCACTGCGACGCTATCGTACTTGCACCAATTAAGCCCCAACGGGTTTCGTGATTGTTCATGAGCAGCCTTTATCGATCGAATCTTTTGGAACGTTCCATTATGCTGCTTTTGGAACGTTCCATTGTCAATCAATTTTTTTTCTGCAGGACGATAAAAAGTAATTGACAACAAACCTCCTTAAAAGCCAGATCCACTTATTCGTAGAGAAATGTTTGATACGAANTGGTTTCATAAGCCACCCCTATATGAGTGTTATATTATAACATATTTNAGGACGCTGTGCGAGCGGGTACTCTAAGCGGAAACCTCACATAAAGCATAACTGCAAGTTGGATGATCTCAGGGCTGGTTTTGAAATAACGGAAGGATACAAGATTAAGCATAGCAAAATGGCTAAGCCCCTTATCGATGTCAGGCAAGGCNGTTTATTCTGACAGTGCCCTCAAAAATATCCATTATACTAAACGCGACTGTGTTTGATGATTGGAGTCAACTCCAATCCATGACAACCTTACCAGCTTCACCCGAGATCATGGCAGCAAAACCGTCCTCAAAGTTGTCGATGTTCATGCGATGCGTTATCAAATCTGTCAGATCAAGCCCTGACTGCACGAGCGCGATCATCTTGTACCAGGTCTCGAACATTTCACGACCATAGATGCCTTTGACATTTAGCATCTTAAAAATGATCTTGTTCCAATCCACAGCAAAACCCGTCGGCGCGATGCCAAGAAGCGCAATCTTGCCTCCGTTGTTCATTTTGTCGATCATGTCGCGCATCGCGGGTGCCGCACCAGACATTTCCAGACCCACATCGAACCCTTCGGTCATGCCCAGATCGGCCATAACGTCGCTAAGATTCTGCTCAGCCGCATTCACAACATGTTGCACACCTAATTTGCGCGCCAGATCAATCCGGTAAGGGCTAATGTCGGTAATGACTACTTTGCGAGCACCGACTTTCTGAGCAACCAGTGCGCCCATAATACCGATGGGGCCTGCGCCCGTGACCAGCACATCCTCGCCAGGAAGATCAAAACTCAGCGCGGTATGCACGGCGTTTCCGAATGGATCAAAAATGGCTGCGATTTCGTCCGGTATGTCATCGGGGATCGGAACAACATTGGCCTCGGGGATGCAGAAATACTCAGCGAAGGAGCCGGGATGGTTCACGCCAACTCCCTTGGTGTTGCGGCACAAGTGTCCACGCCCGGCGCGGCAATTACGGCAAGTTCCACAGACAATATGGCCTTCGCCCGACACGCGCTGGCCAACGCGAAATTTGGTGGCCGCTTTGCCGCCATCAACGATTTCTCCGCAGAATTCGTGACCCGTCACCATTGGGATCGGCACGGTCTTGGCGGACCATTCGTCCCATTTCCAGATATGCACATCCGTCCCGCAGATCGCGGATTTTCTGACCTTGATGAGTACTTCGTCCGGACCAGGTTCCGGCATGGGGACCCGATCCATCCAGAGCCCCTCTTCGGCGTGGGCTTTGACCAGTGCTTTCATCAGGTTGGTCATTGGATCACCCCCATATCCCGACCGACCTCGACAAAGGCATCAATGGCGTGGTCGAGTTCCGCGCGGCTATGGGCTGCGGACATCTGAGTACGGATGCGGTCCTGCCCACGCGGAACGACTGGGAACGAGAACGGCGCCACGAAAACACCCTTTGCATCCAAACGAGCCGCCATGTTCTGCGCAAGCTTGGGATCACGCAACATCACTGGAATGATCGGATGCTCTCCTGGCAACAGATCGAAACCGGCGGCGCCCATACGTGCGCGGAAATGCGTCGCGTTGTCCATTAGTAGGTCGCGGCGCTCGGTTGAGCTCTCCAACATATCAATGACACGTATCGATGTGGCCGCAATCACTGGGGCCAGCGTGTTAGAAAATAAGTAAGGACGCGAGCGCTGTCGCAACCAGTCCACAACCTCGCGCTTCGCGCAAGTATAGCCGCCCGATGCGCCGCCAAGTGCTTTGCCCAGCGTGCCCGTTACAATATCGACGCGCCCCATCACATCGCAATGTTCTATCGAGCCGCGGCCTGTCGCTCCCAGAAAGCCCACCGCGTGACTGTCGTCGACCATAACCATCGCATCATAACGGTCTGCAATATCGCAAATTTCGGACAGCCGAGCGATGTAACCATCCATAGAAAAGACGCCATCCGTGGCGATCAGCTTAAAGCGCGCTCCGGATTCTGTAGCGGCCTGAAGTTGCACCTCGAGATCCTCCATGTCGGAATTTGCATAGCGGTATCGTTTCGCTTTGCACAGGCGCACGCCATCAATGATCGACGCATGGTTCAGAGCATCCGAAATGATTGCGTCCTCGGGACCAAGAAGCGTCTCGAAAAGCCCAGCATTTGCATCGAAGCAGCTCGAATACAGGATCGTATCCTCGAATCCCAAAAATCCAGATATGCGCCTTTCAAGCTCAGTGTGTTCTTCTTGAGTACCGCAAATAAATCGAACTGAGGACATCCCGTAGCCATAACGCCCCAGCGCGTCCTGCCCGGCCTCGATTAATTCAGCATTGTCGGACAAACCAAGGTAGTTGTTGGCGCAAAGATTGATCACTTCTCGACCGCTCTCGAGCGCAACGGTACCAGCCTGCCGAGATGCAATGACCCTTTCGGATTTGTAGAGGCCGGCGTCCTTTAGGCTGTTAAGCTCCGCATTCAAATTAGCTAGGAATTTGGCGCTCATGATGTAACTCCTTCTGAGGCAAAACTTCGAACTGAACCCTGCGTCAGGCGCGCGTGTTGCAAAATGTATTCTTCGACGCGGGCCCGGTCACTCGCCAGATGAGCGACGGTTTCGGTGCTTCCCGAGGGAACATCTCCCCAAATCGGAGGACGTGCTGCCTCTCCAGTCGCGTCACGCACCGCGTTGCTGAATTTTGCAGGATGCGCGGTAGAAAGCGTAATCATCGGCACGTCCGGGTCTGCATGATCGCGCGCGACCTTGACAGCGATTGCGGTATGCGGATCGGCCAGATAGCCAGTTTCTTTCCAAATCCGCGCAACCTCTTCCTGCGTTTCAACCTCAGAGACCGCGTCGGCGTCAAAACTGTCGCGGATAAACCGCAGCATTTTGTCGGGCAGGCTGTACCTGCGGCTTTCCTTGAGTGCCGCCATCAGATCGCGCACCACCGCCGGATCCCGCCCTGCTGCGTCGAACAACAAACGTTCAAAATTCGACGAAATCTGAATATCCATCGAGGGTGTGATTGTTGATTTGACGGGCCCAAGCCGATGTTCGCCTGTTGCAAGGGTACGAGCCAGAATGTCGTTCTCGTTGGTTGCGATCACCAAACGATTGATTGGTAGGCCCATCTTTTTGGCAACAAAACCGGCATATATGTCGCCGAAATTTCCAGTTGGCACGGTAAAGCTGACGGACTGCTCAGGGGCGCCCAGCGCGGTCGCCGCGGTAAAGTAATAGACCACCTGCGCCATCACCCGACCCCAATTGATCGAGTTGACCGCCGACAACCGGACTGCGCTGGCAAAGGACTGATGTCTGAACATGTCTTTAACCATAGATTGGCAGTCATCGAAACTACCATCGATCGCAATTGCGTGGCAATTTTCGGTGATGATGGTTGTCATCTGGCGTCGCTGGAAATCCGACACCTTGCCATTGGGGAACATGAAAAATGTGTCGATTCCTTCACAGGTTTTGAACGCTTCAAGTGCTGCACCACCTGTGTCGCCAGACGTCGCACCAACAATGGTAAGCCGCTCTCCGCGTTCGCTCAGCACGTGATCCATGAGTCTCGCAAGGATTTGCATGGCGACGTCTTTGAAGGCCAGGGTCGGTCCGTGGAACAGCTCGAGAAGCCAGTCGTTTGATCCCAACTGCACCAACGGAGTTACGGCGGGATGATGGAAAGTTGCGTAGGCCTCTTCAATCATCCGCCGCAAATTGACATCATCAATCTCTCCGCCCACAAAGGGCGAAATCACCGCAAAAGCCACCTCTGCATAGGACTTTCCCTTAAACGATTTCATTTCGCCGAAGCTTAGTTTTGGCCACGCCTCGGGCACGTAGAGCCCGCCGTCACTTGCCAGCCCCACCAATAGCGCCTCTTTAAAGGACAGCGATGCCGCCTTTCCGCGTGTCGAGATATATCGCATATTTATAATTCCTACGATATAGGGGCCATGGCTTCAGCCAACTGAAAACAGGCGTTCGTCCAACGGGTAGACTGACATCGTTTCGAAGCCGTCATTCGTAATGACGCCTTGATCTTCTAGCTTGACCATGTGATCGCCGCCAACCTCACCTACCAGCGCCTCGACGCACAATGTCAGGCCGGGTTCGAGAGCTGCGTCAAAGGCACCATCCACCAGTCTGTCTGGATAGGCTATCAAGGGCCATTCGTCACACATGCCAACACCATGCATCGGAGAGGAGTATTTAAGCGCATCATACTTGTCCTGAAGGACGTGCAACGACCGCGTTAGGTCTGTCATGTGAAGCCCTGGCCGCAGGAGCGCAGTGTTATAACGGATATGCTCTACCGCTTCCGCATAGCTTTCGCGCATATGGGCCGGAGCCAGGTCGTCACCAATCCACCACGTACGGCTTAGATCCGCACAGATACCATAGGGCCCGATCAGATCAGTGTCGAAGGCAAGAATTTCATTCTCTGAAATGACCCTTGGCCCGCATTCCTGGAACCATGGGTTAGTGCGCGGGCCGGATGTAAGCAGCCGTGTTTCGATCCACTCGCCGCCACGCTTGATGTTCTCGGCATGGAGCACGGCCCAGACATCGTCCTCAGTCACGCCGCCCTTGGGGATTTCGGTGCGCGCAAAGTCCTCCATAACGGACATGGCGCGTTCACAGGAATGGATGGCGCAGCGCATGGCGCGCAGCTCGTGCTCTGTCTTGATGCCGCGCGTACGTTCGGTAACTTCCTCGCCATCACGATAATCGAGNCCCGCACGGCGGATCGCGTCCAGCCCCGCCGGCTGAATCTTGTCGATGCCGATTTGTGTATGGCCCGGTGCGTGGCTGGCGAGCAGGTCCGCGACCTCAGCGGCAAAGGCATCGGCCGCCGGACCGATCCGGTCACCGCGGGCAAAGTAAAACATATCCGCACCTGAACGACTTTCGCGGACAAGTGGATTGTACTCGGCGAGAAACGGCGCGTTTTTGTAGTCCCAAAGCACCATGTAGCCATCGGCACAAAGCAAGCAGGCCCGGAACGGGTTGTGGGTGTTCCATAGCTGCATGTTGGTGGTGTCGGTTGCGTAGCGGATGTTCAGGGGATCGAACATCAAAAGGCCCCCGTAGCCGCGCGCCACGATGGCATCGGTCAAGCGTTTGTGGCGGGCCTTACGCATTTCGGCAAGGTCGGGCAATTCCAACCCTGCCTCGCGCCATTCGGCATGGGCAAGTGCTGTCGGCCCAATCTCGACACGGTTGCCGTCATTCTCCGTCCCATCACCAAGGCGTGGGCCTTGGCTTGGGTCAATCTTACGATTATCACTATAATGAACGTTCATATGTTTTCATCTCCTTACGCACAATCTGCGATTTTCTTCGTTATCCCGTTGATGTCCNGTGTCTATCACTCCAAATTAGCAATGCATGTTGGCGCCGTTGTTATCCGCGGTGATCCCATTGCCCTTGTCCCATCTCAGTGCGTGAGCAGCACCCTTTCTTCGCCAGGCGGTATCCCGAAGTGCCTCTTGTATCTCTTCGAAAAAAGTGCGTGCGTTGAGAACCCGCACGCCATAGCAACGTCAATGACGCGCATTTGGGTCTGTTGCAGCAAAGCTTGCGCCCTTTCGAGCCTGAGCGTCATCATGTAGGTGTTGGGACTGACCCCCAGATAGCGAGCAAACAATCGTTCCAGTTGCCGTCTCGATATGCCAATCTGACTGGCGATCACCGAGGGTGAAGCAGGCTCCTCAATGCAATCATGCATATAGGTTGTCGCTTTTAATAACTTTTCGTTTCTGTGTTTCTGGCGGAGCGGGTGTGAATTGCTCTGGCGACAATCACCATCACGCAGAGACCCGCAAAGCAGATGATCAGCAACCTGCTCTGAGGTTTCCCGGCCTGCCTTTTGACGGATCAACGCAGAAAACAGATCCAAGGTGGCAGCACCTCCGCCACAGGAAACGATGTTCGCGTTCTCTTCAAAAATTGTGCAGGACGGTTCCAGATCCAAATATCCTTCATCAAAGGCGGGTTTCATGCGCCAGTGTGTGCTGATGCGTCCTTCGGTGACGATGCCGATGCGGGCGAGAAAGAGTGGGGCGCCTCCCACAGCGCAAAGTTGGACGCCTTTTCGCGCAGCGCTCCGCAGCCAAGCCACAGCCTTTCCAGATTTGCGGTAGTTTTGTGAATTGAAAGCACAGCAAACGACGATGCAATCACCTCGCTGGATATCCGGCAGAGGGCTATCTACGGCCACGTTCAGGCCCGAAGAAGATACGATGCTGTCGCCTGTTTCGCTGACGGTTTTCCAATGGAAGAAGGTCTTGCCCAGCGTGTCGTTCGCCGCAGACAACGAGTCTATCCCGGATCCCAGCTCCAACGCCGAAAATCCCGGCATCAAAAGAAAAAAGAAACGGTTCACCGCGACCAGTTCGCTGACCGCTTCTTCGATGATTTTTTCTGGTCGCCCCATGGCTCTCCTCCTATTAAANACGCATGTTCGCGCCGTTGGCGTCGTAGATTGGTCCTGCCAGAACCAGCGCGTTATAGAAATCGCCCAAAATTTCTACCTCGAGCTTCGTTCCCGGCGTTGCGAATTCGGTTGCAACGTACCCCATCGCAATCGACTTGCCGACATGGTGCGCATAGCCGCCTGAGCTGACATAGCCGACAGGTTCACCATCTTTTAGGATGGCCTCGTCATGGGCTACGTCGATCCCCTGGACGTCGATTGTCATTGTCACCAACTTCTGCGAAACCCCCTCATCTCGGGCTTTCAGCGTCGCGTCTTTGCCGACAAAGTCCTTTTTCCAGTTGATGAAGACGTCCATGCCGGATTCGACTGCACCAAAGTCGGGACGATATTCCATCGTCCAGACACCCCATCCCTTCTCAAGACGCATCGAAAGCAGCGCGCGCGCGCCATACCAGCGATAGCCCAGATCCGCGCCGGCCTCTTCGATAGCGTCAGCCAGGCGCATAAGGTATTGTGGCTTACAATAGATTTCGTATCCCAATTCGCCAGAGAAGCTAATCCGGTTGATAATCGCCGGCACGCCGCCGATAAAGGTCTGGCGCAGATCGCGGAACTTGAAGGCTTCGGCTGAAACATCGTCGCGTGTGATCCGGGCCAGCAGCTCCCGCGATTTTGGACCGGACAAGGCGATGCCGTGCCAGTCGTCCGAAACATTGGCGTAGGAAATGCCTACNGGCAGGTCTTTTTCGAACCAGCGGCGGTGTGCCTCCTGCATCGCACCAGACCCAAACAGCATGAAATGATCCTCAGCTAGGCAAGCCACCGTCAGATCGCCGTAGAGTTTGCCCTTGGGCGTCAGCATCGGCGTCAGCGCCAAGCGCCCAGGCTTGGGAACAAAACCGGCAAGAATGTGGTTTAAGTATTGGCGAATGCCCTGACCCTTGAATTCGTGTTTGGCGAAGTTGGCGATCTCTATTCCACCAACGGCTTCACGCACAGCCTTGATTTCCTCCGCGACATAGTTGTGAGAGCGGTTACGTTCGAAGGTCGGAACTTCATATGCATCTTCCGGTCCATCCGCAAACCAGAGTACGTGTTCGAGGCCGAAACCCTGATCCATCACGGCACCCTTGGCGATCATACGATCATAGAGCGCGGTCGTCTTTTGCTTGCGTCCCTTGGGAAGAGTTTCATTCGGGAAGGTCATTACAAACCGGCGTTCGTAGTTTTCCGACGACTTGATTGTGCCCCAGTCAGGTGTCGCGAATTCACCAAAACGTGCGACGTCCATCGCCCAGACATCAATAGACGGCTCACCGTCGATCATCCATTCCGCAAGGGTCAGGCC
Source organism: Paracoccaceae bacterium (assembly GCA_002703515.1). GTDB lineage: Bacteria > Pseudomonadota > Alphaproteobacteria > Rhodobacterales > Rhodobacteraceae > CACIJG01. The sequence continues at coordinate 2,840 of NZSE01000043.1, read as the reverse complement.
GACGCCGCCGCCCTGGCAGAAGCCCGCCATGACACCAACAGCCACCCAATAATTCTTCATACCCGGAACAGGACCGATTAGCGGGTTGCCATCAGGGCCAAAAGTGAAGGGACCGTTGATCACGTCCTTGATCCCGGCATTAGCCATCGCGGGAAGACGCTCGAATGCGGTCTCTAGACGATCTGCAACACGATCCAGATCCGGCGGCAACAATTCATGACCGAAGTCCCAGGGTGTTCCGCCGACTTTCCAAGGGGTCGCTTTGGCTTCATAAGTGCCGAGCAACATTCCTTTACCTTCCTGACGACAGTACACGTTGGCCTCAAAATCAATGCCGTGTGGTATCTGCTGACCAAAGTTTGCAACTTCGTCCATGCGCTCGGTGATCAAGTAATGGTGCTCCATTGGCTGAACAGGCAGGTGAATATCTGCCATATGGCCGACCTCTCGCGCCCAAAGACCGCCGCAGTTCACAACGTGCTCCGCGTTGATCGTACCTTTGGGGGTGACAATGTCCCAGCTTCCGTCGGGACGCTGCGTCATATCGGTGGCGCCACAGTGGGTGAAATAATGAGCGCCATGCGCCTTGGCCGCCTTGGCAAACGCATAGGTCGTACCGGACGGGTCGAGATGGCCGTCCTGTGCGTCCCACAAAACCGCGTGATAGTGGTCAGGATCGATCAAAGGATGACGCTCGGCCAGCTCCTTGGGCGNAATGAATTCTTGATCCAAACCCATGTAGCGCGCTTTTGATCGCTCACCTTTCAGGTAATCATACCATTCTTTCGTGGAGGCGGCATAGAAACCGCCGGTTTGGTGCAGACCCACAGATTGCCCCGACAGCTCTTCGATTTCTTTGTACAGATTGATCGTGTAGGATTGCAGACGCGAGATATTCGGATCCGAACTGATGGTATGGATGCCTCCGGCCGCATGCCAGGAAGACCCAGACGTCAGTTCGTCCCGTTCAAGCAATACCGCGTCTTTCCAGCCAAACTTGGCCAGATGGAACAGGATCGAACACCCAACAACGCCGCCGCCAATGACAACGACTTTAGCGTGTGATGGCAGTTTCTTTGCGCCTGTTGTTTCGATTATCTGGATTGAGGGCATGTCTCGGTCTTTCTCAGGTTAAGGCTTGCACTGGCTACACTTCAGGGCGGGCATCTCAAAAATCGGTGGCAGCGCCACCCTCGGCCTTGCGCTTAGTGACAAAGGCATCAAGTTCTTCCCGTATGGCAGGGTCAAGGGCCGGGGCCTCATAGGCGGCAAGACGCTTTTTCCACTCAGTGTTTGCGCGTTCAATCGCAATTGGCGACCCGGCTTCCTGCCAGGTCTCGAAATTGCGCCAGTCGCTCAGGATCGGAGAATAAAAGGCATCACGATATCGCGTTTGCGTGTGGTCGGTGCCAAAGAAATGACCAGCTGGGCCGACTTCATTTATGGCTTCCAATGCCAAATCGTCTGGGCTGGTAGAAACTGGTTGAAGGAACTCAGAAACCATCTGAAGCAGGTCAATATCAAGTATGGCTTTTTCGTATGAGCAGCACAGGCCCCCTTCGAGCCATCCGGCCCCGTGCATGAGCATATTGGCACCGCCATTGATGGCGCCCCACAGTGAGAATACCGCCTCATATGCCGCTTGCGAATCAACCGTATTGGCTGCGCATACATTTGAAGAGCGATAGGGAATACCGTAGCGCCGCGCCAGCTGCCCACCGATATGCTGTGCCTTCATGTATTCTGGCGTGCCAAAAGCAGGAGAACCGGTTTTCATATCTACGTTGGAGGTAAATCCGCCGTACATCACCGGTGCTCCCGGTCGTACCATCTGAGACAAGGCAACACCCGCCAACGCCTCGGCATTTTGCAGCGTCACGGCCCCGGCTATCGTGATTGGCGCCATGGCCCCTGCCAGCGTGAACGGCGTGATCACAACGGGTTGACCCATCGCGGATAAGGCCATCACGCCCTGCATCATCGGAATATCGAGCTGCAGCGGAGAGTTCGTATTGATGATTGAGAACATACAGGCCCGATCACGCATCTGATCGTGTGTCAGACCATGGGCAATCCGTGTCATTTCAATCGCATCGGCTACACGCTCTTCCCCAAGCGAGTAGATGCAATAGGCTTTATCGGTCAGGGTGATGTAATCCTGAATGCAATCCAGATGGCGGATCGATGCATGAATATCCACAGGCTCTACGGGATACCCACCTGTGACGTGCAGGACGTTGTGCATCTGTGCCAATCTTAGGAAGTTGCGGTAGTCCTCCTGGTTGCCTACCCGGCGGCCCCGGTCAGTGTCAGAGCAATTCGGTGCGCTTGCCATCATATTGAAAACAATGTTGTTTCCACCCATGGTGACATTGTGCTGAGCGTTTCGGGCATGTAGCGTGAATTCCGACGGCACAGTTGCAATGGTCTCAACGACCAGATCGGGGTCAAAACGCACACGTGTCTCGCCTTCCCTGACATCGGCTCCCGCCTTTTTCATCACATCGCGGGCGCCTTCATGCAGCACGTCCAGACCCGTCTCAGACAGCAATTTCAAAGACGCCTTATGGATATGTTCAACCTGATCATCCGAAATCAGTACGACGGAGGGGTAGGGGCGTTTCAGCCGCGTAAACGGACGTTGGGCAATGGTGGGTGCCGGTGTTGCCATCTCACGGCGGCGCCCACGGCGACCGCGTTCCTGGTGGACCAGTTGTTCAATCGTCATTTAGATGCGCTTTCTTAACCACGGCATTTTGTTAGAAGCCTATGATGAAGTTTAGAGATTCAGGCAAATGAGTAATAGTAATACTCATTCATTTTTGTAATGACTTTCGCAT
>NZSE01000042.1 GCA_002703515.1 Paracoccaceae bacterium | reverse complement strand
CTAGATTTCAATGTAACACGGTGCAGATATGCTGAAATGTACAAGGCTTTGGGAATTCAAGACCTTGGTGCTGTGTTGTCTTGCAATAGGGATGCCGCGATGATTGAAGGGTTCAACAAAGATGCACGCCTTGATCGAAAAACGACTATTATGGGTGGCGGCGAATGCTGTACTTTTAGGTACACTTTCGATAATCCAAAAGAGCAAGGATAAATTATATTTGCTAAAGAGCTATAGAAATTTTCTCTATAAAGCTTTTTGTCTATTATTAGCTTCACTCATTATTCTTTCATTTGGAAAACTTAAGGATTATGAAAATAATTTAACGAGTGTTAAAGAGTTTGTTGGCAATACACCTGTTACTTTAACTTTCAAGGATAATGCAGCAACTAGTGGCATAGTATTTTTAGCGCATGGATTTGCTGGATCTACAAGCTTCATGAGGCCAATAGCTGTAGCTCTTGCAGAGGCTGGTTATTTAACGGTTCGTTTTGATTTTTTAGGGCATGGGCGCCATCCACTTCCATATTCAGGAGACATTACCACTATCGAAGGTGCTACTCAAAAATTTGTAAATCAAACAAATGAGATACTTTCTCACTATCTTACAAAATATGATTATAGCTTTTCGATGATAATAGGTCACTCAATGGCGTCCGATATAATAGTCAGGTCAGCATCCTTGAACCCTAGTATCAAAAGCACTGTTGCAATTTCAGCCTATACTGACGCTTTAAAAGCGAAAGAGCCTAAAAATACTTTAATTCTAAATGGTCAATGGGAACCTCAATTAAGAGCAAAATCCTTAGAAATTTTAAAAAACATTGGAATTGACAATCCAAGGGAGGGAAGGTTTTACGGCAGAGCTAATGATAACACTATTAGAAAGGTGGACTTTATAGAAAATGCCGACCACGTAGGTGTTCTTTATTCAAAACGAACTCAGAAAGAGCTAATAGATTGGGTTAACCTTATTAATGAAGACAAAAACGTATTCGTTGGTAATAATATTGGGGTATGGACTGGCATCCTTTTTTTTAGTGGCTTTTTTCTTGTTATTACTCTTACTAAGTTTCTTCCTCTAAAAACCTCAGGTAAAAACCGTTTTAGTTATATACGCTTCTTTTCTATAAATATTTTTGCTTGTGCATTGCCACCTTTTATTCTTTATCATTTTAAAATTAATTATGTTGAATTTCCTGCTCATAACCACCTAATTAATCAAATGATTTTAATCTCAATAATTCTATTCTTTAGTTTCCCATTCACACAGATAAAGGCGTTAATAAGCTCATTCAATCTTCAGTTATTTGCCTTTCTATTTATTTTGTTTTGTGTTTTTTTTGGAACAATTTTGGATAACTATGTCAGTTCGTTTCTTTTGAATGGGAACAGAATACCCCTATTTTTTTCATGCTTAATAGGAACTGTTCCCCTAATGATACTGATGCAGATGTATTACGATAATTATTCATATGGTTGGATTGCGGGCAATATCTTTAAGCTGTTTTTTATAATATCGTTATCAACTTCCATCTTGTTAGATATTTCCCAACTGTTTATTATGGGATATGCAATAATTCTGTTTCTGGCTTTCGCATTAATATTTGGATTTTTATCAAATATGGTAAGTAAAAAGTACAACAATACACTGTCGGTAGGCTTAGCTAATGGAGTAGCCTTGGCTTGGACATTTTCAACGGCATTACCTTTATATGTAAATTAAATAAATGCTGAAAATGATATACATAAATTCAGCAAAAAAGGTTAATTCAAGATGACTGTATTAATATGTGGAGCAGGAATTGGTGGATTATGCCTTGGGCTCTCTCTACACCAATTAAACATTCCATTTCAAATATTTGAGTCTTCAAGGACTATTGAGCCATTAGGAGTTGGAATCAACCTACAACCAAATGCTGTAAGGGAGCTTGCTGCATTGGGAGTTAAGGATGATCTTAAAAGGATTGGGATACAAACCGAGGAGTTTGGTCTGTTTTCAAAACGAGGTTTAGAAATTTGGACTGAACCAAGAGGATTAAAAGCTGGGTATGACGAGCCACAATTTTCTGTTCATAGAGGGAAACTGCAAAAGCTTCTATATGATACTCTTATTACGCGCATGAAAAATAATCCAGTACATTTAGGGATGCAAGTTACCAGATTTAAAAATTTATCCTCTTCAGTACAACTACAATGTATCGATAAAAAGACAGGGAATACTGAGGCCATTGATGGAAATATTCTTGTCGCCTGTGATGGAATAAATTCAATTATTAGAAAACAACTCTTTCCAGAGGAAGGTGAGCCTTTATGGAATGGTGCAATCTTATGGCGAGGCGTCACCACTGCTACCCCATTTAGAACAGGCGCCTCTATGGTGATGATTGGTCACGATACCCAAAGGTTTGTTTCCTATCCAATAAGCAAGAAAAATATTAATGGAAAAGCAAAAATTAATTGGATCGCGGAACTAAAGTTTAATCCTGAAAACCAATGGTCAAAGAGTGATTGGAAGAAGAAAGTCGATAAATCAAAATTTATAGATAGCTTTTTAGATTGGAGCTTTGATTGGATAAACCCACTAAAACTAATTTCTGAAACAACTTCGATATATGAGTATCCGATGGTTGATAGAAATCCCTTGCAAAATTGGACCTTTGAAAGAATAACACTTTTAGGTGACGCTGCTCACCCAACATATCCAGTTGGATCCAACGGCGCCAGCCAAGCTATTATTGATGCAAGAAAATTAGCGTTCCACCTAAAAGTAAATAAAACCAACAAAGCGGCTTTAATGGACTATGAAAAAGAAATGCTCCCCCTAACTGCTAAAATTACTTTGGCTAATAGAAACTCAGGCCCCGACGCTCTTCTGCAAGTGGTTGAAGATCGTTGCAAAGGCTCCTTTAATAATATACATGAGGTCATTAGCCAAAATGAACTTGAAACTCATTCAGAGAAATATAAATCGATTGCAGGTCTGAATATTNAAAAACTTAACAATTCAGAGAGTATTTTAAGTTCCTTTATTTAAACTCTGATCAAGAAATTTTCCATATTCGCAGTACTCTGAGTGCTCAGGCCTATTCCTCTCATTTAGGCAATCGTTAATTTCAGTCAACGTTGGCTCTATCCAGGCCACTTCAGTTTGGTAGTCAATTAAGGTCATTTTAAAACTCATCGACGCTGAAGTAGATGATAAAAAGTCGTACTCACTAAACCTATCTCCGTCGCAATATAGAAAATACCCTATATCNTCNACATAAAATCCCTTTTTCCTTANCACCCAGACATATAGATCCATTTGCCGTTTGTAAGANGCCTTCCAGGGATCATCCAATGTAATAGGTCCTTTNTTTGACTTTTGAGAGGTACTTTTGTAATCGACGATGTGCAGACATTTTGTGTTAATGTTCAACCATACATCATCTAAGCCACCACCTACTTTAAGATTGGTATTGGGATCCACAAAGTTAAGTCTGTCTTTTGCTCCAAAATGCAAACTTTGAGTCCATAATTCAAAGTGTTCATGCTTGAAAGGGATGAGAAAGTCTCTTCCGTTAGCAACTAAAAATGGGTGCGGTTCACCAATTGCTCTATATTTATCAAAATCTCTTTTAAGTAATATGTCTGTTGCTTCATTGATATTGAAACCAGGAATGGAGGGGAATTTTATTCCTTCAACTTGCTCCATGTAAAAACAAGCTCTACATCTAACAAAGTTTTCAATTCTACTTCTACTTAACTCATAAGGCTCGCTATTATTTTTATCAAATTTTCCTCTATGCCTTGCCATTTCACTTCTCTTTTATTAATTCAATATTAGAGTTTAATTTAATTTCCTTGCCAACAAGAAAAGAATATCCACTAGCTCCAAAGTCATGCCTATTAATAGATGATTCTATTCTAAATTTAAGAATGTTTGCATCTTCTTTGTACCGCTCTTCACTATAAACAAAAAGAGTAACCTTTTTCTTTATTCCTCTTAAGCTCAGCAAGCCTCTTACTTCATACCTCTCTTCTTTTTTTAATATATTGGTNCTCGTAAATTCCATGAATGGAAACTTTTTTGCATTTAAGACCGTTGAACCTAACATCGCTGNAGTGGCTAAAGGAAACCCTGCTGTACTCTTTGCAATATCAATTTTAATATNGAACCTAGATTTATCTTCTTCTTTAAAATTAATTGTNAANGAAGTTNTATCTATATAGAACTCGCCGGANATAGGAACCCCACTTACAAAATAAATAAATTGAAGTGCTTTGGAATTCGCTATTGTGTATGTCTCCTTTGCGGACAGGGTGCCTCCAAAAAAAACAAAAGCAANAANAATAAGAATNTATTGATCAAGGAATAATTTTTTTAAACGCATTAATAGACNTTTGTTNNGATGAAAGTATGTTCTAATATTAAANAATGGAACAATTATTTAAAGAACTCACGTTTTCAAACGGTGTANCGGCNAAAAATAGATTTCTTCTTGCACCACTTACAAACATGCAAAGCCCGGATCAGGGCAAAATTTCCGATGAGGAGTTTATCTGGCTTACCAAAAGAGCAGAAGGAGGCTTTGGCATGATTATGACCTGCGCAATGCCTGTTTTNAAATCTGGCATTGGCTGGGATGGACAACTTGGAATATATGANCCTGTTCATGAACATGGGCACAAAAAATTGAATGATAGATTACATGAATTAGGCGCACTTTCTATCGCACAAATATTTCACGCAGGTATAAGGGCAGACATCAATTATGCTGGAGATAAAATAGGNCCAAGTNTAAATCTAGAAAAATCTGCAAGGGAGATGTCTNTAACNGANATTGAAAACATGAAAACAGCTTTTGTAGAATGTGCTGTTAGAGCATATCAATGTGAGTATGACGGTATTGAGCTGCATGCCGCTCATGGATATCTAATTGGTCAATTTCTCTCCAAAAAATTCAACNAAAGGAAAGATATTTATGGAGGAGATTTCCAAAATAGAGCCAAGATTCTGACGGATATTATCGATGAANTTAAAGAGAAAACCTCTTCAACNTTTTTGATAGGAGTAAGAATTTCNCCAGAAAGATTTGGTCTNGATACTGAAGAAATGATAACNTTNTATAAAATGNTNTGTNAAAATAATTATGTTCATTTTATTGATATTTCACTTTGGGACTCATTTAAATTAGTTGAAGACGGCCCTTACTCGGGAGAGAGCTTATTAAAATTATTTACAACTATTAATAGGGGTAAAAAACTACTGACTGTTGCTGGAAAAATCTTTTCCTATGAAGATNTAGAAATACTACAAAGAAACAATGTTGACTTTTTCTGTTTAGGAAGAGCAGCTATTTTAGACCATCAATTTCCAAACCGGCTTAAAACAGAAGGATCAAACTTTCAACCCTACTCTGCTCCTGTTACAAGAGATCATCTTTTAAAGGAGGGATTGTCAGCAAAATTTGTAGACTATATGTCAACTTGGAAAAACTTTGTAAGTGATAAAGCATGAATTACGATCCATCAGACCCTAATACCTTGGCGAATCCTTATCCTTATTTCTCAATACTGAGAAGGGATGACCCCATACACTGGAATGNGGCACTTAAATCATGGATAATAACGAGATATGAAGACGTGAANTCTATNCTCTCAAGCGATAATATAACAGTAGATAGATTAAATAATTTTTACAGGAAACTTCCAAGCAACGAAGCAAAACTATTGGCAGAAATTGTAAAGTATTTGAATCTTTGGGCTGCTTTTAGAAATCCTCCTGATCATACTAGAATGAGAAAGATCATGATGGTTGCGTTCACNAGAAAATCTATTAATGAAATGCAACCAAAGATAAATGCCATAACAGATGCCACATTATCTAAACTAAAAAACATTAGAGAAGTTGACTTAGTTAATCATTATGCTTCTCCCATTCCTGCACTTACTATAATGCACCTATTAGGCGTTCCAATAGACATGCTAGACGAATTTAAATCATGGTCGGATGATATGTCAAAATTTATTGGCGGTGCCAGGAATGATAAGCATAAGTATGAGAAAGCGTCTCGTGGATGTAGAAAAATGGTTTCTTTCTTTAGAGAAATTATTGAAGAGCGAAGGGCAAATCCTTCGGAGGGTTTTCTAATGGATTTGATAAATGCATCCGTTGACAATGATAAGTTTTCTGACGATGAGTTGATTGCAACTTGTATGTTGATTTTATTTGCTGGTCATGAAACCACTACCAATCTTATATCAAACGGGATTCTCACTCTGATTAANAANCCATCAGAACTATCAAANCTTCTTAAAAACCNNGATCTACTTGATCTTACCATAGAAGAAATAATGCGATATGATGGACCAACAAACTCACTCGTCAGAAATGTGGAAAAAGACCATGAGCTTTATAATAAAACACTCAAAAAGGGTGACAGGGTATTTGCCATGGTTGCCAGCGCAAACAGAGACGAAAATATCTTCGATAAACCAGATGTTTTTAGAATTGATCGTTCACCGAACCGACATTTAACATTCGGGTATGGTCCCCATCTTTGTATTGGTGCTGCCCTCGCTAGAGAGGAAGGACGTATCGCTATATTAAATTTCTTCAAGCAATATCCAACAACTAGGCTGAAGGCAGAGAATTCCTTTGAATGGATTGATGCAATGGTGCCCCGTGGCCTAAAAAAATTGGACGTTAATTTGACCTAGAAAAAGGAGGATAAATTGGAAGCCTATCTAATTGCTACTGCGTGTACTAAGTTTGAGAAAAAAGCAGATCAGACATTTAAAAGCCTCACAGAGGAGGTTTATCGCGACTTACTAAAATCAGCTAAAGTAGAAAATGGCAATATGATTGGACAAGCATGGTTTGGTAATTGTGGAATGGGTACCTTTGGACAAAATAATATTAGAGGTCAAGTTTGCTTTACTCCTTTAGTACAAAAGAAACTATTCCCTGAAAGAGTCGGCATTATCAATGTAGAAGGAGGTTGTGCTACAGGATCAATGGCATTTCATGGAGCTTGGAAAGATGTTATTTCTGGAACAGAAGATGTATCTTTAGCAATAGGGGTTGAGAAAATATATCAACCAAATAATCCGGAGAAAGTCCAAGAAATATACGACGGAGGTATTGATCAATTCGATAGGAATGAGTGGCTAGAATTTTATGAGTCAATTGGCAATGAACTTGGGAAACCATTTGACCCTGGAAATAAAAAAGGGACTATTTTTATGGATACTTATGGTCTTCAGGCACTGTGGCATATGAAGACTTATGGAACAAGTCAGAGGCAAATTGCTTTTGCTGCCTCGAAAAATCATTTTCATGGCTCACTAAATGAAAAAGCTCAATATCAATTTGAAGTAAGCGTAGAAAATGTTTTAAAGGATAGAGAAATTTCATATCCATTAACAAGGGCAATGTGTGCGCCTATTGGAGATGGAGCAGCAGCAGCTCTAATTTGTTCTGAAAAAGGTCTGAAACACTTTCCAGCAGAAGTTCAACAAAGAGCTATAAAAATCAAGGCAAGTGTATTATCTGGTGGAAAGTACCGAACCCCTCAAGAAACAGGATTATCCAGAGTGGCTGCAAAAAAGGCCTACAGGCAAGCTGAGTTAGAACCAAAAGATATTAATCTAGTCGAAGTTCATGACGCAACGTCGTTTTGTGAAATATATCAACTAGAAATGCTTGGCTTCTGCGAAATTGGCTCAGGAGGAAAATTTATTGAGGAAGGACACACCCAACTCGGAGGAAAATTGCCGGTCAATTTATCAGGAGGATTGGTATCAAAAGGTCATCCAGTAGGAGCGACAGGATTATCGATGATACACGAGCTNGCNATTCAGCTTAAGGGAGAAGCAGGAAAGAGACAAAGTCAAAGAAANAAAATTGGCCTNGCTGAAAATGGTGGAGGCGTAATTGGNTTTGAAGAAGCNGCGTGTTCAGTAATAATTTTNGAAGGTTCTTNTTAGGACCAGTANGGCTCTCTTAGAACTCTTTTCAAAACTTTCCCTAATGCATTTCTNGGNAANTCNNCTCTGATTTCAACATTATGTAATCTTTGATGTTTTGCCAACCTTTCGTTGCACCACTTTTTCACTTCATCACAATCTATTTCAACTCCGTTNTTTGGGATTATTAGAGCCAAACATGTTTCTCCCCACTTATCATGAGGAATGCCAATTACAGTAACGTCAACTATATCTGGGTGCTTGCCGACTACCTCTTCTATATCTACTGGAAAGACGTTTAAGCCCCCCGATATTATCATATCTTTTTTGCGATCTAGAATAGTTAAAAACCCATCCTGATCTAAACTTCCTATATCTCCAGATTTAATAAAACTTCTACCTCTTTTATCTGTCCATATAAGGTTCTTAGTCAGCTCTGGTTCACTATAATACTCCTTCATCATTCCGGCTCCATATCCCGCTATTTCACCAGCCACGTTGGGGGGGCACTCCATACCTTTTTCATCAATAATTTTTATCTCAAACCCTAAAACTGGAGTTCCCACGGAGCTAATTTTTTTCCTTTGGTTGTGTGGCTTTAACATTGTTGCGAATCCCTCTGAAAAGCCATAAAGCTCGAATAAGTTCTTACTCATACTTTTTAAAATCTTTTCCTTAACATCAAGCCTTAGTGGGGACCCAGCTGAAAGGATGGTTTTCAGGGAATTAAAGCTATCTTTTTGAAGGTTTTCTAAAGACAGAATAGCGCTAAATTGAGGTGGAACAAGAAATGTATGCGTAATACTCTCTTTCTTCACCAACTCCACAAAAGCCTGTGGGTCAAACCCATTCATAACATGAAGTGTGCCACCAACAAATAATGTGGGTAACATCATGAGCCAAGTGCCATTTGAATAAAGCGCTGTTGTCGTTAGAGACTTACATTCTGAATTAAATGACATTTCGATCGCATTAGACGTGGCCCAGTGACTTCTTGCCCTATGGGTTTGAACTATGCCTTTTGGAACACCCGTCGTTCCTGATGAATAAATGATATTGAAATCATCATCGGGGCTACAATTATAATCAAAACCATATTCTTTTTCTTGAGAAGAAATTTCTTTCCAACAGTCCAACTCTCCGCCTAAATATATGAGCTTATCTTTGTCAATATTTTTAAACTGCGTCATATCTGAGGTGACTAAATTTATAAATTCATTATCCACTACAAATAGTTTTGCATTACTGTTATTTACCAAAACAGTTACTTGCTCTTTAGTTAAAAGGCCTGATAGAGGAACAACACAAGCCCCTGTTTTCACTATCCCAAAAATTAGCTCTATTATCTCAGGCCTATTCCCTATTAAGAGGGCGACGTTATCTCCTTTACTAACACCTACTCCCTTAAAAAAATTTGCAACCTTGTTTATATTTTGTTTAAGGTCTTGCCATGACCTGGTTATTTCACCGCAACATACAGCTGGTTTTTCAGGTTGATAAGTACCATGGGTCTCAATTACATTTAAAATATCGAAATGGGTATTATCAATCATGTTAAAGACTCCGATTTTAATATTAAAAGCATTATCTATAATTTATTATAGAGCTTATGATAATAGTGAATTAAGAATTAAAGAAACCAATAAATGATAAAATTATGTATTTTCAGCACATTTTTGCTTTTTGCTTGGAGTAGTGTCGTTCAAGGTTTTTCAACCACCGCAAGAACAGCTTTAGTTATTGATAACACCACCGGTGACGTTTTACTTTCTAAAGACATTGATCGTCCGATTCCTCCTGCTTCAATGTCAAAATTGATGACACTATTTATGGTATTTGAAAGCTTGGAGGAAGGAAAGATAAAGATGGATGATACCTTTAGAGTATCAAGAAAAGCTTGGGCGAAGGGCGGATCTAAGATGTTCGTTCGAGAAGGTGCAAGCGTTACAATTGAAAATCTAATAAAAGGGGTCATCATACAATCAGGGAATGATGCATGTATCGTTTTGGCAGAGGGAATAGCTGGAACGGAGGAAAATTTTGCAGAACTAATGACTATACGAGCAAAAGAAATAGGGCTTACAAACTCCAATTTTAAAAATTCTACTGGTTGGCCTGATCCTGAGCACTATATGAGTTCAAAAGACCTTGTTACTCTAGCAAATAAAATAAGGGAAAAGTATCCTTCTTATTACAAAATATTCGATGATTTAGAATTTACCTGGGATGGGATTTCTCAAAAAAATAGAAACCCTTTGCTTTCCATGAACCTAGGTGCCGATGGGTTAAAAACTGGTTATACTGAGGAAGCTGGTTATGGGTTAATCGCCTCAGCAAAACAAAATGGGAGACGCATAACTTTTGTTATTACTGGTCTTAAATCTATTGGACAAAGAGCCCGTGAAGCAAAAGGAATTACGACTTGGGCCTTCAAGAAATTTAAACTGAAAACTTTTTTTAAAAAGAACTCCACTATTCTAGAAGCTCCCGTTTGGAGAGGTGAAAAAGAAACAGTAAAGATATCTGCCGGCAATGATGTTCAAATACTTCTTGCTAATGATTTAAAAGAAAAAGTTAAAATGCATGTTGTCTTAAAAGAACCATTAATTGCTCCTTTAAAGAAGGGACAAAAAATAAAGGGTCATTTAGTACTTGAAACAACTCCCCTAATCAAAACTAGTATTGAGAAAAAACAGATATTTTTTCCTATAGAGGTTAGTGAAGATTTAGATAGAGGAGGCTTGGCAAACAAAATAACAACTAATTTGAATACTTTGAAATCAAATTTTTTCTCTCTATTTGGAACNAACCAATGAAAGGCTTGTTTATTAGTTTTGAAGGGATTGATGGTTGTGGAAAATCTACACAGATAGATCTTCTTTCAAAACACTTTACTGAACAAAAAAAACCATTTGTTAAGACAGCGGAACCTGGGGGAACCGAGGGATCAAATGAAATAAGGAAAATGCTTCTAAAAGAAAATAATTTCCAATGGTCTGTTGAAACAGAGACTTTGCTTTTTATGGCAGCCAGGAACGATCATGTTGAGAAAGTCATTAAGCCAGCCATCAAAGAAAATAAAATTGTTATTTGTGATCGATTTATGGATAGCACTTTAGTTTATCAAGGAATGCGAAGCAGCAAGGCNAAATCATTGAGCCTAANTTTATTTAAACTAATAGCGATTAATCCAGACATTACATTTCTTATTGATATGNACCCTGAAATTGCNTTAAGCCGAGCATTGAGCAGGAAAACTGATGAAGAAAGATTTGAAAACTATGGNATTAANTTTCAATACAAACTGCGAAAAAACTTTCTGGATATTGCGAATAAACATAANCANAGAATAAAGATTATTAATGGAGATCAATGCCAAGAAACTATTGCTTCTCAAATAATTGAAACTATAACTGNACTAGTNCCATAATATGATNNATGAAAGAAATCATGCNGTNGNACTATCGTCNGATATTTTAGCTCCNGTTNTTTNTGGGCATACGGANCAGATAGCTTTCATATTACGTTCCATAAAAACAAATAAAATTCCTAATGCNTGGCTTTTTCATGGNCCTCTAGGAATTGGCAAAGCCTCTTTAGCATTAAANGTAGCGAAGATATTATCAAATATNGATTTAACAAAACCGNNNTNCGGTNGTGGNATTTCTGAAAGTGATATAAGAAACCCTAAAANATCTTTTAATTTGAATAATGTTTTTCACTGCAAAAGAAAATGGGATGATAAAAAGAAAGTCTTTCAAAAATATATTTCTATTGATGATATCAGAGAACTTAATAAAAGATTTTCCTTATCCTCTACCGATCACTCCTACAAAGTTTGTGTAATCGATACAACAGAAGATCTTAATCTGTCTGCATCAAATTCGCTCTTAAAGATACTTGAGGAGCCTCCAAAAAATACACTCTTTATTTTAGTATCAAATAATCAACAAGCTATTTTGCCGACAATTCTTTCNAGATGCCAAAAGGTANGCTTTNAAAANTTGGAAGAACAANCTCTTNGANAAATATCCGCAGAGATCTTCAAAAAAAACCANTTTAGTGATTTNGANGAGGCAAATTTCCTGTCATCTTGNGAAGGCTCAGCACGCAAGCTTATAAATTTTCTNGACAAAGACTATATTGATTTTTTTAATGACATGAAAACGTTATTATCAAATCTTCCAAATATAAATAGAAGACATATGATAACATTATTAGCAAAAAACAGAGAATACCTTTACAGCAATGATCCAGATAAGTCTGCATTTGGAATCATTTTACGGTTGATAGGTTCTATTGCAAAACAAGAAAACGTTCTAAGAATAAACAAAAGCATAAAACCATCAGATACAAGCCTTATCGCAGCTCACTTGTATTCACAAATTTCACTTTTGAGACACCANTCAATCGAGTATAATGTTGACATGAAGAAAGTTGTCTTTCTTGCCTTAACCACAATAGAATTAGCCTTTGAAAAATANAAACAAAGATAAATCAGCGTTAATTGACAGCCATTGTCATTTGGACTTTAAAATNTTAAATGATGATCTNTTAGGTGTGTTAAGTAGAGCAAAATCCGAAGGTGTNACAAAAATGTTGACCATCGGAACAAATTTTAAAGAAATAAGCCAAACTGTTTCCATAAGTGAAAGATTTGAAGAGATCTATTTTGCTGCTGGGGTTCATCCTAATCAACCGTCTGAAAACTTAACATTCAAAAGCGAAGACCTATTAAAGATTTGCAAGCATCAAAAAATGATAGGTATTGGCGAGACGGGATTAGATTTCCATTATTCACTACACAGTAAAAAAGAACAAATTAACTCACTTATTCAACATATAGAGGTTGCTAGGGAAGCAAATTTGCCAGTTATAATTCATGCAAGAAATGCAGATAAAGAAATTGGTAAAATTCTATATGAGCAATACCGTCAAAGTTCTTTTTCATGTGTTATGCATTGCTTTTCTTCAAGCGCTTATCTCGCAGAAAAGGCACTTGAGCTGGNNTTTTTTCTGTCAATGTCAGGTATAATTACNTTTAAAAATTCTCATGACCTTAGAGATATATTCTCTAAAGTTCCATTAGANAGAATTTTAGTAGAAACAGACAGCCCCTATCTAGCTCCGGCCCCGCATCGCGGAAAATCTAACGAACCNGCTTTTGTATCCTTTATTGCTCAAAAGGGAGCCGAAATTCTAAATGTTNATGAAGATGTTTTCAGAAACCAGACNACAAAAAATTTCTTTTCTCTTTTCAAGAAAGCAATTTAGAAATGCTTTATAGGTTTAAAATTTTGGGCTGTGGATCATCAGGAGGAGTTCCAAGAGTTGGTTTTGGGTGGGGCAAGTGTGACCCAAAAAATAAAAAAAACAGACGATTACGATGTTCTTTACTTGTTGAGAGAATCTCTAACTCAGAGAAAACAACTGTGTTGATAGATACGGGACCAGATATAAGAGAACAGCTTTTAACAGCAAACGTTATTGATTTAGACGCTGTTATATACACCCATGCACATGCTGATCATGTCCATGGTATAGACGACTTAAGAACACTAGCTTACAGAAAGAAATCAAAAATTCCTCTATGGGCAGATAAAGCAACCCAAGAGAGGCTATTACAAGGTTTCTCATATATTTTTAAAACACCAGAAAAAAGCAAATATCCCGCTATCTGTGAATTAAATTTAATTGGATCAGAAGATATAAAAATTCAAGGTGCTGGGGGAAAAATTAATTTTCAACCAATATCAGTTAACCATGGAGATATAGACTCACTCGGTTTTAAAATAGATAAGCTTGCATACATTCCTGATGTGCTTGATATTCCAATATCTAGTTGGAAAAAGTTACAGAATCTAGATATACTAATAATAGACGCTCTTCGTAGGGACCCTCACCCAAGTCACACACATCTAGAGAAAACACTTCTCTGGCTTAAGAAGCTCCAGCCTAAGCGAGCTATTTTAACAAACTTACATAACGATCTTGACTATTCTGAGCTAAAAAAAGAACTTCCAAAAAATGTCGAACCTGCATTTGATGGCCTTTTGATAACCATAAAATAATGCTTTTCAAAATTGCTATTGTAGTCCTTCCCGTTTTCGTACTAATAGCCCTAGGTTTTATTTCTTCTTACCTACATTTATTGACCCGGCACTTAGTAGATAGTCTCGCAAAATTTTGTCAAGATTTTGGCATCCCATTTCTATTATTTTTTAATCTGGCAATTTTAGATCTTAGTAGTGCTTTTAATATTCAACTCTTAATTTTTTTTTATATCTCAATGATCCTTTCATTTATTATCATAAGCTGCATTGCATTTTTTATATTTAAACAGCCTTATAACAATTCAATTATTCTAGGATTTTGTGCAATGTTTTCTAATGGCGTGCTTNTNGGGCTTCCCATTAGCGAGCTAGCTTTTGGTGCAAATAGTCTCTTTATAAATTATACTATTATTATTGGTCATGCACCATTATGCTATTTAGTAGGGATTACCTTTATAGAAGTAGCAAAAATTAAAAACAACTCGTATCTTATCGGAGTAAAAAGATCTTTAAAGGCAATTCTTTTAAATAACCTAACAATAGGAATTTTACTAGGTATAGGTTTCAATTTATTTAAATTTGAATTTTCAGCAACTACAGAAGAACTCCTTAAATTTGGCACAAGTTGGATTATACCAATTTCACTTTTTACGATGGGAGGCGTTTTATACCATTACAGGGTATCGAAAGACTATAAAATACCCGCTACAATAATCTCTACATCTTTATTAATTCAACCTTCTGTGGTTTATTTGCTTGGCTCCCAGTTTTCGAATATTGACATAAACTATTTAAGGAACGCAGTTATCATGGCTGCAATGGCTCCTGGGTTAAATGCATATTTTTTTGCAAACATGTACGGTGAGTGCAGAGATGTTGTTGCCACTACTATCTTAACGTCNACAGTTCTTACTGTATTTTCTTCTACCTTATGGATCTATTTTTTATATTGAGCTACCGGCCGTAATGAGTATTAAAGCTCTCTTGGCATAGCTTATAAGCAACGCCTTCTTGGTTCATACCGCCAGTTCTGTAGCAGTGAGTTGCAACTGCGGCCGCTTTATTTCCACCTACAAAATCTTGAGGCTTTTTGAAGAGTTTTGGGCCTCCGCACGACGCGCAAAGACCAATTACAAACAATAATGCTAAAACCTTTTTCATCACACTACCTATTTTCTACAGCATAAGTCATACACTCTTTAAACTTTTTTTCAATACATTTTCTAGATATCTGGTCAGCTCGCTTAATTTGTTCTGTGGACATTTTTGTTTCTAACTCAGTTCTCAATTGGATGCTTCTACTTATACTAGCAATATCTCTAGAGAGAAATGTTGCCAAGTTACAACTAACATGTGCGAGAGTTAAATCTTTCTCTATACCTCGTCCTAAAATAAAATTGGCAGCCAACGCTAAGTGCGCTTCAGGATTTCCTAATTGAGCAGATTTTGAAAACCAAAAATGACTTTCTTGAACCTTATCAGAGTCTTCCTGTAACAAAGATGCGAGCCTAAATTGAGCAATATCGTTTTGATTGAATGCTGCCTGTGAGTACCAATAAAGCGCTTTTTCCTTATCGATATCAGTACCTTCGCCCCGTTCATATTTAAGCCCGACATTAATTTGGGCTTGAATATGACCAGATGAAGCAGCCTTTTTGAAAAAAAACAATGCTTCTTTGTCATTTTGCAAGACCCCGTCATATAGAAAACCTAATAAAAAATCAGCCTCTCTGCTGCCGACCTCAGAGGCAGATTTCCAACTCTGCAATGCGTCTGCATAGTTTCCTCTATCGTAAAAATTTAGTCCCTCTCTTATAAGACCTTTAGGCGAGGCTGCTACGATCGAACTACAACAAAAAAACAACCAAAAGAACAAAGAGAGGATTGTTAATTTTGACAAATCGCTTTTAGTTTTTTTCTCTGACGCCAATTCATTATTCTCCTTTTTAGCTCTTTACGTTATACAACTATTGCTATCTAAATAATATTATATTCATTTACCATTTTTGAATGTTTTCCATATATTCTGTGGAAAACCCTGTGAATTAGTGAGTAAACATTATACTAAACCTCAATTCAATAATAGCTTCAACCCATATGCCTAAAACTTAGGCATAAAAAANTCTTGAAAAAGATAAAAATTTTTGTAGAGATGCAGAGATATAGTNGGGGNAACAATATGATAAAAGATTCAGAACACGAAGAGCTAAGCGAAACAGTAGATAGCGGTAAAATGCACAATATTACTTCTAAAGCTGGGAGGCTGGCAATGGAGTTAGCAGCAGAAAAAAAGCGTCTAGCNCAAGAGCTTGAAGAACTTCAAGGCGAATATGATGATATTAAACCTCTGACACCAACAGGAACAAGAGATTGGTATGTAAAGTGGGGCTCAATGATATTAGGAGTCTTNGGCGTTTTTTTAATATCTGCAGAAATATACCTTTTNGGGCAGNTAGCTTACTTAATAAGCGCCGTAGGCTGGATTTATGTAGGTATGCAATGGGGAGATAGAGCTATAATGATAGGTTCTGCCATAAGCGGTACTGCTGTAGCCATGTTCTTAATTGAAAACCCATCGCTTTTTAACCAATTGTTCAATTAAAAACTTTTGAACTAACAATTAAGTTAAATAGATTTTAAAGAACTATTTATCTTTTTAAAGGACTCACTCGCTAAATGTAAAGGTCGACCTGCTAATAGACCGCCATCTACTACGAAGTCTTGACCGGTTACGAATGTACTCTCATCGCTAGCAAGGTATACTGCCAAGCTAGCTATGTCTTCTGGCAGCCCTGCTCTTTGTATTGGTTGAAAATCATTGAAAGCGTCACTTGATTTAAGATGATCATCGCTAATTGAGAGCTTTTCACCCGTTAATTTCTGACCAACACCAAATATTTCTGTTATTATTGCTCCTGGAGAAATTGAATTAACTCTTATATTATATTTCGCTAATTCAAGAGAGGTAACTTTGCTGAAGTGGATTACTCCCGCTTTGGCAGCAGAATAGACAGAGCCACCACAGCCTCCCCAGTGGCCAGCAATACTAGCTGTATTTATAATGCTGCCGTATTTTTGTTTGCTCATAATTTTTGTAACTTCTCGTGTCCCAATAATGACACTAGTGAGAAGCAAATCCAGGCTATGCCTTATTTTATCGTAAGAAATATCTTCAATATTTCTAATGAAATCTGGTGCACCTGCATTATTAAACATAACATCTATTCTACCATGCTTACTAAATGTTTCTTCTACAAGTTTACGAATCTGGTCTTCATATAATACGTCACACTCCATAAAATGACACTTCTCTCCTAATTCCGTCACTATTCTTTTTCCTTCATTTTCTCTTCTTCCTGAAATCACCACATAAGCTCCCTGAGAAATTGAATGTCTAGCTATCTCAAGCCCTATACCACTTGTACCACCTGTTATAACAATAACTTTATCTAATAATCTTTTTACCATGACAAATTCTATCCTTTAAGTTTGCTTTTAATGACGATATCTTTTTTCATCCATGAATTTTTTAATTCTCTTTATCCCATTTAATATCTCAGATGTACTCCGAGCATAAGATATTCTAATCTTTGACTTTCCATTTATCGGGTCAAAGTCTATGCCAGGAGTTATAGCAACTCCCCCAATATCTAGCATTTTCTTCGCGAAATCATAACTNTCAGATGAGAATTCACTTATGTCTATATATAAATAGAATGCTCCGTCCGGTGCTGCCATTTTATTGAGCCCCAANTCGGGCAAAGAGGTTAATAATTTTTTTCTATTCTCTTTGTAAATTAAAAGGTTATTTTCTAACTCATTTCTACCCTCAAATGCTCCTAGTGCTAAAATTTGGCTCGCATGCGAGGCGCATATAAACATGTTTTGTTGTATTCTTTCAACTATTCTTACGTGTTCTTTTGGAACAACGATCCAACCGACTCTCCAACCCGTCATTGAAAAATATTTTGAAAAAGAATTGATGATGTAGCAATTATCACTAAACTCTGCAACGCTTGTAGCTTTCGTTTNGTATTGAATACCGTGGTATATTTCATCACTTATTAGGGATACCTTTCTATCTTTACAATAATCTACCAAAGCCTTTAAAGGCTCTCTTTCAATCATACAACCAGTGGGATTTGCTGGAGAAGCAATCAATAACCCGCTAATATTCAGTCTGCCTAACTCACCAGGAGATGGTNGGAATTTATTCTTTTCAGAAGTATTTATTAATACTGGTTCTAAATTGAGAGCTTTCATAATCTGTCGATAACTGGGGTAACCAGGATTAGCTAANCCCACCTTGTCTAGCTTGTCGAATAGAGCAGTAAAGGCTAGTATAAANCCCGCCGAGGAACCACTTGTTATAATAATTCTATTCCAATCGATATCTACNCCGTACCACTCTCCATATAATTCAGCAATTTTTTTTCGTAAATCAGGCAATCCAAGCGCCAAAGTATAACCCATCGGGTTATATTCCATNGACGCCTTTAAAAAGTCTTTNGCTGCTTTCGGAGCNGAAGTACCTGGCTGTCCAACTTCCATATGTACTACNGTNTTTCCTTTTTGCTCAACTAAATGAGCTCTTTCCATGATATCCATCACAATAAAAGGATCTATTTTACTTCTTTGAGAACTTNTCATATTTATTCCGCAAGNAATTTACAATTTTTAAGCCCACCTTTAATACAGGCCTCTGCAAGTTTCTTAGATTTATTTATATCAGCCTCAGANATACTAAATTCATCTTCAATAATTAAATGGTAACCTATATCTATTTTATTTTCTATAATAGCCGCGAGATAAAAATACGTGTGCGCATCTACTAAGTTATTTTTCACTTTTTCATTATAAGCAAATAAATTGCCTAGTAACTCAAGCGCAGGGGAGTACCCAGCTCTTGCTGATAATTTCAAGAAACTTAGTCCATCGTTNATATTAGTCTCGATAGTCTGGTCAATTGGAGAAATAAGCATATTACCAAGGAAATAGTTAGCAAATTTATTCCCTTTTTGTGCAAGTGGAAGAAAAATTTTGTACGTTTCCGAATGACTCTTTGCGTAAAAAAGGGATATGGCATCCTCTTCATTCATAGTGATTTAATTTCAATGACTTTCTGAAAAGTTATGGGTTTTATTTATAGTTTTTTCTCGACTTCCTCGGGGATCAACCCAACCAATATTACCATCCTTTCTGTAATAAACTAAGTTTAAACCTGAATGCGAAGCATTCCTGAAAAAAATACAACTTTCATTCTCTAGCTCTAGACGAACAACTGCTTGTTCAACGGTCAATTCATCTATTTGATATGATAATTCTGCAATTACGGGCAGGCTATCCCCATTGTTGTTATCTATCTCATCTTCGTCCAGGTTCAAAACACTTTGATAAATTCTTAATGGCTCATTAGTTGATGAAATGTNCTTACTTTCGACATTTCTATGGCTTTTCATTTTTCGATGATAACGCCTTAATTTTTTTTCTATNTGGCTGAGCGCATCCTCATAACTACCATTCGCATCCTTGCCCCTNCCAGTTACATCTAATTCAATTTTGTTCTTGAGGTGTACTTTTAACTTTGCCTTGAATGATCCAATTCTTTTTTCTAGAGTTATTTGAGCACTGACAGCATCATATGAATACTTTTTTAAAACTTCGCTTATCCTAGCGCTGCTGTAGGCTTGGAAAGTTTCTCCAAGTTCAATATTTTTTCCAATTATTTTTATATTCAAATCTTACTCAATCTCCTCCCACTTATTATATATAATTAGATTAAAAAAAATAGCCTTTGTTAAAAAATTTAGAGAGAACAGAACCAAGTTTGCTTTTGACTATTGAGAACAGCTTCATTATTGTTTTTGATTTTAATGATAAAATGGTAAATGAAAAACTAATAAGATTTTGGCCTGTAATATGACAATCAATATCAATACAATAAAAAAGGCAAGTGANGAACTTTTAGGCAATATCGTTAGAACACCCACTATTAGATCTCAGTACCTNAGTAATGAAATTAATTCAGATGTATTTCTAAAACTAGAAAACCTCCAATACACNTCTTCTTTTAAAGTTAGAGGTGCATACATTTCCATAAAGCGATTAAAAGAAGAGCAGAAGAAAATGGGTGTAATTGCTATGTCAGCAGGAAACCATGCACAAGCTGTGGCATGGTGGGCACAAAAAGAAAACGTTAATGCAACGATCGTAATGCCAGAGCATGCGCCATTATCAAAAGTGATGAAAACAAAAAGCTTAGGAGCAGAAGTGATACTTAAAGGGCGAACATTAAATGAGTCGCANACTTATGTATCTGAGTTAGTGAAAAATAAAAAGTTGACCCTTATACACCCATATGATGATCCTAATGTTGTGGTTGGGCAAGGCACGCTCGGATTGGAGATAATGGAAGATATAAAAAATTTGGACTTACTCGTTATTCCAATTGGAGGNGGCGGATTAATTTCNGGTATATCAATTGTGGCTAAAGCGCTTAACCCAAATATTAAAATATATGGAGTGCAAACAGAAAAATTTCCTTCTATGTATAATGTCTTACATAAAAAGAGCCTNAATATTTCAGGGGATACTCTTGCCGATGGAATAGCCGTAAAAATGCCGGGNAAGATTACCTCAGAAGTAATAAAAGATACCGTAGATAGCATTTTACTTATCGATGAATTTGATCTTGAAAANGCGATTAGTTCTTTGTTTGAAAACGAAAGAGTTGTTGCTGAAGGCGCGGGTGCTGCCGGGGTAGCGGCTATTATAAAAAATAAAGATATATTTTCAGGCAAAAGAATTGGCACAGTAATATGCGGTGGCAATATAGATGCTAGACTATTTGCCAGCATACTAAATCGAAAACTGTTAATGGATGGAAGGATGACGAAAGTACGAATAGACATAATAGATGAGCCAGGCATGTTAGCTAGAATTTCAAATTTAATAGCTAAGTATGGAGGAAATATTATCGAGATCTATCACCAAAGAATGTTTAATGACGTTCCAGTTAAGAATGCAAAAATTGATGCTATTATCGAAGCGTTAAGCGTAGAACATATTGCNTCTATTATTAAGGCTNTAAGNGAAGACGGATTTCAGGTGTCAGAAATAATGGAAAGATCCTAACTTTCTAATTATTTGACATATATCCACTTTTATTTATTTTTAAGGCATGAAATTAAAAGATATTGTTTTTAAATCAAAAAAAATAAATAAAGCGTTTGCGTGGGCAGCCCACATTTTCACTGCATCAGGACTTATTTTTGGGTTTTTAGGCCTTATAGCAATATTAAATGGTGAACAAACTTTGGCNTTTTTATTTATGGGTTNTGCTTTNGTTATCGACGGCGTCGATGGTACTCTAGCAAGATACGTCAACGTGGAACAGNNACTTCCAGAAGTAGATGGGAGTACTTTAGACAACGTTATAGATATGTTTAACTACTCAATACTACCTGTATTGATGATTTATTGGTTTNCAATGGTTCCATATAATCTCGTTNATTTAACCTGCATTTCTATTTTGCTCGCTAGTTGTTANACGTTTTCTGATAANAATATGAAAACAACAGATTATTACTTCAAAGGCTTTTCTGCGCTTTGGAATTTACTTGTTTTCTTTCTTTTTATTTTAGACTTCGGGCTTTGGTTTAATTTNGGTNCTATATGCTTGTGTTTNATATTAACNTTCATCCCAATAAAAATTATACATCCNTTCAGAGTTAAAGAACTACGCAATTCTTCAATATTGATGGTNGGAGTNTGGTCCATAAGCGCAGTTTTTCTGATACTGCATAAACACAGTTTCTTGTTTCACCAATTTCATGCGATGATTTTCGGACTTTGGCTAATTAGCACAGCTTATTTTGTGTGGATCTCCCTGAGGAGATCCTTTAAACAAAACTGAGATGCTAAGATCCTACTTGGCTCAGATATTTTTCAAGCCTTTCCTTAGATTTTTTAGGAATTTTTTTGCCTTTTAAAAATTCAGCTGAATCAGCGACATCGCCAACTTGTATGAGAGCTACCATTCCGTTAGCATAATGAGGCGTACAACGAATGCCGTATAAACCTTCGACTTCAACTGTATAACTAAATTTTTTGTTAATTTTACTCTTGAACTTTTTTGCCCCCTCAGGGATTAATCCTTTTATGGACGCAGCCATGTGTCCCTTATCCGTTGGTAAAAAAATGATATTGTCACCTACTTGGGCTTTTATAAAGGAAGGCTCGAATATCATCTTTCCTTCTTCGCCCTTATTTAGCATTTTTACTTCGATGTCAGCAGCGAAAACAGCTGCAGATACTAAAAAACTAGCCAACAATGTTACCATAAATGAAAAAAGTCTCATATTATCCTCCTATACAATATGTAACCCCCAAGCTGTAACATGGAGTAAATTTAAGTAGTGTCAACCAAAAATATAAAAACCTAAGGACATTATTTTCAATCAGACTCCAGTTTTTTTTGTCGTCGCACAAATATAAAACTTTGAACGCAAAGGTATATATAAACAAATCCTGTGATCAAAAGCATAAGCTTTGATAATCCAGCGTAGTAATTAGTAAACATGCCTCTAAAAAAATCAAGTCCACCCAAAAAAGCGAATATGCCAATAACTACTGCTATATGCATCAAAGCCTTCCTAAATGTCGGCTTTATCATTGATAAAAAGCCAATAAACGCAAGTGGAACCCCGATGAAGGCGGGTATCATAGACGTTATAGAAGAACTTCCAGAAATTAATGATATAGAGATACCCCAAATGACCATAAACAAGCCATAAAGTGTTGTTAAAAACTCTATAGATAACGAGAAGACCCTAAAATCTTGGGTGTTATGAGTATTTTCAGACATCTAATTTCCTCCAGTATGTTTCTTTAGGTGTTCCAAATCGCAAATATCTAGGCATTTTATATTCGTTGCCTCAAGAACAACTTTAGGTGCTTTACCTGCCAACCTAGCTTCTTCCCACCTTGCTGCACAAAGGCACCACCGATCCCCATCCTTCAAACCTTTAAATTGATATTCTGGCCTAGGCGTAGATAGGTCATTTCCTCGTTCTTTTGAAAACTCAAGGAACTCTGTTGTCATTATTGCACAAACAGTATGACTTCCTATGTCTCTAGGATCCCAGCTACAACAACCGTCTCGCAAAAACCCGGTTAATGGGTCACTAGAACAAGGTTCGAGTGTTGTACCATTTACATTTAGTTGTGATTTTCTTGGATCAAAGTACTCTTTTTCATCAAACATTTTTCATACTCCTTTAAAACCTTGTCCAGGAATTTTCCTAGCATTTAAATAATTAGACCAAAGTTAACTTATATCTAGCTGAGCGGAATACTATTGTGATTTTTCTTAGTTTGGTACTCGTCGGACAAACTGTCATATATTGATGATATACGCTCAGATATTTTAAATAAACTATCTCTAGTTGCTGGTTCTAGCGTATCGATCAGCTCTTTTATTGCAAAACATTTCCAAAAATAATTTTCTCTTCTATATGCTCCATCCGACCTTCCAAATACCTCCGACAAAATGTCTAAATCATGAGAAATGTTAAATGTTTTCTTTGTATCTTGATAATCAAAAAAATAATAAATAGTGTTGAACCCGGCCCAAGTGATAGCTGACAAACACATTGGGCAAGGCTCATGTGTTGACAAAAATATAAGATCATGCGTAGACCTGTTTTTGTTTTCGGCATAAAATTTGTTTAACGTAGATATTTCCCCATGAAAGAGCGGGTTTTCAGTTTCTTGATTTACTCCGATAGTCACAGTTGAATAGTCCGTTTTAGTCAGAATGGCTCCTCCAAAAACTTTATTACCTTTTGCAACTCCTTTTTTTGTTTCTGGAATTATTTCTTCTTCGATGACCCTCAAAGCTCTTTCTATAATCTTTTTCATAATGGTATGCCCACATAGTTTTCGGCAAAATGTGCTTGTGCAAAATTTGAGTGAGACAGGTGCTCTAATTCACTTATTTTTATTTTCCTGTCGAATTCTTTAGTCTCAGGAAACTCATGCATCAAAGTAGTCATCCACCAACTAAATCGCACTGCTTTCCATATTCTATTCAAAGCCGTACTAGAGTAGTTAAGTAATTTCTTATCACCCTCT
>NZSE01000041.1 GCA_002703515.1 Paracoccaceae bacterium | reverse complement strand
TCTAAGGACCCGTAGTTAAACGGATATAACAAATCCCTCCTAAGGATTAGTTCTAGGTTCGATTCCTAGCGGGTTCGCCAATTCAATTTTTATCATCATATTTATACTGTCTAATGAAGTCCTCTAATATCTGCGGAAGTTGAGGACCAAACCTACGGAGGACTTGTGCTATTTTAAAAAAGTCTCTCAAAATAGCTTTTGGGCCCAAAGTAGCGGCTATATATTTTTCGACAACAGGTCGAGCTGTTTCCCACATATTTATATTTGGATCTAAGCTTCTTGAAACACCTTCAACTACGACCATTGTCCGCTGCAACAGCAATAACTCTGTTCTAGTCTCCATACCAAATTGCTCAGTTACCTCAAATAATCTAGATAGCAACTTAGCCATCGATATGTCTGAGGCTTCCATGCCAAATATCGGCTCACCCACTGATCTGAGGGCTTGAGAAAACTCTTGGACATTCTGATTTTTGGGAACATATCCCGCTTCAAAATGCACTTCTGCAACTCTCAAATAATCACGCCTCAAGAATCCTATAAGGATCTCTGCGTAAGTCTTTCTGGTATATTCGTCTATTCTTCCCATAATACCGAAATCCATCACTATTAGTGTACCATCGTTTCTACATTTAAGATTACCTTGGTGCATATCTCCATGAAAAAACCCATCCCTTAAAGCTTGCGTCAAAAAAGTTTTAATAATTCTTTTTGCAAAGCTTTCAATATCTAACCCACTCTTCCTTATTCTTTCGACGTCTCCAACTGGCATTCCGTCTATCCACTCAGTTGTAATTACTCGCTTACCAGAAAGAGTCCACATAACTTTAGGAACATAAAAATTCCGATCACTTTTTGTGTTTTCGGCAAATTCTGCAGCAGCTGATATTTCCATTCTTAAGTCTAGTTCTTCGCGCACCAATCTTTCAAAATGGTTAATCACTTCTATAGGCTTGAGTCGCCTAAAGCTTGGTATAATAAACTCAATAAATTTTGCTAAATATAACAAAGCAGCTAGATCCTTAAGAAAAACCTTTTCTACCTTGGGTCTTAATATTTTCACTGCTACCACTTCGTTTGATTCCTTAATAGTTGCCTTGTGAACCTGAGCAATTGAAGCAGCAGCAACCGAATCTGAGAATGAAGAAAAAATACTCTCAATAGGACTTCCAAGTTCTTCACTTACAATTTTCTTTGCCTCTGCTGTCGGGAAAGGATCTAAAGAATCTTGTAGAACCTTAAGTTCATTAGCTAAATTATCTCCTACTATGTCGGGCCTTGTAGATAGCAATTGTCCAAACTTTATGTATGCTGGTCCCAATGCAATAAGCGCTCTAACGATTGGAGATTTCTTGTAGGGGCCTTTAATCCCAAAAACAAGCAAAGGTTTACACGTGAATAGAATAAAAAATTTTAACAGCCTTGAAACTTTGGTAATTTTCAATATCTGATCAACAGCACCAGTTCTAAAAAAAGTTCCAACCACTCTAATCAGTCTAAACGGGTTATGAAACCATTTCATTAGACCTTCCAACCACTGTGCATGGCAACCACTCCTTGAGTTAAGTTCCTATATTTTACTAATCTAAAGCCGGCTTCAGAAACTAGGCTTGCAAGTTTTTCTTGGGAGGGAAATTTTCTTATGCTCTCAATCAAATATTGATAGCTTTCGGCATCATTAGCTATAAGCTTGCCAAGCCTAGGAACTACATTGAATGAGAACGCATCGTAAATCTTGTTTAAGGTTTCATTTTCAACTTTACTAAATTCGAGGATCATAATTCTTCCTCCAGGCTTTAAAACTCTCAAGGCTTCCGATAAACACTTTTTTAAATCTAATACATTTCTAATTCCAAAGGAAATTGTGTAATAATCAAAAATCTCATTTTTAAAAGGTAAATTCATGGCATCTCCGCACACCCATTCTAGGTCCGGCGCTATTTGCCCAACATTTAATCGTCTCTTTCCCTCATTGAGCATATTTTCGTTCCTATCAAGAATCGTTACCTTTGCTTGATTTTTTGTTTTTTTTGAAAATCGAAAAGCGATATCTCCAGTTCCACCTGCAACATCTAGAAGATGCGTATTTTTTCTNGGGGCNAGCCAATCGATAAANCTATCTTTCCATAANCGGTGCAAACCAGCACTCATAAGATCATTCATCAGATCATATCTAAAAGCNACGTTGTCAAAAACCTTATTTACTAGCTTAGGCTTTTCCTCTTTACTTACTTTTTTAAAACCAAAATTTTCCATTTTTTACTCTTCTATCAATAAAAAAGCAGATTCACCAGTCGAAAACTTTCAAGAAATTCAAATGTGTCTTTCCAATTTTTCTACTTTTCAGGATTTCAAGTCCATCGANTTTCACTAACTCTTTGTTACTTTCATATATAATCAGGGAATTTATNTGTGTAACTCTTAACTCTTTTAACCTCATNAAAACGTTTCCAGCTTTCATTAGGTCATATGGTGGATCTAAAAAAACGACATCAAACTTATTACTAGGANATAGCTTTTTATCAAAAAAGTCATATTTNAGTACGCAAAAGCTATTTTCTTGTTTGTTATGATGGAGTTTAAAATTTGTAAGATTCTTAGTAATGCATTCACAGGCAACACTATTTTTTTCTAAAAAAGAAACTTTTTTGCATCCTCTTGATATAGCCTCAAAGCCAACAGCACCCGATCCAGAAAAACAGTCAAGAAAAGAAATCTTTGAAAAATCAATGTTGAAACCGTGCTGCATTATGTTGAATAATGTTTCTTTTACCCTGTCAGAGGTCGGTCGAGTGATGAAGACATTAGAACCTTTGAATTTTTCTCTATTTGTAAGGATCTTCGAACCCTTTAGTTTTCCACTTAGAATTCTCATTTAAGATTTACAGCATCTTTAATTTCAAAATTTATATCACGTAGAGTTTCTTTACTTGGAGATTTTTTTTCTTCAATCAAACGTTTTCCTATCATGTAGCTTTGGGGGTCGTTAAATGCGTCAACTGCTATAAGCGTTTCATTTTTATAATACCAAAATGATAGTTTATCCCTTACTTTTCGTTCTACAATTTCTGTAAATCCGTTGCATAGACCTGCTATTTGCAACTTTTGATCAAATTGCTCGGTCCAAAACCATGGCTTTGCATTAAAGGTGGTTATTTTNCCTGCGATATTTAAAGCAACCGTTTGACCTTGATCTATAGCATTTCCAACTGATTCAAGCCTCAAAACTTCACCATTATTAATNAAAGAAGCACAATCTCCTGCAGCGTATATTGAAGGGTCATTTGTTTCTAATCTTTCGTTGACTTTTATTCCGTTTTCAATCTGCAATTTTGCTTCTTTGGCAAGATTAACTACTGGGTATCCACCAGTTGCAACTAGTAGATTATCTAAATCGATCAATTTTCCAGAAACCAGCTCAACACTTGAAACTATNTTGTNATTACTATTTATTTTTTTGACAAACTCATTTTCAATAACTTCAACTCCATTAGAAGAAAAAATTTCCTTTAAATATTCCGCTGTTGGTTCACCAGCCACTCTCTTCAGTATCCTATCACNNCCCTCAATAACAATTGTANTCATTCCAAATGAGGAGCAAGCAGACGCGACNTCTAAACCCAAATAGCCACCTCCTATTATCAAAATTTTCTTTCCTCTGATGAGAATATTCTTTAAATTTTTAGCATCATTCAAATTACGTAAATAGAAAATGTTTGAATAACTTTCTTTCTCATCAAGAGGAAGCNTTTTTGCCCTGCTTCCAGTCGCAATAACCAATTTTGTGTAGTCGATAATCTGTTCATTCTGAAGATGNATTTTTTTGTTTTCTCTATCTATTTTAATCGCTCTATTAGAAAGAAAAACCTGAATATTATTACTTTTATAATAATCTTTTTTTTTCAGCNATAGCCGNTCCTCCAAAATATGCCCAGTTAGAAATTTTTTGGATAAGGGTGGTCTTTGATAAGGATATGAATTCTCCTCGCATATTATAGAAATTTCACANTCAAAACCTATGGACCGCAATTGGCTCGCACAAGATANAGAAGTCTGACCCCCACCTATAATTACAATTTTCTCTGTCATTATAAATTTGTAAGGAAGATATTAAAAAAAATCAATTAACGTTGTATTAAACCCAAAGTTATATTATGTATACTCANGCATTTATTGAGGTAGTTTATGAAATANGCTGTAGGAGATGAATTTCCAGAAGTTATATTTAATTGGATGGATGATAAATNTGAAGTCCAAAAAGCTGGGTCTGGCGAGCTTTTCGATGGCAAGAAAATCATTCTCATNGGGATGCCTGGAGCTTTTTCGCCAACTTGTTCTATGATGCACCTACCTGGCTTCATAAAGAGTGCTAAAGAATTTAACAATTTAGGTNTCGATGAAATTTTTTGTGTTTTAGTAAATGATGTGTACGTTGCCAAAGTATGGGGAGAANCGACAGGCGCAACAAAAGCAGGGATAAAAATTATAACCGACCCTCTCTCTGTACTNGCCGAAACTTTAGACTTTGAATTTACGGTAAAGGGTACAGGTTTATTGCGAAGACTTCAGAGATTTACCGCNGTAATTGAAAACAAAAAAATCGAAAAGTTGTACTTTGAAAAAGAGCGAGGTGTTTGTGATAATACTTCAGCCCAAACTGTTTTGAGAGATTTAGCCTANGCTTCCATCTCCACCGCGTTTGCAAAATCAAGNTCTAGCTCTGTCAATCCTCCAGCATCGTGCGTTGATAGGGATATATCAACCGTCTTAAAAACATTAGTCCAATTTGGGTGGTGATTAATTTCCTCCGCTATAAATGCAATTCGNCACATCCAGGAAAATGCTTCTTTGAAATTTTTAAATACAAAGGTTTTTTGGATATAGATTTTGTCTTCAGATAAATTCCATCCCTTCAATAACAANTGTTTAAACTTTTCTTCAATTTCTTTATTACTAAATTTTTTTTGCATCTATGTTTTCTCCTTTTTTAAATGGGCTGATAAACTGTATTTGCTTGCTACTTTGACTTACAATTTTTTTTTCTTCTCTTAAAAAATTATCCACTGCTTCCATGAAACCACCATGTGGAAACCAATGACCTGAATATGTTATGCATGCTTCGTAACCTCTTGCAATTTTNTGGTCTCCTTGNGCNCCAGCCTCTACTCGTTTCAAACCTCGCTCTATTGCAAAATCTATNGCCCTATAATAACAAAGCTCGAAGTGCATTGCCGGGAAAAACTGATTACAACCCCAATATCTTCCATACAAGCAATCTGACCCTATGAAATTTAAAGCACCGGCAACATATTGACCATCTTTTTCAGCTAGTACCAATAGGATGCTGTNCTTTAGGTCTTCCTTTANNCCCATAAAAAAATTNTTTGTTAGATAAGGANANCCCCATTTTCTCTGACCGGTATTTTGATAAAAATGCCAAAATGCCTCTAATTCAATATCTGTNAGTTGACTCCCTGTNAAAGATTTAATCTCACCACCAAAATTTCTNGCCTGCTTTCTCTCTTTTATAATGTTCTTTCTTTTGCGATGTGTTAAGGATTCCAAGAAATCTTCGAAAGATTTATAGTCTCGATTAAACCAATGATATTGTATGCCTTCTCTTATTAGAAGACTGTTTTTTTTTGCAACACATACAAAACTACTATTGCAGAAAGTTATATGTAATGAAGAAAGATTATTTTCTTTAACCAATCTTTTTGCTGATGAGAGCATTTCATCAACCCTATCCTCATATTCCTCTCTCACCAATATTCTTTCTCCTGACACAGGAGTAAATGGTACNGCTACTTGTAGTTTTGGGTANTAATTTCCTCCNGATCTNTCGTAGGCATCAGCCCAGCTATGATCAAATACATACTCNCCTTGAGAATGANTTTTCAAAAAACTTACTATTATTCCAACCACAACATTTTTTTCTTTAAANGCAATATAAAAAGGAGCCCACCCTGTGTTGCGACCTATNGAATTACTAGTTTCCAAAAGGGAAAAAAAATCATAGGACAGGAAAGGGTCTCCNTTCCCTTTACTGGAACGACATGCTTCCCATTGATCTCTANCTATCGACTTTATAGTTGTGCAAATCGCAGTTTCCAATATTTTCTCTTTTAGAATTGTTACTTTCTTAAATCCGGTTCATAGGATTCGAAGGTTATATTATCTACTAAATCTTCTAACCNNTTCTCAATCTCTTTTGAAGTAATTGTCCAGGATAGAATTGCAATATCTAATTTTTTTAACCTTTTAATTCTGCTACTCTTAATACCTTTCCAATCTTGAGAGATAAATTGTAATTTATTTGAAATTATTTCACTTTCTATTTTGTTATTTTTATTATTGTCAGCCAAAGTCTCCCTTTTTGGAAAACTAGTAGTTAGGCCTAGTGGAAAATTTTTGAACAAATTACTTTTGCTTATATGCTTCATCAAATCAATGCTGAATGACATTAAGGCTAAAGGTCCTTTGTAATTCTCCAGCTTTTCTGCTAATACCTTCGTAAATATTTCCATGTTTTTTTTTATGAGCTTGGAGTACTTGATTTCCAAAAGCACAGGAACACGACCATTAATTAAATTAAGAGTATCTTCTATTGTAGGCACCGGTTCGTTGTTGGAAAGCCTCGCTTGTTTAATATAATTTAAATTTTTATTGAAGACGAATCCTGTTTTTGTTGTAAGTCGACCAAGGAAAAAATCATGAAAAACTATAAGCTCTAAATCCTTAGTAAGATGTATGTCCATTTCGATTGAATAGTTTTTCTCNATTGCAAGCTCAAAAGCCTCNAAGGAATTCTCGGGAATTTTTCTAGAATCNTTCAAAGACCACGAATGGTAACCACGGTGTGCAAAGGGCCTTTCNGTCAANAAACTGTAGTTTTTCTNCAATTCTAGGATTCTACTTCAAATATTCCATCAATTTCTACAGCAACCCCAAGTGGTAAATTTGCGCCCACTGCCGTTCGCGCATGCCTTCCTTTTTCACCAAAGAGATCAACAAAAAGATCAGAGGCCCCATTAATNACACTAGGTTGCTCTGTGAAATCTGGNGCNCTATTTACAAAACCACCAAGCTTTACAACTTTAGCTACCTTGTTTAAGTCTCCATTTACCGCATTTTTCAGTTGCGCAAGTAACGAGATAGCGCACTGTCTTGCTGCATCATATCCCTCTTCGACATTTAGGTCTGCACCTAACACTCCTTTAATGAAGCCATTCTCATTTTGTGATACTTGGCCAGATATAAAAATTAGCTTATCCGTTTTTACGTAAGGTATGTAGTTAGCTGCNGGTGGNGGNGCNTCTGCTAATACTATACCTTTATCAATAAGTTTTGAATTAATGTCCATTTTCAATCCTTTCAAAGTAGCAAATTTTAGAGTATGCTCGTNTTTATNATTAATACATAATTCTNTNCTNNTTATAAACAAAAAGGTATTNTATGAAAGATANAACGCCCGAGATAAAATCTTTTTTCCATGAATCTACAAATACACTCTGTTATGTTGTNAGTGACAAAGAAACCAAATGTGCGGCTATAATTGATAGTTGTTTGGACTATGATCANGCAGACGGCAGTTTAGACACAGAGCACGCAGACANCGTAATAGACTACCTCAATACNAANAGTTTAAAACCAGTTTGGATCCTCGAAACACATGTACATGCTGACCATTTATCTGCTGCTCCATACTTTAAGGAAAAGTTCGGAGCTCCNGTCGCTATTGGTAAAAATATAACCAAGGTGCAGCATACTTTTGGCGTTATTTATAATACAGAGCGAGGTTTTAGAAAAGATGGCTCACAATTTGATCACCTATTTGAAGATGGCGAAAAATTTAGCATTGGAAATTTAGATTGTGAATATATTTTTACTCCAGGCCATACACCAGCGTGTGGTTCATATAAAATNGAAGANAATATTTTTGTCGGTGATACGCTATTTATGCATGATTTTGGTACCGCNAGATGCGATTTTCCGGGAGGCAATGCNCGTGATCTNTACAAATCAATAAGNAGAATTTTAANCTATCCTGATAATACAAATCTTTGGATGTGTCATGACTATCTGACTGANNAACGAAAGAATTATCAATGGAAATCTACAGTNGAAAAACAGAGAAAGCTTAACCCCCACGTGAAGGATGGAATAGCGGAAGATGAATTTGTGAAAATTAGAGAGGAAAAAGACTCNCGTCTTGGGGCACCTAAACTTATAGTGCCATCGATACAAGTCAATATGCGCGCTGGAGAAATGCCNCCTCCAGAGCGTAACGGCGTTTCATACCTTAAGGTTCCAGTTAAATTTAAATAAAAANAATGAACATTACTCCAATAGAAGTTACACCTGTGCGGATTTCATTTAAAGNATCCNTCGTCTGTTTTTTTATTCTATTGAATCTATTCAGTTTACAAAAATTATATGCTGACAGAGTTGTTGGCTCTNAGNAATTGGTTGAAGATTTNTATAGTGAATTAGTTGCNACNTCAGTGAAAGAATTGACAATTGATCAACAAGAAGCAGAACTTAAAAAGCTATTTCAAAAATATGTTGATGTTCCCATAATAGCGAGGGCAGTTTTAGGAAAAAGCTGGCGTAAAGCTAATTCTGATCAAAGAAAGCGCTTCATTTATGCATTTAAAACTTATGTTTCAAATAAATATGGAAAGCAATTTTCTGAATTTAAAGGCACTAAACTAGAAATAGTGAAGAGTCGTGATACGCTTACAAAAGCAGGTGTACTTGTGTCGACAGAAGTNGTNGTGCCAAGCCACTCTCCCTTGAAGGTAGTATGGCAGGTGTCTGATGNAAGTGGTTCTTTGAAATTAATTGACATGAGAGTAGAGGGGATTTCTATGCTTTCTACTGAAAGGCAGGAATTCAGATCAAAATTAAAGAAATTTAATGGATCTATAGATGATTTAATTATAGCTATTTCCTATAAATAGATATTAATCACCCCATAGAAGAGCCCTTATCAAGCCTCCAATCAAAGAGGAATTTTTTTGATCTCGACTTATCTTATCTTGAGACTGAATCTGAAATTTCGCTGCTGGGTTTTCATAAATACTTAAAGTATCGAACTGATCAGGCGAGACCATTGCTATTTCCTTTTTAGTAGCTAATTCAAAGCTTATTTTTGTCATTATTTTAGAAAATATTTTTGCTGGCAATCCACCCCCACTAACATTTTTCAATGGTTTATTGTCATCATTGCCCATCCAGACACCAATAACATAATTAGTCGAAAAACCGACAAACCATGCATCTCTGAAAGATTGACTGGTGCCCGTTTTTCCTGCTATTTGCCAGTTTTTCACAGATGCATTTTTACCTGTTCCAGTTTCTACACTTGAAAACATTAGATATTTGAGTGTTTGGGCGGCCAGCTTGGAAAAAACTCTGAACCCCTGCTCAGATCCCTCCTTGATGATTATCTCGTTACTTTTTTTTACGCTTAAGTCTCTCCATCCTTTTGCGTAAACTTTTGTCCCATTATTCAATATACCTGCATATGCAGTAGTAAGTTCTAAAAGGTTTACCTCAGAAGATCCCAGCGCAATAGATGGTTCACTGGGTATAAATGTTTCTATGCCTAACTCCCTTGCCAATGTCTTGACTCTATTTATGCCAATTTGAGTCCCTACTTTTACTGCCACAGTGTTAAGAGATTTTGAAAAGGCCTCTTCAATAGTTACGGGGCCAAGATACTTATTATCATAGTTTTTTGGGGANTATTCCTTNTNNTTNTTTTNACCAAACATGATCGTTACTGGTTCATCNGTNAGNANNGTGTTGGGNGANATACCNATNTCAAGAGCAGCTCCNTATACNAAAGGNTTAAANGCTGATCCAGGTTGGCGTTTTGCCTGATATGCTCTATTGAATTGTCCTGGTATTTTTTCTGAAGGTCTTCCACCACTCATTGCTCTTACGTGACCATCTGCAGACATAACCACAATAGCAATCTGTGCTTTAGAATCTGACATAATCTCTGTTTCTAAAAAAGATAATATTGTGTTATCAACTGCTTTCTGTATTTTGGGGTCAAAATATGTTCTTATGATAATATCTTCTTTGCTTTGTGTTGTTATTTCTTGAGGTGCGTCCTGCATTACCCAATCAGCATAATAAGACCCTATCTCATTAATATTATTTTCTTGAATTATAGGAAGTGATTTTACAGCTTTCTCGAAATCTGTAACCGAAATCTGTTTTTGGTCTCTCATTATTTTTAGTACAGTAAGTGCCCTAGATTGCGAAAGGTCTTTATTGTTTATCGGCGAATACCTTGTCGGCGCTTTCAGAAGGCCGGCTAAAAGCGCGGCCTCTCCTATTGAAAGTTCAGACGAACTTTTGTTAAAGTATCGTTCTGATGCGGCCTCAAAGCCATATGCTCCAGAACCTAAATATACTCTATTTATATAAATAGAAAGAATGTCTTTTTTTGAGTACGCATATTCTAGAGCTAAAGCAAAAGGGATCTCAAGCAACTTTCTAGAAATAGTCGATCTCCTACAATGCTTTTGAGTATTGATGTCACCTTGTAATAGGCACAATATTTTTGCTACCTGCTGGGTAATAGTTGAACCACCGTGACCAGAAAAAGGTCCTCTACCTTCTCTCAAATTTATCCTGATTGCCCCAAGAATACCTCTTAACGATACACCATAGTGAGAATAGAAAGTTCTATCCTCGACCGATATTATTGCGTCATGCAGAACGGGATTCAAAACGTTAGATTTTAAAATACCACCAAATTGATTTCCTCGCCAAGCGAACACTTCATTATTTCTGTCCAGAAGTGTAACGGATCCTCTCTTTCTATCATCCAAAAGCTCTTCTATTGGCGGTAATTTATTTACATAGTTTACCACGGCTATAAAAAGGATCACCGAAACTATCACAGACACATTTACTGATAACCAAAGAAGATATTTTAACGTTTTTCTTAAAATTTTATGCATGACTAAATTTAAGTTGCGTTTTAGAACAATTAACCTGTGATATAATCTTTGTAAACCCATGAGTGTCGTAAATTAAGAGCGCTTATTTTGCCTAAATAATAAACATATTCATTTTTTTGCATAATTTTTAATCAAAAATACGGGTTTTTAAAAAAATTTTTATTAATTCTTAAAAATGCCTTTCATATTTTTCTAACGTTTAAATAAACCTTTCGCAGGAAAGTTTTGTTAGCGAAAGGAGTCTTTATGAAACTTATAATAGCAGTAATTAAACCTTTCAAACTCGAAGAGGTCCGTGATGCTTTAAAAGATATAGGCATACAAGGACTGATGGTGTCGGAAGTGAAAGGTTATGGAAGGCAAGATGGTCATTCCGAAGTTTACAGAGGGGCGGAATATACCGTCAGCTTTGTTCCTAAATTAAAATTAGAGATAGTTGTAGCAGACAAAGATGCATCCAAAACTGTTGAGACAATTAGTGAGGTCGCTAAAACAGGTAAGATTGGTGATGGTAAGATTTTTGTTACACCTGTGGAGTCTGCCCTACGAATTAGGACCGACGAAAAAAATGATGATGCAATTTAACCTTATGTTTAACAAGAAAGAGAAAATAATGTCTAAATTATTATTTTTATGCACTGCTGTGCTAAGTTTGTCTTCGACAATAGCGTTCGCAGATGGACACACCCAAGATTACAGCGAGTCTGGTTACTTTATTTTTAATACTTTACTATTCCTGATAGGTGGTTTTTTAGTAATGTGGATGGCCGCCGGTTTCGCAATGTTAGAAACAGGACTGGTACGATCAAAAAATGCGTCTACGCAATTAATCAAAAATGTTGCCCTGTTCTCTCTAGCTTCAATCGCGTATTTTATTGTGGGGTTCAATTTGATGTATCCCGGCGATGGTTGGATTATAAANGGCTGGATGGGAGGTTTCTCATTAACTGGTCTAGAACCAGCCGGTGTGGGGTCTGACGGTGTTGACCTAACATACGCCTCAGTTGGATCTGANTTTTTCTTCCAATTAATGTTCTGCGCAGCTACTGCCTCTATCGTGTCTGGTACAGTGGCTGAACGTGTAAAATTGTGGCCATTTTTGATTTTTACTGTTGTTTTGACAGGTATATTCTATCCGATAAGCGCCTCCTGGCAATGGGGTGGCGGTTGGCTATCCGAAGCGGGTTTTTCTGACTTTGCTGGATCAACTGTGGTACACGCAACTGGAGCAGCCGCTGCATTAGCTGGTGCATTAGTTATCGGAGCGAGACACGGAAGATACAAGGATGATGGATCTGTAATACCTATGCCTGGTTCCAACCTACCGCTAGCAACCTTGGGAATGTTCATTCTNTGGTTAGGATGGTTTGGTTTCAACGGTGGATCTCAACTTGCTATGGGTACCATAGGAGATGTTGCAGACGTATCGAGAATATTTGCAAATACTAACACAGCTGCTGCCGGTGGCGCTGTTGCAGCATTGGTATTGACCCAGATTATGTACGGTAAAGCGGACTTGACAATGGTGTTGAATGGTGCTCTTGCTGGTCTGGTGTCTATAACAGCTGAACCACTTATGCCTTCTCTAGGATTAGCAACAATTATTGGCGCTATCGGCGGCATAATCATTGTATTCTCCGTTCCTATTTTGGACAAATTAAAAATCGATGATGTGGTAGGTGCAATTTCAGTACACGGTATCGCTGGAATTTGGGGAACGCTTGCTGTAGTTCTCTCTAATTCTGACGCTTCTTTTGGAACACAATTACTTGGCACAGTATCCATTTGTTTGTTCACCTTCGTTGTTTCTTACATTGCGTGGCTAATTTTAGACATGCTAATGGGCGCGAGAGTGAGCGAAGAAAGTGAAATCGATGGACTAGATAAAACAGAACTTGGTATTGAAGCTTATCCAGATTTTTCCAAGTAATTATAATCTAGAATTTCTCCTCCCAAACCCACTCATATTTAATGAGTGGGTTTTTTTTTGATATTGTTTGATTTTTACTAAAAAAAATGGTTTGATTCTTGAAGATAACCATAATTTTAAAGGAACAACATGACACAAAAACCGATGACAAAGGCACAACTTGTATCGGCGTTAGCAGACGCGACAGGTGCCGATAAAGCATCTTCAAACAGAATGTTAGATGCATTATCAGGTATAATTACCAAAGAGGTAGCTGCAGGAGGCGCCGTAACAGTTCCAAACGTTGGGAAGTTTTTTTGTAGGGCGAGGCCTGAGCGAATGGTTAGAAATCCTGCCACAGGCGAGCAAATGAAAAAACCAGCTGATAGAGTAGTTAAAGTTACGATCGCCAAAGCTCTGAAAGACGTAATTAACTCTTAAAAACAACCATCTAAATATAATTTAGATGGCTTTTAAACATATCATACTAGGGGTAGGCTTTGCCCTCATATGGGCTAGCGCCTTCCCCTCAGCAAAAGTAGCGGTGCAGTTCAGCCCACCATTCTTTTTCCTTTTCCTCCGGTTTACTTCAGCTGGTTTGTTCTCGATTATGCTAGGCACCTACCTTGGACAGAAGCTTCAGCTTGATACCAAATCTCTTATATGGATCGCTGTTTTCGGTTTGATACAAAACGGTCTGTACCTTGGCCTAATATTTTTAGCTTTGACTAAAATAGATTCTAACGTCTCAGTAATAATCGCAAGCATACTACCACTTACTGTTGCTTTTTTCTCATGGTTTTTTTTCAAAACTAAGCTAGGTTTTTTGGGTTTATTGGGGCTAATCGTTGGTCTATTTGGAGTTCTTCTGATAATGTTACAAAGAGTTGAAGAAGAGTATGAGATGTTAGGGATTACTCTCTGCTTCATGGGATTGCTTGCAACCACTTTTTCAACATTGATAATCACAAAAGTAGATATTAATAAAAATAATATACTTATTGTAGTTGGCCTTCAGATGCTCGCTGGCAGCTTTTTCTTGCTTCCTTTAAGCTATTTTTTTGAGGTATGGAGCGTCTCGTTTAACATGACGTTTTTATTTACTTTTCTATATATAGCAGCATTTCCAGGCATATTAGGGCCTGTTATTTGGTTCTATCTACAAAAAGAAATAGGGGCTGTAAAATATGCTTCTTTCCACTTCTTAGTGCCATTCTTTGGAATCGCAATTTCTTATTTTCTTTTAGGTGAAACGCTAACCTTTAGTGACATGATTGGAGTGATANTTATAATTCTTGGACTTTACTTGGTTAATAGAGATAAAAAAGNCTTTAAAAATCAAGATTTTTAACACTTAAAGCATGCTCTTGAATGAAATTTCTTCTTGGCTCTACTACTTCTCCCATTAAACACGTAAANAGGTCATCGGCTTCTGTAGCTCTATCTCTATCTACCTTTACTCGTAATAGTGTCCTCGCATCAGGATCAAGTGTCGTCTCCCAAAGTTGGTCAGCATTCATTTCTCCTAATCCTTTATAACGCTGAAGAGATACACCTTTTTCTCCCATTCTCATTATCTCACCTAAAAGAGACGTCGGGCCATCTAGTTCTACAGCAGACTCTTTTTTTACTATTACAGGTATTCCAGAAAAAATATCCTTAAACTTGTTACTGAAATGACNTAACCCCTCAATTAAATTACTTTGAATTTTAAAAAGATCCACCTCTATAGTCTCTTCAACACCTCTTACTGTCCGAAAGAATGTCAGCTTATTCCCATCTTCGCACTTACTACTCCAACCTCTTTCNTATTCCTTTGAGATCTTATCCAATCTTTTACAAATAATTCTTTGGCCTTCAATGTCATCACCNATAGATTTAATCTTATTGATCACCCCAGTCAGAGTTGCCTGCTCTAAAATTCNTTTTATGTCGTCATTACCTACTTTATCTAACAATGTAATGAATTTACTTGCAT
Organism: Paracoccaceae bacterium; assembly: GCA_002703515.1. GTDB lineage: Bacteria > Pseudomonadota > Alphaproteobacteria > Rhodobacterales > Rhodobacteraceae > CACIJG01. The sequence goes on along the minus strand of NZSE01000041.1, from coordinate 6,702 downwards.
CCATTACAATTTCAGAAAGATCTCTTCCGGATAACACATTATCATCAGAAATTTTAAGAAAAGTATCTTGAACACCCGCATCCAATAAGTAACCCTCTAAGCCGTTATCATCTTTAATATAAACCTCAGACTTCCCTTTAGTTACTTTATAGAGTGGTGGCTCCGCGATAAAAATATGCCCTTTTTCAATTAACTCTGGCATTTTCCGGAAAAAGAAAGTTAACAGCAAAGTTCTAATGTGAGCACCATCAACATCAGCATCAGTCATTATAATGATTTTATGGTACCTCAGCTTTTCAATATCAAAATCGTCATTACCAATTCCCGTACCTAGAGCCGTTATTAGAGTTCCTATCTCTTGGCTTGATAACATTTTGTCGGGTCTAGCCCTTTCCACATTTAATATTTTGCCTCTTAGAGGGAGTACGGCTTGATTCTTTCGAGATCTCCCTTGTTTAGCACTACCCCCGGCACTATCTCCCTCTACTAGGAANATCTCACGTTTTGTTGGATCTTTTTCCTGACAGTCTGCAAGTTTTCCTGGCAGGTTGGCAACGTCTATGGAATTTTTTTTCCTAGTTANTTCTCTGGCCTTTCTTGCAGCTTCTCTAGCGACAGCTGCCTCGATTACCTTAGCTACAACGATCTTGGCATCACTCGGATTTTCTTCAAACCACTCAGATAATTTTTCATTTACAAAACTTTCCACAACAGGCCTCACTTCAGAAGACACCAACTTATCTTTCGTTTGACTTGAAAATTTTGGGTCTGGAACTTTAACTGACAAAACGCATGTTAGGCCTTCTCTAGCGTCGTCACCTGTAACACTAACTTTATCTTTATTTTTTGCTCCAAAAGATCCAACGAACATATTAACTGTTCTGGTTAAAGCNCCTCTAAAGCCCGCCAAATGAGTCCCNCCATCACCCTGNGGTATGTTGTTGGTGAATGGCAATACTAATTCATTGTATGCATTATTCCACCACAGAGCCACCTCGAGAGATATGCCATCTTTTTCACCATTAATAAAAATTGGTTCATTGATTAGAGATGCTTTNGATCTGTCTAAATATTTTACAAACTCTTTAACTCCGCCCTGGTATGAAAGAACCACCCTTTTTTCACTTTCNCCTCTAAGGTCAACCAATTCTATTGTTACCCCAGAATTCAAAAAAGCCAACTCTCTCAAACGTTGCTCTAAAGTTTTGAAATCATATTGNATATTTGAAAATGTTTCTTCTGACGCCCAAAACCTTACTTCTGTCCCTTTTTTGTCTCCTGCTGACCCTATCTTTTTTAAAGGGCTTATTGTTTCCCCATTTCTGAATTCAACATGATGTTCGAAATTGTCTCTCCATATCCTAAGTTCTAGCCTAGAAGACAGTGNGTTAACTACAGAGACCCCTACCCCATGTAAACCACCGGAAACTTTATATGAATTTTGGTCAAACTTACCTCCAGCATGNAGTTGTGTCATTATAACTTCGGCCGCGGATATGCCTTCCTCCTGATGNGTTTCTGTTGGAATGCCACGCCCATTATCCGANACCGCTACAGAATTATCAGGGTGAAGAGTAACAGTAACTTTGTCGCAATGTCCTGCAAGAGCTTCATCAATACCATTATCTACNACTTCGTAGACCATGTGATGAAGACCAGACCCATCATCTGTATCCCCAATATACATACCAGGGCGCTTTCTGACAGCCTCAAGCCCCTTTAAAACTTTAATTGACTCTGCGCCGTAGTTGTCGCTTTCTGCCTGTGGATCTTTCATCTCTACCTCTTGTAATTTATTATAACTTGTTATAGTAAAAAAGTCACTANTAACAGTNTAAAAATACNATANTCTCNANGGCTTATTTTTTTTTAAAAATGGAGTTTAGGTTNNATGAAAACACAGGTTATAGACCTCATTGGTAATACACCTCTCATAAGATTGAAAAAGGCATCAGACGAGACGGGATGTAATATTTTTGGAAAAGCAGAGTTTTTAAATCCAGGGCAATCNGTTAAAGACAGGGCTGCNTTNNAAATAATAAAAAAAGCAATTGTCTCCAAGGAAATTAGGCCAGGCGGATCAATAGTTGAAGGAACAGCGGGGAACACCGGGATCGGTCTTTCTCTCGTAGCAAGTTTTTATGGCTTTAAATCGGTAATAGTCATCCCAGAAACTCAAACAGAAGAAAAGAAAGAAGCTTTAAAAATGCTGGGTGCCAAATTGGTAGAAGTACCTGCAAAACCATATAGCGATCCTAACAACTACATCAGATACTCNGAACGACTAGCCTCTGAACTGAGTAAGGTTTCAACGAAAGGTGCTTTTTGGGCAAATCAATTTGATAATTTAAATAATAGGCAAGCGCACATAGAAAATACAAGTCAGGAGATTTGGGATCAGACAGATGGCAAAATTGACGGTTTTATATGTTCTGTTGGAACNGGNGGTACCTTAGCAGGNGTAAGTATCGGACTAAAAGAGAAAAACTCCAAAATAAAAATAGGACTAGCCGACCCTGATGGATCAGCTCTCTTCAACTATTATAAAGATGGAGTGCTTAAATCAAAAGGCTCCTCCATTACCGAGGGTATTGGACAAGGACGAATAACGAATAATTTGGAGGGNCTAAAGCCCGACTTCAGCTATAATATTAAAGATGATGAAGCCCTAAACATTATATACTCCCTCATAATAGAGGAGGGCTTAAGCCTCGGTACCTCATCTGGGATTAACATCGCTGGAGCTATAAAAATGGCAAAAGAGCTGGGACCAGGTCACAATATAGTTACTATACTCTGTGATCATAGCCAAAGATATAAATCCAAACTTTTTAATATTGAGTTTCTCAAAGAGAAAAAATTACCAGTACCAGGTTGGTTTAAAAATGGCAGTCAAGACTTGCCAAACGTTTTGATAAAATAAGCAATAAAGTCTGACTTATATAAAAGATTAATAGAAACGATAAGCAGAAAAATTAAAAGAAGCGTTTCAAATAACTGTTCAGATATAAATGATCTTATCTTTTCCCCTATGATATATCCAAAGATCGAAGGAAATATCATGATAGCGGAGATTAGAAAGATTTGGCTATCTAATAAATCATAGAAATAATGAGTAGAAAAAAGTCCCAAAGAACCAACGAATATGTAAAGGCCCGTAAGACCAACAAATTTCTCTTTGTTTGCTTTCCTTAACATAAGAAGTACAACTATTGTTGGTGCCCAAACATGAGTAAATCCCGCAACTATACCTATGATGGCTCCCGATATAATTTGGGAAATTTTATCAAAAACTATTTTTCGGGATGAAAAAAAGCCTGACCAACGGTAAATAATAAAANTTAAGATGATTGCGCCTAGCAAAAAAGAAAGTGTTTTCTGTTCTAATGAAAATGAAAAAAAACTGAACGTNATGGTGCAAACAAAAAGAGATCCCAATAAAAATTTATTTGATAAAANCATTTCTGTTTTACGAGCTGACCTATAAAACTGAAGGAAATTCGTTACCAGCGTCGGTACAATTATGAGCATCATAGCTAGTCTAGGTGAAGTATAAAGGCTCAGCAGTGAGATTGAGACAAGAGGCAACCCCATCCCTATACTACCCTTCACTATTCCAGCAATTAAAAAAACAANAGCCGTTAAAAAAATTAAATTATTCGTAAAATCACTATTATAAAAATCAAGCAAATCAGACAATTAAAGTTTCTTTGCTTTGTGTGGATAGCCCAAAGACCTTTTTATATTGTCCTATTTTATTTTCTGGGCCCATAGCCTTATTAGAATTGTCTGATAATTTAACAGTCGGACACCCATTAGCGGAAACNGCCTTACATACTAATGAAAAAGGNTCCAACTCGCCATTGCCAANCAATTCTCTAAAATCATTTGTTAATAAGGTTCCCCAGCCGAACCCTATTTGGACTTTTTGATTAAATTTCTGATATAGCTCGATAATCTTTTCTGTATCCAAACCATCTGAAAATATTATCAATTTCTCCTTGGTGTCTTCACCTTTATTTTGCCACCAGTCAATTGCATGCTGAGCTCCTATTTCAGGATCACCAGAGTCAATTCTTACTCCTGTCCATGAAGCAAGCCAGTCGGGCGCATTATTTAAAAAATTTTGAGTTCCGTACGTATCAGGTAATATAACCCTTAAATTCCCATCATGCTCTTCATGCCAGTCTTCTAAAACCTTATAAGGAGCTTGTTTTAATTCCTCCTCTGTTTTTGCCAAGGCCGAAAAGATCATGGGAAGTTCATGGGCATTTGTCCCTATCGCTTCAAGCTCACGCCTCATAGCAATTAGACAATTTGATGTACCAATAAATTTTGACCCCATACCTTCGCACATTGCCTGTACGCACCAATCCTGCCAAAGAAAACTATGGCGCCTTCTAGTGCCAAAATCAGCTATTCTTATATTGTCAAAAGACTTGAGCCTTTCTATTTTTTCCCATAACTTTGTCATAGCTCTTGCATACAAAACCTGTAACTCGAAACGCCCCATATTCTTTAATACAGACTTAGATCTCAACTCTGTCAATACGGATAAAACTGGAACCTCCCAAAACATAACCTCGGCCCATTTACCCTCGAAACTAATCTCGAACTGCCCATCTTTTTTTTTGAGCTCGTACTCTGGTAACTTGAGTTTCTCTAACCAATCTATAAATGATGGTCGGAATATAGCGCGCTTACCATAAAATAGATTTCCCCTTAACCAAGTAGATTCACCCTTNCTTAAAGATAAATCTCTTATGTGNTTCAATTGTTCTCGTAATTCTTGTTCGTCTATTATGTCGGCGAGAAGTACTTTCCTTGATCTGTTTAAAACGGAAAATTTTACATCTACATCCGGCGCGTTTCTTAAGACAAATTGAGCCATCAACAATTTGTAAAAGTCCACGTCCAATAGTGAACGGACTATTGGATCAATTTTCCAATTATGGTTATATACTCTGGAGGCTATATCAATCATAAAATCATAACACAAAGATTCTAATCTAAATGCAAGCACTAATAGAAATTATGGGCATTCTGTAATACAATTTGCATTCGTAGTTTTTTAAATTTTAATTTGTATAAGTACATAGAAAATTAATTTTTGAGTGCTTAAGTCAGCAACAAATGTTTTGTAAAAGAGAAANTGGGNTTTATGTCTTTCGAGTTTTTTAATAAAAANGGTAAATTTTTTAAAGGTAACTTGCATGGNCACAGCAATCACTCCGATGGAAAACTTTCTCCAGACGAGGTGTGTAATGCTTATATCGAAAAAGGATATAACTTTATATCAATTACAGACCACTTTCTGGAAATGTTTAATTACCCTATAACATTACCTGAATTAGAAATAAAAAATTTCACACTCATACCTGGTGCTGAGCTACATACTAGCAAAATGGGAAATGGTGAGCTTTGGCACNTTCTTGCTTTAGGTTTAAATGACAAACTTAAACCGCCTAACCAGCCTAACTTCCTTATAAACAACAAATCNGAGAACATTGAGAGCTTGAGCTCACGTCTTTTCGAGTCTGGTGCTTTCGTGTCACTTACTCACCCTGAATGGAATGGAATGGCACTTCAGGATACACTCAAGGTCAAGAAAGTACACGCTATAGAAATATATAATCANAGCTGTGCTATTGAGTGTGATAGNGGNTCAGGNGTNGCCGTGCTGGATCAAATACTCAATCATGGNAAAGAGATCAATATTATAGCAACNGANGACTCCCATTTTCACATCAATGATGCCTTTGGCGGTTGGGTTATGGTGAAGTCTGATAGTAATAGTAAAGAGGCTATACTTGAAGCTCTCAAAAAAGGTCACTACTATTCATCNCAAGGCCCTGATTTCAAAAATATTCGACTCCAAAATGGCAAACTGGANGTGGTATGCACACCCGTTGAAAAAATTATTGTTAATGGATATGGGTCAGCAAGCACGTACAAGTATAAAAACGATATGGAATCTGCAATTTTTAATTTAGGACTACTTCCGCAAAAAAAATGGTTAAGGATCACCATAATTGATAAGAAGGGTAATAGGGCTTGGACCAATCCAATCTATGATTACTGAACCTTGGTNTNTATCGTTTGAGTTATAAACTTTGTTATNTCTTCAAAGACTGATCTGGCTTTTTTGGACAAATGACGCGCNCTTAAAAATCCATGTGGCAANCCTTTGCCTTCCAAAAATGTTATATCACACCCATGTTGCTNGAGGCTTTCCAAATAAACCGGATAGTCTTCTGCTAAGGGGTCTATTTCAGCACTAACTAGTAATGTTTTAGGCATATTATCATTATCAAAATTTCTAGTGAGATCATGAAGGCCCTTTTTAGCAGGAAGGCCAGCACATCTATGATAAAAATGTATGTCATCTTGGGTTAGTAGCGGCGCATCAAAAAACTTTCTCTTATTGACTTTATTGATCTGGCCAGCCAGATCAGGATATATGAGCACTTGGGCTTCTGGGCGAATTGCAATATTTCTAACCTTGTTTGCCACAAAACCTGCTAAAGTGCCTCCCGCACTGTCCCCAACCAAAATTAGTCGTCTGTCAGGATTTTTAATAAAGTAGTAAAAACGAATGGCATCTACAAAAAACTCTGGGTATTTAACCTCTGGAGCAAGTGAATAGTCTAATGAGAAAACGTTACAACCTGTGCTTTCACAAATTTCAGCACATATATCATC
>NZSE01000040.1 GCA_002703515.1 Paracoccaceae bacterium | reverse complement strand
TATTGGAAAGGGGCTAGAAAATGACCACTCTATTGAGGGTGAGAAAATTGCCACCAAATTATGTAAAAGGNTTCTCTCTGAAAGATAGTGAGCGTAAGAANATTNGTTGGTTAGTGAGAAATCANTTAATGATGTCTGATTTTGCNCAAAAANGAGATTTATCAGACCAAAAAACAATNATNGATTTTNAAGANTATGTCANAGATAGAGAAACACTAGATCTACTATTTATACTTACNGTNTGTGATATAAAAGGGGTATCTTCNGATGCATGGAACAATTGGAAAANNTCNNTACTTGAGAGCCTTTACTTTCAAACACTTNAATTNGTTTCAAAAGATATNAAGGTTGAAACAAGGTCAGAGCGAATAGATACAGCAAAGACAAAGCTTAAGGGATATCTCCAAGGGTTTAACAATGAAGATATCAAAAAGGAAACTTTGCGCCATTTTGATGCTTATTGGCTAGTTTTAGATACGCCAACCCAAAAGCTTATAGCCGAAATGATNATAAGGCTTGAGCAAGNTCCATTGCAGGTTGANCCTNCATATGACAACGAGCGTGATATAACAAAGATAATTTTTGTCATGGAAGACCATCCTGGCATTTTTTCAAGATTGGCAGGAGCACTAGCAATTGCGTCTGCTAATGTTATTGATGCAAAAACATTTACAACAAAAGACGGAATAGCAAATTTCATTTTTTGGATACAAGACAATCTTGGAAAAAAATATGATGAAAGAAAAACTAAAAAGTTGTTAGAAACAGTTAAGAAAACTCTCTCAGGGGAGATTATCACAAAATCAATTCTAGAGAAACAAGACAAAATAAAAGACCGTGAGAAGTACTTTGAGGTTCCCACAAAGATTTCTTTTGATAACAAAGGGTCGCATAAACAAACTATGATTGAAGTTGATACTCGAGATAGATTAGGCCTTCTATATGACATAACAAATACACTATTTCGGAACCAAATTACGATAAGGTCTGCGGTAATTGCTACATATGGAGAGCAAGCTGTAGACACATTTTATGTAAATGATTTATTTGGCGAAAAAATTACATCCTCACAAAAACTAGAGCAAGTGAGGAAGGAGCTTTTGTTTTATCTTGATAAACATTTTAAGAAGGCNCTAAAAAATTAATGACAAAGAAATCCTCTCTTATTAATAACTTCTCAATTGTTGGTCTTTGGACACTCTTTAGCCGAATATTAGGATTTTTGCGCGATATTTTTCTGGCTCTTTTTCTTGGTTCAGGTCCAGTGGCTCAGGCTTTTTTACTCGCATTTACTATTCCGAATATGCTTAGGCGAATATTTGCTGAGGGTTCATTTAATAAAGTGTTTATACCGATTTTTATAGGNGTCAAAGGTAGAAAAAAAAACGCTAACGAGCTGGTGACAATAGTGTTTTTTTCTCTTTTTATAATCTTAGGTTTGATTTCAATACTAGGTGTGATTTTTATGCCCACTTTAATAAAAGCACTTGCGTTTGGTTTTTTAAATGACGAAAGATTCGAATTGGCCGTACTATATGGAAGGATAATATTTCCGTACATTCTTCTCATCTCATTGGTACAATTATTCAATTCAGTACTTAATGCTCTCAACCTATATCACATCAGTACCGCTACGCAGGGTGTTTTAAACTTATTTCTTATTGGTTCATTAATTTTTTCTGCCCTTTACTCTGGTGATTTTGGTTATAATCTTTGCGTAGCTGTATTGGCTTCTGGCTTTGTCAACTTAGTAATGGTTTTCATAGCATGCAGGTTGAATGGAATTTCTCTTACTTCAGTAAATTTATCTGCCTTAAATCCGAATCTAAGTATCTCAAAAGAACTATTTTTAAAATCAATACCCATTAGTTTAGCAAGTGGCGTTTCACAAATAAATCTCGTAGTGGGCAGACAAATATCATCACTTTTTGATGGTGCTATGGTATGGCTTATTTATGCTGATAGGCTTGCACAGCTTCCAATTGCGCTTATTGGGGTTGCTTTAAATGTTGTTACTCTACCAAAACTTAGTTCACTCAAAAAAAGTGGTCGAAAAGTTGAGGGCAACTCATATCTAAACCGGTCTATGCAANTGTCCCTTATTTTTGCACTGCCTGCCTCTGTAGGTTTAATATATTTAAANTCCGAGATCATATCGTCTCTATTTCAAAGAGGCAATTTTTTAGTGAATGATGCTATTCAAACNAGTAAAGCTTTATCAATTTACAGCTTAAGTATTATACCAATAAGCTTACAAATGCTATTACTCAACTTTTATTTTGCAGAGAAAAATATCAGGATACCTTTTTATTACTCGCTGGCATCTGTTTTCTTAAACGTAAGTCTTGCTTATACCCTACTAGATACATTCGAGTTTNTAGCGCCTCCAATAGCATACGCAATCACAAATTGGTTGGTGTTTATTTCATTAGTCTATCATACCTACAAATTTGGTTTTTATTTTAATAGTGCTTTTAAACGGGGCCTACCAAGGATTGTCCTTAGCAGTTGTTTTATGCTCATTTTGTTAATATTGACGAAATCTTTTACACTTCAGTATTTTTCTACGCAAATCCTCACAATCCTATGGTTAAGTATGGTCATACCCCTATCAGGAATTAGTTATTTTGCATGCCTAAAGTTTTTGGGTATATTGGATAAGAATTTTTGGGTCAATGACTTTAGTAAATAATATAAGAGACGTTTTTGATGGATAGTAAATTAGTTTTTTCTGGTGTGCAGCCCACTGGAAACCTCCACTTAGGAAATTATCTCGGAGCCGTTAAGCGATTTGTTGAGCTTCAAGATGCAAATGCTATGTGCATTTATTGCCTGGTAGATCTTCATGCAATAACCAATTGGCAAGATCCAAAAGAATTACGCCAAAATACTATCGAGGTAACCGCCGCTTTTCTAGCCTGTGGTTTACGGCAAGAAAATTCAATTATATTCAACCAAAGTCAAGTCTCGACACATACAGAGCTAGCATGGATATTCAATTGTGTAGCAAGAATTGGGTGGCTGAATCGTATGACACAATTTAAAGAGAAGGCTGGGAAAAATAGAGAAAATGCTTCTCTTGGACTTTATTGTTACCCAACTCTAATGGCGGCGGACATTCTTGCTTATCACGCCACTCATGTACCGGTNGGTGAAGACCAAAAACAACATCTCGAATTAACTCGCGATATAGCTATGAAATTTAATAATGACTTCAAGACGCCAGGCTTTTTCCCAATACCNGAGCCAATTATAGAAGGAACAGCCACAAGAATAATGTCTTTGAGAGATGGAACCAAGAAAATGTCTAAGTCAGAAGCGTCAGAGATGTCTCGCATAAACCTAACCGATGATAGCGATTCGATTAGAAAAAAAATTCAAAAGGCAAAGACAGATCCCTTTGAAATACCGAGCGAAAAAGAGGAACTTGCGAACCGTCCAGAAGCAGAAAATTTGCTCGGAATCTATGCAACTTTAGCGGATCAATCCATTGAAAAAACACTGGAGCAATTTTCAGGATCGGATTTTAAAAAATTGAAAGATGAGCTATCAGATATCCTTATTTCTGAACTTGATCCAATAAATAAGGAGATAAAAAAGCTCCTTAATGAAGAAACATATATTGTAGAAATTTTGCGAAAAGGATCTGACAAAGCTAGTGATATTTCTCAACCAATATTACAAAAGACACGTGAGATAGTTGGNTTCTTGAAATAAAAATATAAGATTTNTTAGATTTTTAGGATACACTAGTGCATCGTTTTTATATGAGGAATTGTGAGAAAATTTTTAGTAATAATGGATAATAGTCCCGAGTTCTTAAATGCGCTTCACTATGCGGCCACCAGAGCCGCTAAAACTGGTGGTGGTGTCGAAGTACTAGCGATTATCACGCCTCAAGATCAAACGCACTGGCTTGGTGTTGCCGAAAAAATGAGAGAAGAAGCAAGGGAAACGATTGAAGAAAGTTTTCAGATTTATTCAAACTGGATGAAAGACGAGTTAAAGCTCGAGGCTGAATTAGTTATTCGAGAGGGAGAAAAAGCTACTGAGGTACTGAACCAAATCTCGGAAGANAAAGAAGTTGGGGTACTTGTTTTAGGGGCAAACAATTCGAGTGAAGGTCCTGGGCCATTAATAAGCCAATTAGTTTCACGAGATGGTGGCAACTTGCCTATACCTGTNACTATCGTGCCAGGTTCAATGACAAAGGAAAGAATTGAAGCTGTATCTTAGCCTTGAAAAATGCTACAATACTAACTATCTAAGTTTAANGAACAATACTGGAGAAAAGTTATGTTTATCCAAACAGAAGAGACACCCAACCCGGCAACACTGAAGTTTTTACCTGGTCAGACCGTTTTGGGTACAGGAACCGCCAATTTTAGTGAGGGCGATAATACTGAAAGCTCACCTTTAGCAAAAAAACTGTTTGGCGTAGATGGTGTAGTTGGAGTNTTTCTGGGAAGCGACTTTATCACAATTACTAAGAAAGAAGATTTCTTATGGGAACATATAAAGCCAGCTNTACTGGGAACGATTATGGACTTTTTACAATCTGGTGAGGAAATATTAAATGANGAGTCTGGAGACTCCTCGCACGATATTCATGANGGACCTGACAGTGAAATAGTAAAAAAAATAACAGACCTTTTAGATACTAGGGTNAGACCNGCNGTTGCTCAAGATGGNGGAGATATAACTTTTCAGAGTTTCNANGAAGGAGTAGTNTACTTGCATATGCAAGGGGCTTGCGCTGGATGCCCTTCATCAACTATGACATTAAAAATGGGCATTGAAAATCTGCTTAAGCATTATATTCCTGAAGTGACCGAAGTTAGACCTGTAGCTTGAGCAATACGGCCATGAACACGCTCGCCGTAGACCTTACTACCTCAGATATAAAATTTGGGCTTGATAGTCATAATGTGTTTTCTGACTATAAAAATGTAGACCAACCAGATTTTGATAGAATTTTTTTTTTCTCTCAGATTTTTTAAATAAAAATAATTTAAAGATACATGAAATTAAAAGAATTGTGGTCTGTACTGGGCCTGGAAATTTTAACGGGATTAGGGCATCAATATCTGCTATGAAGGGCGTCTGTTGTTCCTTACCTATTCAACTAATAGGGGTAAACAAGTTTCAAGCTCTATCAAAAATATATAAGTCCGCTTTAATTTCCCTAAAATATAGAGGTAATAAGATTTACTGGTGCATATCAAAAAATGAAAATCCTATTTTCATGTCCTCCTCAGAAATAAAAGATATTCAATCTTCAGACGATTACTCCGACTTAGTGGTTGTTGGATATAGAGCTGAAGAAATAGCAACCAGTATTAAAGTTAAAAAATTTATCGAACAAGATGAAATATCTATGCAAGATCTTCTTCAATTCTCAAGAAAAGTAGTAAAACCTGATAAATTTTTACCAAAGCCTTTATACATATCTCCGAGTCAGTCTTTATTCGCTAAATATAAGGGACCGAAAATACTCGATAAACCATTAGATGTCAGCTGAGGAATATTTTAATCTCTATAAGCAATGTGTAGACATTGAGTCGACTCAGTTCTCTTTGGAAGATTTCAAACGATTTCAGAGGTCTAAAAATACCAAGATCGAAAAAGAGCAAAATTGCATAGCTATACTAGGTCTTACCGATCGCGAAGTAGAGATATACTTTATTGGCGTTGCAGAAAGTTTCCGAGGTAGGGGATTAGGGAAAAAGTTACTTAAGAGTATTATAAGCTTTTCCAAATATTATGGAGCCGACTTTATAATTCTTGAAGTAGGAATTAATAACATCCCAGCAAAAAATATGTATCTTTCGTTAAATTTTATAGAATATGGCATTCGAAAAAATTATTACAGAAACATTTCAGGTATACGGGAAGATGCAATAATAATGAAACTGAATTTAAAAACTTAACCTTCTTTGCTATAGGGAACGCCTATGGCTCCTGGTGCCCTTGCTTTTCCAATAAAACCAGCCAACAAGACTACAGTGAGAACATAAGGTAATGCCTGCATTACTTGCACTGGAACTTCCCCAATCCACATTAACTCGACTCCCTCTAGCCTTACCCCTAATGCCTCTAAAAATCCGAACAAAAGGCATGCAAATAAAGTTGGAATTGGGTTCCATTTACCAAAAATCATTGCTGCTAACGCGATATAACCTTTACCGGCGGACATCTCTCTTCCAAATCCCGCACCATGAGCAATCGATAAATAAGCTCCTGTAAGGCCGCATAACATTCCGGCAATTAAAATAGATTGATATCGCAGTTTAATTACTGAAATCCCGGCAGTATCAACTGCTTCGGGTTTCTCCCCTACAGCCCTTAGTCGAAGACCAAACCTAGTTTTAAAAATTACATAATAAGTGAAAAGAACGGCTAAAACTGAAAGATAAACTATAATATTATGGCCTGAAATTACTTCAACATATAGATCCCCCAAAATTGGAACATAATTCATCTGATCAAGAAAAGGAAACTCAATAGGCATAAATCTTTGTTCTGATGCTAAAGGCGGCGTTTGACCACCTCTAGAAAATAGAGCTATTCCCAAGGTTATTGTCAAGCCTGATGCTAGAATATTTATAGCTAAACCACTTATGACTTGGTCACCTCTATTTGTAATACAGGCGAACCCATGTATCAAAGACGCACTACATGATGCTAAAATAGCAGCAAATAATCCTAAAATTGGAGACCCAGTCAAGAATGTCGCTGTGGCAGCTACAAAAGCAGATAGCAGCATCTTGCCCTCTAATCCAATATCTATGATACCACTTCTCTCAGAAAAAATACCCGCCATCGCACAAAATATTAGTGGTGTTGCAATCCTAATAGTTGAGTCAAGCAAGGAGATTATAAGTTGAAAACTTTCAGGCATTACTATAATTCCCGTAATACTTTAGGTAAGCTCTCTCCACTAAAGGGTTTAACATATAAGCTAGCGCTCCAGAAAAAAGTATTATTAAACCTTGAATAAGCAAGACCATTTCCCTTGTTATTGACGAAAACTCAAAGTCTAATTCCGTTCCACCTTGGTATAAAGCTCCAAATAAAAGACTAGCCAGAAATATACCAAAAGGATGATTTCTCCCCATCAAGGCAACTGCTATACCAGTAAAGCCATATCCCGCTGTAAAACCCAAAAGCAACTTATTGTGGACTCCTAAAAGTTCATTAATT